>NZ_CP197413.1:988500-1318000 GCF_052161635.1 Lacunimicrobium album
CAGTTCGTTGGTCAATCCGACCTTGTGACTCGTGCTGATGGCGTTCAGAACTACGGCACGAACGGTTATGCCTTCTACACAATCAACGATTGTGTCAAACTCGGTTCTAACTTCGAGTGGTGGCAGAACGGTAACGACGATGATGTTTACATGACCCGTCTGGGCGTGAACATCAAGCCACACGCTAACGTCACCATTCGTCCAGAATGGCGTTACCAGTGGAACTACGGTGCTCCAAACGGCGTTGTCGCTGTTGATGATGACGAAGCCTCAATCTTCGGTATCGACACCGTTATCACGTTCTAATCTGACCTGATTGAACGACTGCGATTTTCCTGAGACTGTTGCTCTCCCCGAGGGAGCAACAGTTTTTTTGTGCGCGCCGCGCAGACTTGAGAAGTAGATCCTGTCTGCCATAGCATGAGTCTATGGACAACCTACCTGCGATGATGCGACGACATGCGTTGGAAATTGCCCGAGCCGGGATCGCAGCGGTCGATCCAGCCCGGCTGATGAGGAATGTCGTGCATGTCACGGGACGCTGTCTTTCGATCTGCGGCGAAACCTACGATACAGATCGTATTCAGAAGCTGATCGTTATCGGCGCGGGAAAAGCCTCCGCCGGGATGGCAGAGGGGTTTGAAGCGGCGCTTGATGGGACGGATGCGTTTGAGAAGCTGGTCGGGCAGGTGCAGATTCCGGAAGGGATTGAAGCAGTTTTGAAGAGGATCGTCCCGCTGGCAGTCAGACCCGTGGGAATCAATGAGCCGACAGAGAGGGCAGTAATCGCCACTCAGAAGGGAGTCGAGTTGATTGCCAGCGGGGGAGAAGATGACCTTGTTGTTGTGTTACTGTCGGGAGGAGCGAGTGCACTGCTGAGCTGGCCAGTCGATGAAATTGGACTGGAGTTGAAAACGAAGCTGATTCGTTACCTATCGAAGTCCGGGGCGACGATCGAAGAGTTGAATACTGTTCGCAGCATGATCTCGATGGTCAAGGGAGGAGGACTGTTGACATGCGGGAAAGCCAGGATGATCACGCTCGCGATCTCGGATGTGATTGGAGATCCGCCTCACTTGATTGGATCAGGGCCGACCGTCTCTCCCAGACATCGTGTCGAGGATGCAATTCATGTGCTCGATCGATATGGCTGTGATGAGGTCGAGGATTTTCGACCCGTTTACCAGTACTTAAGAGAACCTGGCGAATGTGTCCGCGTCCCCTCTTATCCCTATCATCTCATCGGGACGAACAAGACCGCGATTGTTGCAGCTGCGAAACGTGCAGAGAAGATGGGCTACATCACCCATCCACAGACGAATAAGCAGCTGAGTGGACCAGCGGAACGAGTCGGAAAAGACCTGCTACTCGAGGCTGCCTGGACTCCGAAATCCTATAAGCCACTCTGCTGGATCTACGGTGGCGAAACGACGGTGCAAGTCCCGAAAGATGGTGAGCAGCATGTCGGGGGACGCAACCAGCAGATCGCGCTCTCTGCATTAATCACGCGGCAGAAGCAGGGGATCAATGATGTCCTGCTGCTGAGTATCGGGACCGATGGGGAAGATGGGCCGACGGATGCGGCTGGAGGAATTGCGGATCAGATTGCGTCGGACAACGCGAAGATGTCAGGGCTGGAACTGACAAAGTTTCTGGAGACATGCAATGCGTACTATGCTCTCGAACGCATTGACTCGCTAATTCAGACAGGTCCGACGGGGACAAATGTGATGGATCTGGTCGTGGTGCTGAAGTGGCCGGAGATGTAAAGGGGGCGGGGATTGCGCTCCCTTCCGATCTCGGTTCTGGAAGAAATCAAACACCGACGAGGCGGTCGTCGTAGATCAGCAGATCGCTTAACGGGCGGATGATGTCGAGGCCTTTTTCGTTGGCGAGATTAATCGTATGTGTTGGCTCGAAGACGGTTTCCAGGGAGATGATCTCCAGCATTGGACGAGTATACTTCTCAAGGTTCGAGCGAGTCACCCGGCCAATGCGCCCGTCCGAAAGTTCGACGAGTGAGCCGACAGGGAAAAGAGACATTGTATAAAGAAAGCTTCTCGCGACGTTTTGATCGAACTTGTGCTTACGCGCATCGTGAAGGATCTGTTCCATCGCGTGATAAGACGACAGCGGCTGGTATTTCGGGCGAGGTGTCGTCAATGCGATGTAATGATCTGCGATGGCGGCAATCTTCGCCAGAAGATGGATCTGGTTGTCGTGACGGCGTCGTGGATAGCCGGAGCCATCGCAGCGTTCGTGAAGCTGGTAGGCCACCATTTGCGAAGTACGCGGCATGTTCTTGGCGCGACCGATCATGTCGGCGGCGTACGACGAGTGTTTGCTAAGTTCGAGGAAGGAAAGGTCGTCGATGATGGAGGAGAGTTCGAGATTCCCTCGCTCAAGGAGCAACATCCCGGCTTCGTGAAGCATGATGCCGACTCCTAGTTCGATCAGTTCGTCTCGAGTCAGCCCGTGAACATTCCCTATCGCGATTGCCAGCATGGCGCTGGACGTTCCCTGAAGGCTCGGGGTGTAGCTGCCGAGTTTTGTGCAGCCCGCGACGAATGTATCGATGTCTTTTGTCAGCTGGTGGAGAGCCTGATTGCAAATATCGATCGACTGCTCGAACGACGAAATGTCTCCCATTTCTGCCTGTGCATACAGCCCACACAGGCGGGCCATCGACTCCAATGTCAACTGGTCCATCTGGACGACGAGCGACTTGGGAAGCGACAGTGATTTCGGCTCGCTGCAGTCATGCCAGAACGAGTAGTCGTGAAGCGTGGAGAGAGTATTCTCGCGAAGCTTCTTTTCCCGGAAGAGAAACGGCGTGCTTCCGATCAGGATCGCTTTGGGTTCCTGCTTTTTTGATTCCTGCGACTTTGAAGTCGGCGGGACATAGGCAACTGGAGGAGCAGGGGCGAGGAGCCTTGTGACGCGAGCAACGTGTTCCGAGGCGATGAGAACTTTTTGAATGCCGCGTCGACGCAGTGTTTCGATCAGACTGGAAGTAAGGACTGTTCCCTCAGCGAGCAGCAGAATCTGCTGGCTGTGCAGCGGATCAAAGAGCGGAGTTTCCAGCGTAACGCCATGACGCAGGTCATCCAGATCAATTTGTGTGAGTTGCGCGGGCTTGTGCATGGAAGGGCCAGGTGGGGAAAACGCTGTTTCGCGATGCGCGGAGCGTTGCAGGTTGAAGAACACGTCAATGTGGTGTGAATTGACGAAGGCAGCCCATCGCCTTTGTCTGCGCCCATCATGCGCGCCGTCGTCCTACCGAAAACTTAGAACATCCGTCGAATTGTGTAGCGTGCGAATATGTCTCATCGATCATTTCTTTGTACGCAAAGGGATGGTGAGGCGGGTTGTAGGGTCAGTAAAATGGTTTTACCTGCAGATCAAGCGATCACGAGTAGGCTCGATTTTGTGACAGTATGGAATCAAAACTGCTCAGTTAGACAGTCACAGCGTCATCACCCTGATACACATCCTGATTTCCACGCCGTTTGAGAGAGGTCTTATGCTCAGAGAACTGGCGAGTTCAGTACGACATCGAACCAGTCACGTCGGCCGCTACGCGTCCCGCTATCATCGCGCATTTCGATATGGACTGGACCTCGTGTTATGGTCGCGATTGTTCAGTCGTCGCGGTCCTGTTCCGATCGAACTTCCCCAATCGATTCTCGAACAGAAACAGGTCGGTCATCAACCACCGACGCTGTTTGTCTCCTCGCCAAATGCAGACCTGGGATGTTGGGAGGAAGGCTTTAAAGCGGTTTATGCCAACCTGTTTTTAAATCTGCAAATGCCGGATGTTCTCTCGAAGCTTCGATACATTCACCCTGCCCCCAGCTTTGAAGGGATTTATCTGTGGGACTCTGCATTCACGTCACAAGTCTGGAAACACTGGGATCTCGGAACGGCGTTCGAAGTGAATCGAGCGGTTATTGACTTGAGAGATGGAGGAAGGTTGCAGCACGTTGTTACGAATTTCAGCGAGTCGAAGTATACCCAGCCTCCGGTCATGGCGTGGTCTATGGAATGCCTGATGCGATGGAACACGCTGCCGCCGGGTGAAGATTTTGAACGTCAGATTTATGAACCGCTGCGTGACTACAACGCCTGGCTGTATGAGAATCGACGTCATCAGCATGGATTGTTCTTCTGGGCTCATCCTTACGAATCCGGCATCGATAACTCTCCTCGATTCAGCTCTCGTGACGAGCAGATATTCTCGAACACGAAGCGATTTTCCTCACCTGATATTTGTGCGTACGTGGTGTTGCAGAACGAGATGCTGGCCTCGATGGCGACGATGCTGGGGCGGGATGAAGATGCCAGCCTTTATCGCAACCAAGCCGATGAGTTGCGAGAAGCCGTCAACGAGTTTCTCTGGGACGATGTCGATCAGTTTTACTATGACCACGATGAAGTCACGAACGGCTTCATCCGTCACAAGACGATTGCAGGCTTACTGCCACTTTGGGCCGGGATCCCTGATGCAACACGCGCGGAAGCTCTTCGTCAGCAGATTCTCGACCCGAAGTTGTTCAACACTGAAATTCCGCTGCCGAGTGTTTCAAAAGCCGATCCTGAGTTTGCTAAAGACATGTGGCGAGGGCCTGTCTGGATCAACACAGCGTATGCAGTGATCCAGGGACTGAAACGATACGGCTTTTACTCGGATGTTGCGGATCTCTCTTTTCGGTTGTGTCACGGTGTTTACAAGACGTTCTCGACGATGCGTCGTTTCTACGAGTTCTACGATCCAGATCGTTACGACCTTGAAGAGTTGCATCGCAAGAAGGGAAACCGGTTCAAGAAACTGACGCTGGGGAGCAAACCCGTTAGCGAGTTTGTGGGATGGTCGGGACTTGTCAACACGCTGGTCATTGAAGAGTTAATGGGCTTTCGAAAGGAAGCAGGTCAGATCCTGATTCGACCAAACTTCCCGAAGTCCGCAGAGGGTCTGGGGTTTTCGCTTCGGCTGCCACAGGAAAAACTGGCGATCAGTATCGATCTGCTTCCAGGCGGTCATGCCCGATGCATGTTGCGGGAACAGTCAGGCGTCTCGGAATTTTGTACCGTCAGTTGTTATTCTCAAGAAGCCGAAAAGGCGGAGTCTGAACGACGGTTTGTTCAATAAATCTCAGGAAAGTGCCACGATGAAGTTTCTCGATATCACTTTGTCCTACCACGAAACCAGCGGCGGTATCCGTACCTATCTGGATGAGAAGCGACGCTATCTGCTTCGCCATACCGATCACGAGCATGTGCTCATCATTCCTGATGACCACGATGACGTTGAAACGACGGATCGCACGAAGACTTACCGCGTCGCCAGCCCGATCATCCCGGGATATGCGCCGTACAGAATGTTCTGGCGTCCTGACAAGATCACCCACATTCTTGATGAAGTGAACGCGGACGTCATTGAACTGGGAAGTTTCTACGCAGACGCCTGGGCGGTGCGTTCGCATAGTGAACGTCGTAAAGAAGCTGGCGAACGGTGTTGCGTCGGGGCGTATTTTCATACGGACGTGGCAGAGGCATTCGTCGCAGGACCATTAAAGCGCGCGGTCCATGAATCCGTCGGCGATTGGATGCCGACGCTGGAGAAGATTGGTTATCAGCTGGCGAACTTTTTTGCCGGGAGTGCAGAGTCTTATATCAAATCGGTTTTCGATCACTGCGATGTGCGGCTGGCTGCCTCCGAAGAGCAGGCGGCTCGTTTGAATCAGTATGGAGTTGACGATGTTCAGGTCGTGCCGCTGGGGATTGATCTGGAGAGATTTCATCCCGGTAAACGTTCAATGCAGATTCGACAGGAATTAGGCGTGCAGGACGATGAGTTGCTGCTCGTCTATGCAGGACGTCTGGTGGAAGAAAAGCGTGTCGGCGTACTTCTGGATGCCTTCTCGAAGCTGCCGAAGGAGTTGAAGGCAAGGTTGATCGTCATGGGCGAGGGACCGATGCGTGATCATCTCGAAACGCAGGCAGCGGAGCTGGGCGGTGCGACCATTCTTCACTATGAGAAAGATCATGACCGCTACGCAGCGTTGCTGGCGTCGTCGGATATCTACGTCACGGCAGGGCCATTTGAGACATTTGGATTGGCGGTCATCGAAGCTCAGGCGGCGGGCTTGCCGGTTGTCGGAGTCCATGCAGGGGCGTTGATTGAACGTGTTCCTCCCGAGACAGGACGCTTGGCTGAAGTCGATAACGCTGATGAGTTCGCACGTCTGATCGAAGACGTCGCGCAGTCACGGGAAGAGATGGCGCGTCGATCGCGCGAGCATGTGGAACAGCATTTCTCATGGCGAAAGACGTTTGACCGCCTGCTGTCCATTTATGAACAGAAGATTCGGGCTGAGGTCTCGCCTCGTATTGTGTGAGTGAAACTGCTGCGTGTTTGCATTCCTTGTTTGTGACACTGCTCCTGCGCGTCTTTGACGTGTAAAATACTGGGAAGAAACGCAGCTTTGAACTGCGTCACAACGATATGCAGACAGCGAAGGGGCCGACGTGCCAATAGATCCGATTTGTGGAATGACGGTCAGCGAGGATTCGCCGCATCATGCAACTAAAAACGGACAGACATATTTCTTTTGTTGTCCGAAATGTCGCGAGAAGTTTCTGACTGGGGCAACTGCGGAGACATCCCATCAGCTCGTGACGTTGGAGATGCCGGGGAAGAAATCGTGTTGTCATGGAGAGCAGGATCACTCAGTAGCGAAGGAATTACGTCAGAAGGCGACGAAGGCGTATTACTGTCCAATGTGTGAGCGGGTTGAAAGCGATACGCCAGGAGACTGTCCCAAATGTGGCATGGCTTTGGAATCATCGGGTGCACCTGCTCGCAGTCAGCGTGTTGTTTTTACGTGTCCCATGCATCCTGAAGTCGAGCAGGATCATGCAGGAAGTTGCCCCAAGTGCGGCATGGATCTGGAGCCAAAGACTATCGTCGCTGAGGAGCAGGATGATCCAGAGCTGACGAAGATGACGCGTCGTTTCTGGTTCAGTGTCGCATTGACAGTGCCTGTCTTTCTGGTCGCGATGTTACCGATGATCGGTGTCAACATTCCAGGCATCACAGGGACAACGACTGGTCGCTGGCTGGAGTTGTTTTTGAGTACGCCGGTTGTCCTGTACTGCGGATGGCCCTTTTTCGAGCGTGGCTATCGTTCGATTCGAACCGGTCACTTGAATATGTTTACGCTGATTGCGATTGGAACGGGAGCAGCCTATCTCTACAGCGTTACTGCCACGCTGTTCCCGTGGCTTATCCCGAACGCCTTTCAACATCATGGACAGCAGCATCACGGACAGGCGGCCGTCTACTTCGAAGCAGCAGCAGTGATCATCACACTCGTTCTCCTCGGCCAGGTGCTTGAGCTGCGAGCGAGGAAGCGAACAGGGGCTGCGATTCGCGAACTGCTGGCCCTTGCTCCACCGATTGCACACGTGTTGGTGGATGGCCATGAAAAAGACACGCCTCTGGAACACGTTCATGCCGGCGATCGCTTGCGAGTAAAACCAGGAGAGAAAATCCCTGTGGATGGAGTCCTCGTCGAGGGCGAAAGTCGTGTCGATGAAGCGATGCTGACGGGAGAGCCGATGCCGATCACCAAGACGATCGGTGATGATGTCATCGGGGGGACCGTGAATCAGACAGGTTCGTTTGTGATGACGGCTCAGAAAGTCGGCGGGGAGACGGTTCTGTCTCGTATCGTCGATCTGGTCGCCAGTGCGCAGCGAAGTCGTGCACCGATTCAGAAAGTTGCAGATACGGTCTCAGGGTATTTTGTGCCTGCGGTGATTGGAATCGCGATCGTGACCTTTCTTGTCTGGGCGATCGTGCAGCCGGAACAGCCGGCGCTGGCATGGGCCCTGGTGAATGCGGTCGCGGTGTTGATCATTGCCTGTCCTTGTGCACTGGGACTGGCGACACCGATGTCGATTATGGTGGGGATTGGACGTGGTGCGCAGGAAGGTGTCTTGATTCGCGATGCGGATGTGATCGAGCGTCTGGAAAAGATTGACACGATCATTGTCGATAAAACCGGGACTCTGACGGAAGGTCGTCCCACGGTGACCGAAATCATCCCGGGGAGCGGCTTCAGTGAACAAGACTTGCTGAGTCTGGCGGCGAGCCTCGAGCAGCACAGCGAACACCCGATTGCACGATCAATCGTCAACGCCGCTCGTGATCGCAGTCTTCCGCTGTCTGAAGTGACGGGTTTTCAATCGATAACAGGGCAGGGGATACAAGGATCGGTGGGGACGAAGCGAGTGATCGTCGGCAACGCGATGTTGTTGAAGGAGCAATCCGTCTCTGGTGTCGAATCGTTCTCATCCCGTATTGAAGAGCTTCAACGAGAGGGTCGGACTGTGGTCGCGGTTGCTGTTGATAAGCAGGCGGCTGGACTGATCGCGGTCTCGGATCCGCTCAAAGCATCGTCAGCGGCCGCGATTCGGAAACTGCATGAACTCGGCTTGAAAGTCATCATGCTGACGGGAGACCAGCCGACGACAGCGAAGATCGTGGCTGAGAAACTGGGGATCGATGACTTCGAAGCAGGTGTGCGACCTGAAGACAAACTGGCCCGCGTGACCGCATTGAAGAAAGCAGGGCGACGCGTGGCGATGGCTGGAGACGGGATCAACGATGCTCCTGCCCTTGCTGCTGCCGATGTCGGGATTGCGATGGGGACAGGGACAGACGTTGCGATCGAGTCTGCCGGTGTGACTCTGGTGAAAGGAGACCTGCGAGGAATCGTGAAAGCGATTTCTCTGGGACGTCAGACGATGGGGAATATCAGACAGAACCTCTTCTTTGCCCTGGTCTACAATGCCATCGGCGTTCCGATCGCAGCGGGAGTTTTGTATCCGATCTCGAAGAGCCTGCTGCTCAACCCCATGCTGGCAGCGGCGGCAATGAGTTTGAGCTCGGTGTCGGTGATTGCCAACGCGCTGCGGTTACGTCGCGGGAAACTCGACTGAGTTCAACTACGGGCTGACAGCGTAGGCACCGCCGCCGAGTCTTGCGTCGGAAACACCTGTGACGATGCCGGCTTTTGGATCGATTTCGATGCCGTGAGCGGCACCCTGTTGGCGATTGGCAGGGTGAGACGTCTCGTGCCCCATGCGTTGTAATTGAGCATCCATGCTCTCAAAGAGTCCCTCCTTTTCGTCTTCAAAAGAGATCACGTCGGGGAACCATTGATGGTGGAAGCGAGGTGCGTCGATCGCCTCCGCGAGGGAACGATCAAAGAAGAGTTTCTGAACGAGGATCTCGCTGACCGTATTGATGATCGTCCGACCGCCCGGGCTTCCGATGACCAAACAAATCTTGCCATCTTTCTTCACGATCGTCGGCGATTGCGAGCTGAGCATCCGCTTGCCGGGCGCGATCTGATTGGGTTCGGTGCCGATGCGTCCTTTGGTATTTGTGATGCCGGGCTTGAAGTTGAAATCGCCCATCTCGTTGTTGAGGAGGAAGCCTGCTCCCTTCACAACGATCCGGCAGCCATAAGAGGCTTCGAGCGTGTAAGTGTTGCTGACTGCCATGCCGTCTTTATCGATCACGGAGAAGTGGGTTGTCTGCATACTCTCGTGATCGTCGGCCAGTTTGATGCCATTAGCAATTGATGCACTCGATGTTGCTTTCGTCAGGTTGACCGACGATGCGAGCCTGGCAGCGTGGTCAGGTTCAAGCAGGTGAGCTGGCTTTTCGATGAAATCGGTATCCCCCAGATAAGCCGCACGATCGCGAAATGTGCGACGCATGGCTTCGGTCAGGAGATGAACGTTCTCGACTGACCATGCGGATGATTCGGGACGCTTGAGCGGCAGCTGTTCGAGAAGTCGAAGTTGATTAAGGATCGTAATCCCGCCCGAGCTGGGCAGCGGTGCACCATAGACAGCGTAACCCTTAACTTCGCCAACAACGGCAGGGCGAACGGTTGCCGTGTACGATTTAAGATCTTCGAGAGTGATGAGTCCCCCATTGCGGCTCATTTCGTCAACGAGTTGCTTTGCGATATGGCCTTTGTAGAAGGCGTCTGCACCATCGTCAGCAATGAGCTGAAGAGTCGAAGCCAGATCGGGTTGAACGAGTCGATCCCCTTTCTGCCAGGGACGACCTTCGGGGTGACAGTAAACGCGTCGGAACTCCTCAAAGATCGGCTCGTTCTGCAGAGACTTCTGACGCAGAACGCCGTTCATGGATGCAGCCAGGTATTCATTGACCTCGAAACCTTCTCTGGCGATCTTCACTGACGGCGTGACAAGTTCCGACCAACTCAGCTTACCGTACTTTTGATGAGCGAGTTCCAGACCTCGGAGCGTTCCTGGAACACCAGCAACCCGCGGATGGTGCATATCGGTCCATTGGACGAAGCTGTTCTTATTTGTCGAAAGCGGTGCACGTTCCCGGTATTCGACGCAAACGACATCATCATGCGGAGGAGCAACCATCATAAAGCCCCCGCCGCCGATATTGCCGGCTTCTGGCCAGGTGACCTGCAACGCAATCGCGGTCGCGATCGCAGCATCAACCGCAGTTCCCCCTTTCGCGAGGATCTGACCACCAATCTCTGCGGCGACCGGGGTTTCACACACGACGATGCCGTGTTGACCTTGAACGACTTTGGGACCAAGACGAGGCGTGCGAGTGGTTGTCTGAGCGTTTACGAGCGAGGTGCAGACAATGAGGCACCAGATAATGCAGGCTGAAGTACAGACTCGAAGCGAGGATGGGAAACGAGAAGCGAACGCAGAGTACTGAAAACTTTCGATTCGCATGCCGGCTGTCGCTCCTTGATAGCGTTGAAAGCCACTTACCAGATGTTGAGCGAGCGCAAGACATCCCGATCTGGAAGTACCGTCAACTCTGACATTATGCGCAACAGTCGGACGAACCAACAATGATCCCTTGCGAATGAAAACTTACCATTCGCGCAGGTTTGAGAAAATGTTGCTCAATTGACAGCGGGATTCCACCACGCATCGAGTTTCTGCTGCAACTGCTGCACGCGCTGGCTGTTTTGTGCTGCGAGGTTTTTGAGTTCGGTCGGGTCTGACTGAATGTTAAACAGTTCGATCTGTGCCTTCGGTTCACGAGATTTGACGGGAACGATCAGTTTCCAGTCGCCGTCGATGATCCAGCGGAACCGGAGGCTGGCGGCAGGGTTATTCATGTCAACGATATCGTGCTCGAGGATTTCGCCATAAATCGCGTTTCTCGATGCGACCGCCTCCGTATCGAGAAGATTGATGCCGGGGAGATCAGCGGGCGGAGTGATTCCGGTCGCATGTAGGATTGTCGGCAAGAGATCGATGGAGCTGGCTAAGTGGTCATTGTCGACCGTCGGTGTAATCTTTCCTGGCCAGCTCACCATGATGGGAGTACGGAGACCGCCATCGTATTGGGAACGCTTCGAGCGTGGTGCATAGGCATCTCGATCGGCTTCGTTGATCCAGCCGTTGTCGGCGACATAGAGGACGATCGTGTTCTCGGACAGTTTCTGGCGTTCGAGTTCGGACATCAGTTCGCCGATCGTCTCATCGAACCATTCACACATGGCCCAATACTTGGCGATTTCGACATGCGGCGTGATTTTGGCATATTTCGTGAGCAGCCTTTCGGGCGGCTTATGTGGTGAGTGTGGCATCATGGGGGCATACCAGAGGAAGAAGGGTTTTTGATCTTCCTTGGCTGTCTCGATGAATTCGAAGACGGGCTTCATGCCTTTGCGTCCGATCGCAAGTCCTTCGTCGCCGTGGCGGGCCCCCAGGAGCAGGTCGCCGTGAGTCATGCCATGGGTGAATCCGCCGCGTGAGTAATGACCTTCCCACCATTTACCGGACTGGAAGGAGAGGTAACCGAGTTTGGCAAGGTAGTCTGGAATCGTTTCCTGCTGGTCGATCTTGCTGATGTAAGTCTCGCGCGCTTTGAAATAGCTGTCGTGGAGTTTCGCGCGCTTCAGCGGCATGTCTTTGACGTCATCGGGAAGCGGTGGATCATTGCCGACGATACCGTGCTGGTGGGCATATTGACCAGTAATGATCGTGGCCAGTGAGGGGCGACACAGACTGTTTGGGACGTAGCCTCGGGTATACACGAGAGATTGGCTGGCCAGTTTGTCGAGATGAGGCGTCTTGATCTGCGGGTGTTTCATGAACCCGTAATCAGTCCAGGCTTGATCATCAGAAAGGATAAGAACGATGTTGGGAGGCGCTTGCGCATCTGCAGAAGTCGTGTCGAGGAAGATGCCGATGCAAATGGCGATCAGTGAGGCGACGAATCTTAATGTCATGTCTCAATTCTCAGGGGTAAGCAATGTCCTACTTTTGTTTCAATCGATCATAGCGTTCTCGTCGAGAACTCAAACAAAGAAACTCCCGAAACGGTGTACTTTGCCTGCCGAGCTATGCTAAGCTCGAACGATCCCGTTGAGACATATTCCAGTCAATCGCGATTGGAGTCGCGAGGGCTGGTCCCGACAAATATCGGTTATAGTGAGAGGCTCAAATATGCTGCGTTCCATCGTCTGCTTGGCAGTGGTTTTGACATTTTCCGTGCGACCGCTGTCTGCTCAGGATGCGAAAACGACCTCGGGGAATCCGGTCTTTGAAGGCCGGTATGCGGATCCAGAAGGGATCATCTTCGGCGATACGTACTGGATTTACCCGACTTATTCTGCTCCTTACAAGCAGCAGACATTCTTCGACTGCTTTTCGTCGAAAGACCTTGTGAGCTGGACGAAGCATTCGCGCATTCTCGACAACAAAGCCATCGGTTGGGCGCGACGTGCCATGTGGGCGCCATCGATCATCGAGAAAGACGGGAAGTATTATTTCTTCTTCGGTGCCAACGATATTCAGAACGACCACGAGTATGGCGGGATTGGGGTGGCTGTCGCAGATCACCCGGCGGGGCCGTTTCGTGATCACCTTGGGAAACCTCTGGTTGATAAGTTTCACAATGGGGCACAGCCGATTGATCAGTTCGTCTTCAAAGATGCAGACGGAACGATGTACCTGATCTACGGCGGATGGCGTCACTGTAACATCGCCAAACTCAACCAAGACTTTACCGGATTCATCCCATTCGAGGACGGCGTTACCTTCAAAGAGATCACGCCGCAAGGCTATGTCGAAGGTCCATTCATGTTTATCCGCGACGGGAAGTATTACTTCATGTGGTCCGAGGGAGGATGGACCGGGCCGAATTACTCCGTCGCGTATGCGATTGCGGATTCGCCGTTTGGCCCGTTCAAGCGGATCGACACCGTCCTCAAGCAGAATCCCAAAATTGCAACAGGGGCAGGGCACCATTCTGTGATTCATGTCCCTGGCACTGACGAATATTACTGCATCTATCACCGACGCCCTCTCGGTGAGACCGATGGGAACTCGCGTGTCACCTGTATCGACAAAATGGAGTTCGATGAGAAAGGGCTGATCAAGCCGATTCAAATTACCAACGAGGGCGTGACTGCTCGACCGCTGAAGTAAGAGCTCGAAGTCTACTTGTCTTTTGCACAGTCGGCTGATATCGTCGCTGGGGAAAAATGGAACTTCTGATTTTCTAACAGCGAGTGAAGACATCGGATGTCGCTGACCAGCGAGCAAGTTTTACAGATGGC
The DNA here is from genome assembly GCF_052161635.1 of Lacunimicrobium album. Taxonomy (GTDB): domain Bacteria; phylum Planctomycetota; class Planctomycetia; order Planctomycetales; family Planctomycetaceae; genus SXPC01. Next base: position 1,002,156 of record NZ_CP197413.1, read on the forward strand.
TCCTGATGCTGCCTCGGCATCAGCTGGCAAGAAGCTGGCATCGCCGCGACAGTGGACGGATCTGGGACAATCGGATCTCGCGATCTGGGGGAAATGTCAGGGGAGCGCGGTCTATCAGGTCAAGATCGAGCGGTCGTCGCTGGGGTACCAGTGCAGTTGCCCCTCGCGTAAGTTTCCCTGCAAACATGTGCTCGGATTATTGCTGATCACTGCCGACGCACCAGCCAGCCTTTCTCAGACAACGAACCCTGACTGGGTCGTCGAATGGCTCGACAAGCGTCAGGCGAAAGCGGAAAAGGCAGAGCAGAAGAAAACGGCTCCACCCAAGCCCGTCGATGAGAAGGCACAGCAGAAGCGAGCGGATCAACGCCATAAGAAAGTCGAAGAGGGACTTGCGCGACTTGATTTGTGGATGAAGGATCTGGTCCGCGTTGGGTTAGCCCGGCTGAATCGTGGCGATACCCAGATGTGGGAAGATCAGGCGAAGCGCCTCGTTGATGCGCAAGCCTCTGGGCTGGCTGGGCGATTGAGGATGTTGTCGAATCTCCAGTTGAGGACTCAGGACTGGCCACGGCTTCTACTGGAAGAACTCGGTCGAATCAAACTGCTGATCCATGCTTATCAGCGGATCGAAACGCTAGAGCAACCTGTTCAGGAGGATGTCCGTCAGCTGATTGGCTGGACGGTCACTCAAGAAGAACTTGAATCATCTGGTGAGAAAGTTACGGACAGTTGGGCCGTCATCGGACAGACGATTGATGATGACGATCGGGTCCGGGTTCAGCGCTCCTGGCTAGTCGGACGAATGACCGGAAAGACAGTGCTTGTGGTTAACTTTGCTGTCGGAACACAGCCATTTGCCGATGGGCTGCTGCCGGGGTCGGAGCAGAGTGCCGTCATCGCCATTTATCCCGGCTCACTTGGTCAACGTGCTCGATTGATGGTGCGCGATGATAGCATCGGAGCAATCATTGATCGTGTCCCGGGCAGTCAGACTGTTGAGACGTTTCTTGATCGAGCAGTCGATTCGATGGCAAAGTTTCCCTGGGGAGCAGTCACAGGAGGTGTCCTCAAGGATGTCACTTTGACGTTGCATGATCAGCGCTGGTACGTGTGTGACCGCAATGGCAAAGGATTGGAACTGACCGCGGGGAACTATTGGAAGCTGCTGGCAATCACAGGTGGCCATGCCTGCGATCTGTCGGGGGAATGGGATGGTGTGAACTTTCGGCCGTTAGGAGTCTTTTTTCAGGGGGGATTTTTTCTCCCATGATGGATGCCCTCACGAAGCTTGCCTTGCTGGGAACGGGTAACGCGAGTTCCTGCCCGTCGTCGAACGAGCAGATGGATGCGCTCATCGATCCGTTGAAGATCGACTCCGTTGAAGATGCCCTCTTGCTGAAAGCAGGAGTGACGTCGTTCTACCTGCAGGCAGGAAAGGACCCTGCTGTCGTCAATCAGCTGGACGCTGCTCCAGAGGAGTCGCAGGCAGCCATTTCGGTTCCAGCGGAACGAATTGTCAGCAAAGCCTTTGAACCGACCTACTCAGTCCTGCTCCCGGACTTTCTACGAGTCATCGGCTCGTATGGAATGCGAGTGACACCTGCCTTATTGCCGCAACTGCTGGGAGTGAAAGACGAGACCACTCGCGAGCTCGTCAGGCAAATCGTCGGAGAGCGAGGACGCTGGTTGGCGAACTTGAATCCAGAATGGAGCTGGCTGCTCATGTCCGACCGACGAGACAACGTTGATACAGAGACGATCGAAAGTCTCAAACAAGAGTTCGACCATGGCTCGATCAAAGAGCGATGCCAGATTCTTTATGCCATCAGAACGAAATCGCCGGAGATAGGGCGCACCTGGCTGGCTGATGTCTTTCCAGCAGAAAGTGCAGACGCGCGGGCTCAATTGCTGGAGCAGCTCGCAGTTGGGTTGTCACGAGATGATGAACCATTTCTGGAGAGCTGTCTGGATGGACGCAGCGTCAATGTGCGAGTCGTTGCCTGCGATTTGCTGGCGCAACTCCCAGGATCCGCATTCGTTGCCCGTATGACGCAGCGTGCCAACGCGATGTTGACCGGCCAGAAGTCCGGCATGTTGCGTAAGACATTGAAGCTCGTCTGCCAGCCACCTCAGGAACTGACAAAAGAAGACGAGCGAGACGGCCTGCTCGAAAAACCACCGACACAAACCGGAAAGCGTTCTTACTGGACCGAACAGATTCTGAAAGCCGTTCCTCTCTCTCACTGGTCGAGAACATTTTCCTCAACGCCAGAGGAACTGCTCAACGCGATCACGAATGATGATTACGCTGAAAATATCCTTCGTGGCTGGTTGTCCTCGGCGATTTCAAGTCGTCTCTCTTCGGCTGACGAGGAATGGCTGCTGCCGCTGTGGAATGTGGTGATCGTCTCCCGATTCAAGATTGAGCAGCCATTAATCATCGGATTGTGGAATCGACTTTCCTCCGCGATACAAGAGACGACACTCACCAAGCTGTTGACCTCAAGCTCGGCTTCGTTGGATTCCCTTCCCATGAGCCAGTTGATGAATTCCCTGCAACAGCCATGGAGTTCTTCCTTCAGCAAAGCCTACTGGTCACAGTTCTCGAAAGACCTGCTCGATCGTCGCTGGCTGCCGAGTTGGGCGTCGACATTCGAGACGGCAGTCGTTGCGCTTCCGCCCGAATTCTTGCAGTCCATCCTCAAGCTCGACGAGACTGGAAGCGCTCTCGAACAGATGGAATCCTCTTACCTCAAGTCGGCTGTGTCGAAGTTCGTTGAACAGGCACGCATCCGCCGTCAGTTTTATGACATCATCAATCGAACGATTCAATAAAGGGGCAAGTCTTGGCCAAATCATCCAGCAAGTCAGAGGAGGCAAAATCTCGCCCGGTCGGCGATTCGCCCTCATCTCCCACAGATAAGCTGCGTCCATCAGCCGAGGAGCTATTCTCGCATGAACTGACGATGCTGGCAGAAGTCGATGATCGACAAAAGCCGCCGAACTGGTTGCTCTCACCCTGGGCGGTGAAGATGTATTTGCTTGGTGGCAAACTGCCCAACGGTGAAGTCATCACTGCGAAGTACGTTGGTCACGAACGTCTGATGGAGATCGCGATTGCAACCCTCGCGACAGACCGGGCGCTTCTCCTGTACGGCGTCCCCGGGACCGCGAAGAGCTGGGTGAGCGAGCACCTGTCTGCAGCGATCTGTGGGACATCGGCTCTGTTGATTCAAGGCACCGCGGGAACCGATGAATCGACATTACGCTACGGTTGGAACTATGCCCGGCTGCTGGCGGAAGGCCCTTCTCGCAATGCGCTGGTTGAAAGCCCGATGCTTCGCGCCATGGAACGAGGGCAGTTGTGTCGCATTGAAGAGCTCACGCGAATTCCCAGCGAGACGCAGGATACGCTGATTACCATCCTGTCTGAAAAGACGCTGCCTGTCCCTGAACTCAATACCCAGATTCAGGCGGTGAAAGGCTTCAATGTCATCGCAACAGCGAATAATCGCGATAAGGGCGTCAACGATCTTTCGAGTGCATTGCTGCGACGCTTTAACACCGTTGTCCTTCCCGTTCCCGATTCGCTGGATGATGAAGTTTCGATTGTCAATCAGCGCGCCACTCAACTGGGACGTGCTCTCGAACTGCCCGCAGAGGTTCCTGCACTGCAGGAGATCAAACGTGTCGTGACGATCTTCCGCGAACTGCGTAACGGCGTCACCGATGATGGCAAGACGAAGGTGAAGTCACCGAGCGGAACTCTGTCGACAGCAGAGGCGATCTCGGTCGTTTCCGGCGGGATGGCGATGAGCGCGTTCTATGGCGATGGACAGTTGCGGCCCAGCGATCTGATTTCTGGGCTGGTCGGTGCAGTCATCAAAGATCCGGTGCAGGACAAAATCGTCTGGCAGGAATATGTGCAGACCGTGATCAAGGAACGTGATGACTGGAAAGATCTGTACCGTGCGACCCGCGAATGGAACTGATATCAAGACAGAGTAAGGAACCCTCTCGATGTCAGTGCATGTCTTTGGAATCCGACATCACGGTCCCGGGTGTGCCCGCGCGCTGCTGAAGGCGCTTGGTGAACTCGCGCCCGATGTTGTTGTCTTGGAAGGCCCCGCTGATGCGCAGGAGATCATTGGATTCGCCAATCATGAAGAGATGAAGCCGCCAGTCGCGATGCTTGTGTATCCAGTCGATGAGCCACAGCGCGGCGTCTATTATCCGATGACGGTCTTCTCCCCTGAGTGGCAGGCGATGCGATGGGCGATTCAGCATCAGGTTCCTGTTCGACTGATGGACCTCCTACAATCGCATCAAATTGCCATCGAAAAGGAACAGGAAGCCAAGCAGAAAGAAGAGGACGCGAAAGCAGACGAGACGTCCGTTGAATCCGAGGTCAAAGCCGAACCTCCTAGCTGGAGAACCGATCCTCTCGCGATCCTGGCCGAGGCGGCTGGTTACAAAGATCATGAACTCTGGTGGGAAGAGCAGGTTGAACGACGCGTCGAAGCCAGCGAGCTATTTACTGCGATTCTGACGGCGATGACTGCCGTACGCGAGGAAGTCGGCGAACATCGTGAGCGAGATCTTCTACGTGAGTCATTCATGCGTAAGACGATCCGCGCGGTTCAGAAAGAGGGCTTCACGAAAGTCGCTGTCATTTGCGGAGCCTGGCATGCTCCCGTACTGACGGATGAGGCCGTCGCTGGCAAAATCGTGGGAACGAAAATCAAGGAAGATAACGAGCGCCTTACCGGTCTTCCCAGGATCAAAACGACCGCCACCTGGGTTCCCTGGACGAACTCGCGTTTGACGTATCGAAGTGGCTATGGGGCAGGGATTCATTCCCCCGGCTGGTATCAGCTCGTCTGGGAATCGACCGAGGATGCACCGACTCGCTGGATCGCGACGGCAGCCAGACTGCTGCGAGAAAAAGACCTCGAAGCTTCTTCAGCCAGTATCATCGAAGCCAAGCGCTTATCTGACGCACTCGCTGCAATGAGAAATCTGCGTTCGCCCGGGCTGGCAGAGCTGAATGAGTCGATCCTGTCGGCCTTCTGCCAAGGGGACGTCAGTCCCATGCGGTTGATTCATCGTCGCCTAGAGATTGGCGATGAATTGGGGCAGGTGCCTGCTGAGACCCCGACGGTGCCGTTGGCTCAGGACCTGGCTGCTCTCCAAAAGTTCCTGCGTTTCAAACCTTCGACAGAATCGAAACTTCTTGATCTCGATCTACGAAAAGAAAATGACCTGGCGAAAAGCCATTTGCTGCATCGTCTGACGGTCCTGGATGTCCCGTGGGGAGACTTCAAATCGACGGGCGGGAAATCGTCGACGTTTCATGAAGTCTGGCAGACAGAATGGAAACCAGAGTTCGCAGTCAAAATCATTGAGGCGAGTGTCTGGGGAAATACCGTCCTCGATGCCGCGACGAAGAAGGTTCTCTCGGATACTTCGCAAAGCCAGGATCTCACCGTCTTAACCGGTCAGTTGAAGTTCGCGATGCTGGCCGAGTTGTCGTCAGCAATGGAGCCGCTTCTGGAGCGGGTTCAATCTGTCGCCGCGGTGAGTGCCGATGTGCGTCACCTGATGGAAAGCCTGCTGCCCATGGCACAAGTCGCTCGGTATGGAGATGTCCGTGGCGGACGGGCTTCTCAAGTCGAGCCGATTCTAATAGGGATGTTTGAACGTGTTCTTGTCGGATTGGTCCCGGCCTGCCGTTCGCTCGACGACGACGCGGCAGATCGCATGAAGGCTAGCATTGCTTCCGTCGGCAGTGCATTGGGAATCATCAATAGGGACGATCTTCTGGATTCGTGGATAGAGTGCATTCGGCGTCTGATAGACAGCAAGTCGCATTCACTGTTGACCGGCTGGTGCTGCCGCTATCTTCTGGAACAGCATGCAATTGATGACGAGGAACTTTACCGACGTGCGAGACTGGCCCTGTCGACAGCTAACCCTCCTATGGAATGCGGCCACTGGGCGATGGGATTTCTTCATGGCAGCGGGCTACTGGTCCTCCAGCATGATGCGATCTGGAACGTGTTCGACCGCTGGCTGGCGTCACTCAGTCCCGTCGCATTTGTCGAGATGCTGCCACTTTTGAGACGTGCATTTTCTTCCTTCACGGGACCGGAGCGTCGACAAATGGGCGAGAAGGTACGTGACTTGGGGCGAGGAACGACTCCGAAGATAGAACTGACACAGGACATGACCATCAATTCGCAACGAGCAGCCCGCGTCCTGCCGGTCCTCGCACAACTTCTCGGCACACCTTCGCAAGGGGTTGAATCATGAGCCTTGATGCCAACGCAGAACGTCTGAAACGCTGGCGGATGGTGCTGGGAAAACCCTCCTCGTCAGGGTTGTGTGCCGACGGGGAAAGTGGCGATCTCCCGCTGCCGGATGACTACAAACACATGGATGGAGTCCTCGAGGCATTGTACGACGCGAGTCGCTCTGCCGGGCTGGGTGGCTCAAACCCGAACGTCAATCGCTGGCTGGGTGACATTCGGACGTACTTCCCCAAGCAGGTCGTTCAGGTCATGCAGAAAGATGCCCTCGAACGTCTTAACCTGACACAGATGCTGATGGAACCCGAGACGCTGGAGACAATCGAGCCCGATATCAATCTGGTCGGAACGCTGATGTCTCTCAATCGCGTGATTCCCAAAAAGACGAAAGAGACCGCCCGTCAGGTCGTCAGGAAAGTGACGCAGGATCTCGAACGTCGACTCTCCAATCCATTGCGTCAGGCTGTCAAAGGTGCCCTCAGCAAAGCAACTCGCACAACCCGGCCACGCGTCAACGAAATCGACTGGCATCGCACGATCCGCAAGAACCTGCATAACTACCTCCCCGATCGCGGCACGATCATCGCGGATCGACTTGTTGGTTATGGACGCAAGCGTTCGGCGTTGCGTGACATTGTCCTGTGCATCGATCAGAGCGGTTCGATGGCATCCTCGATTGTTTATTCGAGTGTCTTCGGAGCCGTCCTGGCCTCCATGAGTTCCGTGTCGACGCGTCTGGTTGTCTTTGATACGGAAGTCGTCGACCTCACCGAAAAACTGAGTGATCCCGTCGATATCCTCTTCGGCACCCAACTCGGCGGCGGGACCGACATCAATCGAGCCGTCAAATATTGTCGACAAGAGATCACAAGACCTTCACAGGCGATCTTCGTACTGATCTCGGATCTGTATGAAGGCGGCGTCGCGGAGCAGTTGCTGCAACAGACGGCTTCGATGATCTCCACGGGAGTCACCATGGTCTGTTTATTAGCACTCAGTGACCAGGGAGCACCCTGTTATGATGAGAAACTCGCCGCTCAGATGACTGCCATTGGTGCACCCAGCTTTGCATGTACGCCGGATTTGTTTCCCGAACTGATGGCGCATGCGATTCAGAAACAGGACATTACACACTGGGCGAATCTGCGCGGGATCACCGTTTGCTGAAATATTGGATTGCTCGCAATCTGAATGAAACCTGATATGGACGGTTGTTGTATTTCCAATTGCGGAGAAAATAGCGACAATCTGCTGGTGTTGTGCGCTGCCCATTCCTGTTTACGGTTTTCGTTGAGTCCATGAAATTCTTTCTGAAGCTTTTCCTTGTGACCGCGATTCTCGGAGTCGCTGGTTTCTATGCCTATCGTCCCGTGGCTGAGTACATCCGTAAGCAGAACCTGCCACAATTTCGCAGCGAGAAGGTTGTCAAAGGGACGATCTCTAGTGTCGTCAATGCGACCGGCACAATTAAGCCAGTCCAGTCGGTCGCAGTCGGGTCATTCGTTTCGGGGCCGATCGACAAGCTGTTTGTCGACTTCAATGATGAAGTCAAAGCCGGTCAGGTGCTCGCGGAGATCGATCCGCGGATCTACGACGCCGCAGTGGCCCGCGACAAAGCCTCGTTAGCCACTCGTGTTGCAGAAGTCACACGAGTGAAAGCCCGACTGCAGAATGCCGTCAACGATGAGAAGCGGGCCTTGGGTTTGAGCGGCGATAACAAAGACTTCATTTCTCAGACGGAACTCGATCAGTACAAATTTGCTCGATTGGCCCTGGATGCAGAACTATTAGTCGCTGAAGCCAACATCCTTCAAGCAGAAGCGACGCTGAAAAACTCCGAAGCCAACCAGCAGTACACGAAGATCCGCTCACCTGTCGATGGGGTCGTCATCGACCGAAAAATCGACCCGGGCCAGACACTCGCAGCTCAATTCCAGACACCCGAGTTGTTCGTCATCGCTCCCGACTTGCGCAAAGAGATGCACCTGTTTGCTTCCGTTGACGAAGCGGATATCGGATTGATCCGTGAGGCCAAGGAAACCGGGCAGAGTGTTAAATTCACCGTCGATGCCTACCCGGGCAAGTTGTTTGAAGGTGTCGTCCAGCAGATCCGTTTAAGTTCCGCGACGACTCAGAACGTCGTGACTTACCCTGTCGTTGTTTCTGCCAAGAATGAAGATCTGCGACTGCTCCCCGGCATGACCGCGGAGATCTCGTTCCAGATCAAAGAGAAAACAGACGTCATCAAGATTCCCAACGCCGCCTTGCGTTATTACCCGCTCAAAGAACACGTGCGAAAAGAGGATCAAGGAATTCTTGACGGCACAAAGTCCGACGTGTCATCGGAAGAAGCCGCCGAACAACCAGCCGACGTCGCTGCGGAAGCACAGCGCGATAGCCTCAAACGTCACGTCTGGATTCAGGATGGCGAACTTCTGCGAGCCGTCGAAGTTGTCATGGGGATCAGCGATTATCAGTTTACCGAACTTATCTCGGGCGATGTGCCGGTCGGCGCAGATCTCGTCACCGGCTTGAAAGCGAAGTAACGGCAAACCAATGATCACTCTGCAAATTGCCTTTCGAGCTTTACTGAAAAACAAGATGCGAGCCACTCTGACAGTGCTCGGCGTCGTCATCGGTATTGCAGCGGTGACAACGATGGTCTCGATCGGTGAAAGCGCAGGAAAACTGATTCAAGGACAGTTCCAGGCGCTGGGGACGAATGTCATCGTCGTCTTCCCGGGAGCAACGCATCGTGACGGAGTGCGCCAGGGAGCAGTGACAACATTGACCTCCGACGACGCAACAGCGGTCGGGAAGGAATGCCCTTCTGTCCTCGCAACGTCCCCCCTCGTTGGGGCATCCGCGCAGGTCATCTACGGGAACGTCAACTGGAGCCCGAAGGAGATGTTCGGCGTCGGGCCGGACTATCTGATCGTTCGTAATTGGGATCTCCGCCTGGGCGGTTATTTCTCAGAACAGGACGTGACGACCGCAAACAAGGTCTGCGTCATCGGTCAGACTATCGCAGAGAAACTGTTCCAGACCCTGGACCCCATCGGCAAGACGATCCGCATTCGCAACATCCCGTTTCGGGTCGTTGGTGTCCTCGCCAAAAAGGGAGCCAACATCGTCGGCGATGATCAGGACGACATCCTTCTGATGCCCTTCACGACAGTTCGAAAACGCCTGTCCGGTTCCAGTTTCAATAACATCAATGCCATCCTGGTCTCGGCGCGTTCAGTCGATGTGATGGCGTTAGCTGAGAATGAAATCAAGAACCTGCTCGCCAGTCGTCACCGCATTCCACCAGGTCAGCCAACCGACTTCAATGTTCAGAATACGACTGAGATCGCCAACGTCTTCGGAATTGTGACCGGCACGATTACCGCTATGCTCGCAGCGATCGCGGGGATTTCATTACTCGTCGGCGGTGTCGGGATCATGAACATCATGCTCGTTTCCGTCACCGAACGAACTCGAGAGATCGGCGTCCGCATGGCCGTCGGCGCAACCAGCCATGACATTCTGCTGCAGTTTCTTCTGGAATCAATGCTTCTGTCGACAATCGGCGGGATTATTGGCCTGCTGCTCGGCATAGCTGGTTCGACGGGGATCACCATGCTGATCAACTCATTGTCGCCGGGAGTCAAATGGCCGATTGTCGTTTCGATCCCCGCTGCGGTTGTCGCGATTATTTTCGCTGCCGGTGTCGGCATCTTCTTCGGGTTCTACCCCGCAAGACGAGCCAGCCTGCTCGATCCTATCGATGCCCTACGGTATGAGTGATGGCGGTTGGCTGGGATCAACCGGGGTGCCGAGAACTTCCTTCTGAAGCTTCGGTTCACTTTCCTTCACTTCGACAGCCGGATCGGTGATGGTCTGTCCGCCCGGCATTTGACGCAGTCGAGGATCGTCCAGCGGAGAATTCAAGTCAAAGGCATTCTCAGCGGGCTCAGTACCAACTTCATAGCGTGGCTGATTCTCACTCGGCGAGATCCCCGTCGGGTAACATCGGCCATCACCCAGGACACCACATGGCCCGATGAAGCGTTGACGCTCTTCCATAAACCGAACGCCGTGGACTTCGAGGATCGTTCCGGTCTGGAGTTCCAGGTTCGCCAGTTCCGCGTTGTATTGTGTCAACGACTGAGCTTCTGCACTGACGGCGTTCCCCCAATCGACGATGGCCTGAAGCACGTTCAGGAAGATGGTTCGACCGTTGGCAAACTCTGCCTTTTGAACCTTCAGGTTATCTTCAGCGGCGGCACGGGCTTCTCGCAGGGCAGTGTACTGATCGAAGAACTGATCCTGGTTTCGAATGGTTAGTGCCAGCAGGTGAGTCGTCGCATGGAGACCCTGAGTCAAATTGGCGCGATCACGTCGAATGATGAGTTCACGCTGGCGGACGTTGGCGCGTCCTTGTCGCAGTCCGAGAGGGACGGAGAAATTGACGCCAAGGGTCCAGTCGTTGATCCCATTGCTGCCAATCGTATCGCCCGTCGGCGTACGTCCCTGCAGGCCATCCCAACGATAAAGTGCCACCCCATCAAGCCGAGGTTGAGCCTGATTCTCCGAGATGACCAGCTGCTGCATGTCGGCTTCAATGATCAACTTGAGTTCAATGATGTCCGGACGATATCGTTCAGCCAGCGACAGAATTTCCTGCCAGTTATAGGCAACGCGGATTTCATGCGGCGGGGTCAACGGGACGACTTCACCGACTTCCGTCGGCGGGATCCCCAGAACGTTGAGTAACGCCGCTTCCGCTTGAAGGACGGCTGATTCTGCGACCACGAGATTAGCTTTGAAGTTCGTAAACGCCACTCGCGTCTGTGCGACATCACCCAGATCGCCAAGACCGCGTTCTTTTCGGCTCAGTTCACGTTCATAAGCATACTCCGCCTGAATGACCTGTTGCTGACGTGCCCAGCGCGTGGTCCGTGTGGCAACGAGATTCCAGTAACCTTGGATAACGCTTTGAACCATTTGCTGAACACTCGACTTCAGCTGAAAGAAGGAGCGTTCCGTTTCAATCGAGGCAACGAGAACCGGAGCCAAGTTCGCAGCACGTCCACCACCCTGTAGAAATGGCTGAACGTAACTAAGCTCTGCGAACTGCGAGTATTGAGGATTAAGGGGAACAAGAAAGGGATCGAGATCGGTTCGCGAGGCGTTCACGCGAAACTGAGACGTACCGCCAAAGCTGTTGAGATCACTCACGCCAGCATCAAGGCCATAGCCATCGGTCTGCGATTCGATAATCGCGACGCCAGGAGGATTGATGACTCCAAACGGCTGAGGAGTCTCATTTGAGCTGAAGGTATTATCAACGTTGATCGTAGGATCAAAGCGTCCACGAGCGGCATCGATCGCCGTATTGGCAATGCCGGGATCGTAGACCGTACTGCCGGTCGAGACCGCAACTGAACCCGTCAGAACGCGGATCACTTCACTGTTTCTCAACGCGATCCGGATGGCTTCATCCAGCGAAAGATTGAGCGGTTCCTGTTCGCTGCGAGGATGAGTGACCGTGACTGGTTCCGTGAATGAGGCAAGCTGGGTAACTGGTAACGATTCCGGGTTCCGGTAGTTGATATGCGTCTGCTCGGGGACAATGACCGACCGGGCTGCCTTCGTCCTGGCACACCCGTGGCCAATTAGAAGCAGGAAAATCAGGAGATATCGCAGGTAGAGGAAGCTGCAACGCATAGCCAAGCATATCGACGGCCTGGTCCTGTCATGTTGAATCTACCCAAGTTGCAGCTTCGAATTGTTATTCCAGCAGTGACGATTCTGCGGCCTGCAGCGATTGCATGGCCTGTTCGAAGTCCCGCGTATCAGAAATCACTTCCCCGTCATGCATCGCGATAATGCGATCCGCGTTGCGGGCCACATTCTGATCATGTGTCACGATGATGACCGTCAACTGCTGCTTGACGTTCAGTTCGCGAAACAACTTGATAATGTCCCGACTGGTCTTGGAGTCGAGATTCCCCGTCGGCTCGTCACCCATGAGAATCGAGGGGGAATTCACGAGCGCTCGCGCAATCGCGACCCGCTGTTGCTGCCCGCCGGAAAGCTGGCTGGGATGGTGATCGAGACGGTCACCCAGGCCGACGTCCGTCAAAACTTTTTTGGCACGATCGTGTCGCTCGCGCGTACTGATCCCCTTGGCATAGAGCAGGGGGAGTTCAACATTTTCCAAAGCGCTCGTGCGGGCGAGCAAATTAAAATTCTGGAAAACGAATCCGATCTGTCGGTTCCGCAGATGAGCACGCTCGTTCTTGGTCATGGTGACGACTTCTTCACCAGCCAGCGTATAACTTCCCGAAGTAGGGCGATCGAGGCAGCCAAGAGTATTCATCAGGGTCGACTTCCCGGAACCTGAGGGCCCGATCAGCGCGACGTACTCACCTCGCTCGATGGTGAAGCTTGCCTCCCGCAGAGCATGAACCTGCACTTCACCCAGATCATAGGTCTTGCGAATGTTCTTGAGTTCGATCAAAGCCATTAGTAACGCCGACTTTCGAATCCCAAACTCATAGCAAAGAATATCCGCAATTCGATCATTCCCGAAAGGAATGTGTGCTGACTACTAAAGCTAACTGGGATTGAACACGGTTGCAAACGTTCCCTCTCATCGAAGCCCCGTCGTCTCATTGTGAGACGCGAACATCGCTTGACATGTCCTGATCGCGAGAATGCTTTTAGTGCGTCTCTGGTATGCTTGCTGTAAAAAGCTGCCCGTCTACAACGACTCAACACGAATGTGACATGATGACGTGAATTTATTTGAACTGCTGACGCCGCTGCATCACAATGATGCGGAGAGATCATCTTCCACGTGATTCAGGAGTTGATGTTGTGAGCTATGTTCGACTTGTTCTTCGAGAAGCCAATCAGGATTGGTCAGGAACACTTCATGGAAGCACTGCGGATCGAGTTATCGCCGCCTTGAGTGCCGATCCGGTGACGCTCAGCGAGCTGCAAACAGCGGTTGGGCGATATGAAAAGCCAGTTGCAGCAGGTTCGTGTCAGTGGAATCTGAAACGAGGGTTCTGCGATGAACCTTACGATGCAGGGATTGTTGTGATTGATCTCATCGGGAGAGTGGTCTGTGTCGATTCCTGCTACTCGGCGCCCGGACCAACAGGTAATGTGAAGTATCATGACGGCATCGCGGCAACCGATGTTTCCTTGTACTATCATCTCGCTGAAGATTGGAAGTTCATTTACGACATCGAGTCCTGGCATTTCGCTGCTGACAAACGCCGGGATGAAAAGATCAAAGCCGGTCCTTTGGATGTTCGAAAGGTTCTTTACGGTCGTCCGATGATTGAGTTCATTGCCAGACAGCAATTCTCTGCACGAGCTGTTGGGCTCGATGTGGCAGCGTTGATCAAAAAGATCCATGTTGAGTGGCTGATGACTCCCCGCGAAGATTTACGCGGAATGACGCCCCGAGAGGCTGCGATTCAACAACACGAGCATGTCTCACATGATCTTCAACAGCAGCAGAATCGATGGGCACGTCTCGAAGAATGCCCGCCCGGCGTTGCTGATTCATCGCATGCATTTCTCTATGGGAGTTTTGGGACTCATGAATGGGTGGAGTATTACGAACTAGTGCGTGAACTCCTCTGGTCCTGTCAGGAACAGCTTCGGGGAATGAATCACGCATCGGATGCTTTCATGGTCGGTGATTTTCTGACAACGGAAGTGCCACGCCTGGAATGTGTTCGCGAGAAATGGCTCGATACACCTGATCCCGAGTTCCATGGTCGAACACCGCGTTCCATCATAGATCGCGAACGCCGCCGTCTTCCAGAAGCGGTCTCTGGAGATGAGGCGATTGTTGACCCTGACTGCCCCTGCTGCCGGGCAATGGCAGAACTGCCCGGACCGGTTTTCTGGCATCTCGATGGATGCAATATGGACGATGACTTTGCCTTCAGCATCTATCATCGCACTTACGAAGAGTGGGAACAGGAGCAGCGCGAATGGGAACAGTGGAGCAGAGAATCGAGCGATGAATTGCCTGATTCGGAACTCGGGTTTTGATGAAATCAAATATCAGAAGATATCCGGCGGCGGCGTCTTGGTATCGCAGCTTTGCAGGAAGTCGAAGTCACAGCCGTGGTTGGCCTGGGTGACGTGTTCAGTGAAGAGTTGGCCATAGCCGCGGGGATAATACAACTTCGGCGGCACCCAACTTTGACGACGACGTTCCAGCTCCTCGTCAGAAACGTGAAGCGTTAACCGTCGCTCGTTGATGTTGAGTTCGATGAGATCTCCATCCTGCACCAACGCCAGCGGTCCGCCGACAGCCGCCTCAGGCGCGATGTGAAGGACACAGGTCCCATAGCTGGTTCCAGACATGCGGGAATCGGAGATGCGGACCATGTCCCGAATCCCCATCTTGAGCAGCTTATCGGGGATCGGAAGCATGCCCCACTCGGGGAAGCCAGGGGCACCGATCGGGCCCGCGTTGCGCAGGACGAGGACGCTGTCCGGCGTGAAGGGAGTCGATTCGTCGAGCATGCGTCGCTTCAGCTCGGGGTAGTTGTCAAAGACAATCGCAGGCCCGGTATGATTGAGCAGCCTGGGGTCAGCAGCCGTCGGCTTGATCACACAGCCATCGGGCGCCAGATTGCCATGAAGGACGAACGTGCCACCAGTTGTCGAGAGAGGGTTCTCACGAACGCGGATGACCTCGTTGTTGATGATCGGAAAGTGAGCAATGTTCTCGCCAAGAGTCTTCCCGTTGACAGTCAAACAATTCGTATCGAGGAGATCGGTGAGCTGCGTGAGAAGCGCGGGTAGTCCCCCCGCATCATAGAAGTCTTCCATGAGAAAGGCCCCAGCTGGACGCAGGTTGGCAAGCACTGGTGTGATGCGAGAAAGTTCGTCAAAGCGGTCGAGGGTCAGCATATAACCAGCGCGACGCGCCATCGCGAGAACATGAACGATGGCGTTCGTGGAACCAGAAATCGCCATCGTCGTTGTGATGGCATTATCGAACGATTCCTTGCGGAGAATTGTTGAGGGAGTCAGATTTTCAAGGGCCATTTCAACAGCCCGTCGCCCGGTCGCAGCTGCCAGTCGATGGTGTTCCGCGACGACAGCGGGAACGCAGGAGGCATTCGGAAGAGTCATCCCCATCGACTCCGCGATCGCAGCCATCGTCGATGCTGTTCCCATCGTCATGCAGGTCCCAGCTGATCTCGCGATGCAATTTTCGATCGCACACCAGTCATCTTCGCAGAGATTGCCAGCGCGACGTTCGTCCCAGTATTTCCAGGCATCCGAACCAGACCCAAGCGTCACATCTTTCCAGCGAGCTTTGAGCATCGGACCAGCGGGCAGCACGATCGACGGAATATCCGCAGAGATCGCCCCCATGATCATCGCCGGAATCGTCTTATCGCATCCCCCCATGAGCACCGCAGCATCGATCGGATGACAGCGCAGAACTTCCTCCGTCTCCATCGCGAGCAGGTTACGATAAAGCATCGTGCTCGGCTTCATGAACATCTCGCCCAGGCTCATGACCGGAACTTCAACGGGAAACCCACCCGCCTGATAGATCCCGCGCTTCAGGTCTTCAACTCGCTCCTTGAAATGCGAGTGACACGTGTTGAGATCGCTGAAGGTGTTCAACAAACCAATAACCGGCTTGCCCTTATAGTCAACATCAGCCAGCCCCATGCCTTTAAGACGGGAGCGATGGCCGAAGCCGCGGAGGGAGTCAGGGGCGAACCAGGAGGAACTGCGGAGGTCAGACATGTCGTTTTAGTCACACACAAGACAAAGGTAAATGCGGAGGAGCAAGGAGATAGAATAACGGGAATGAGGGAATGGTAAAATCACAGGGGGGTGACACTCCCCGCTCGCCTAAAGCAGCGGGAAGATCATTGATGCTAACAGGGTTGTTACAAAGGCGGCCACGCCCATGATAGTGAGCAAAACGGAGAACGTCTGAAAGGTCTCTTTTTCGGTGAAGCCCGACATTTTTCCAATCACCCAGAACCCGGCATCGTTCATCCAGGGAAGAGGTTTCGAGCCGCAGCCGATCGCCATGGCGAGGTAGACAGGGTGAAACGGCAACGTCATTGACGCAGCGAGTGGCGCGAAGATGCCGACGGCTGTGATCATGGCAACGGTGGCTGAGCCCTGAGCGACACGGATCAATGTCGTGACCAGAAAGGCAGCGACGAGAAGTCCCGAGCCGCTGTTGATCGCAGGGAACGTGTTGATCAAAGCAGAGGAGATGTTGGTTTGTTGGATAGCAGAACCAAGGGCCCCGCCGGCGCAGATGATGAGGAGAACGGTGCCCCCTTCTGCGAGGGCGGATTGAATTTGTTTGGAGGTCTCTTTCGTCGACATGCCCGGCATGGACCAGAGAGTGAAGAAGGCGAGGAGTGCAGAAGCAGTCAGGGCGATGTTCTTGTCGCCCAGGAAGTGGATCGAGGGTGTGATGGATTCGAGGAAGATGCCTGGCTGCTGGGATTGCAACCATGGCCATAAGAAGTCGAGCGCGAGAAGAATCATCGGCAGGATGATAGGAAGAACCGAGAGGAGAAATGATGGAGGCTTCGTTGTGACCTGAGCATCCATGACCGGAGCGGTTGCCAGAGATTCTTCCCTCATCGTGATGGGAAGCATGCGGTTGATCCAGTTGAGATAGGCATAACCCGCGACGATTCCCGAGCATCCAATGAAGATTCCCATCATGAACATGATCGGCATTGATATATTGAGCTCAGCCGCGACAAGCAGCGGCCCCGGCGTCGGCGGAACAAGAGAGTGGGCCAGCGTCCCACCAACGACGATCGAAAGAACATACTTGACGTAATCACGCCCCGTCTGCAGATACATCGCTTTCGCCAGCGGCAACAGCAACAGAAAGACCGTATCAAAGAACAGCGGGATCGAAAGAATGAAGCTGCTGATCACAAACGCAATCGGCGTATTCTGCTCACCACAAACGCCACGAATTTTATCGACAATCGACTGAGCAGCCCCAGAAACGAGCAGACATCGCCCCAGCACAGCCGCCATCGCAATGAGAATCCCAATCTTCATGGCTGTTTCGCCAAAACCTTCCGCAACACGGTGGGCGGGGGAATCGTTGGCGAGTTCCAGAGCCGCTTCGAACTTGCGAATGGGAATCAGCAGGCTTCCAGTCGCGGGTGGTGGATCGTTCGAGACAACGTAGCGTCCCGGCGAGGAAGCATCCGCAGTGAGTTCGAGAATGTCGAGCTTGGAATTCGAGTGGAGAGCCATATTAGGCGGTAGCACTGCGAATGTCGTTTCCGTCATCTTCCACTTCGGAGGTCGCTGAATGGTCATCTCACCGCTGGTCGACGAGATGACACGGGCAGAGACCGGATCAACCTGGCTACGAAAGACCCTATCCCAGCTCGTCAGCTGCGTCACCACAATCGACACAGAGATCAGCACCAGGAACGCATGCATGCGGAAGACCATGACGCCGATGACGACAAGGATCATCGCGCAACAGAGGATCGACAGAGCGCCCATCAGGAAATGCCTTCCGGAGACTGGAATTTTGTTCGTCTCAGGTTAACGGAAAGCCGCACGAGGACAAGTGAAAACATGCAGATGCGTTGGGTGCAAAAATTGATATCCGTTGTTTCGCGAAATGAGACCAAGTGTTCATGCTAAATTCGTGTCATGAATTTCCTCTATTTTGAAAATAAATCAAACAATCTCTATTTCTTGTTCCAAATTTCGCCACTTGGCGAGAATACACACTTAAATACACTCAATTCAGCGACTGACTGGCCAGCTCGAAATGACCTCCACAACCACCCACAGCCACGAAACGAATCTCGAATTTGTCCGCCTGTGGACGGCCAGTGCACACCGCATCAAAGCATTCGTCCTCTCCATGGTCGTCCATCGTGGTTTCGCCGACGACATACTTCAAGAAGTCGCAGCGACGGCTTGGGAAAAGTTCCCCGACTTCGACCGCTCTCGTGATTTCATTGCCTGGGCCAATGGCATTGCGAGAAATAAAGTCCTCGGCCACAAGGAGATGCACGTCTCGGCTCTCACCCTCACCGACGAACTCGCACGCCGCATTGAAGATCAGTTCACCCTGGACAATCTCTGGATGGATGCTCAGATCGAGTTTCTCCAGGACTGTGTCCAGAAGCTTCCACAGGATGAGCGCGAGATCGTCGAGCTTCGCTACTTTTACTCCCTCAGCGTGGATGCCATTTCCCAACGTAAAAAGCTGACGATCTCTGCTGTCTATAAGGCCCTGCAGCGAACCATTGATCGTCTCTTCGATTGCGTCTCATTCAAAGTCGCGAAGGAGGCCCGCTCATGAGTCAGGCCAATGTGCAAGCTCTGCGCGACCTCCTCGGCGTTCTCCGCCGTGGGCGCGATCAGGTCGAGATCATCGACGAAATTCGGACCCTCATTGCCAACGACGACGATGCCCTGAGAGTCTTCGTCCGTTACATGTCCATCGAAGCCAGTCTCCCCTGGGCACTCAAAGTCGATCCAATTCTGTCCACCGCCGTTGGTGCCACGATCCGTCGTGACATCAACCAGCATCGACGTCGATGGCTTTGGTATTCGACCCTCGCTGCAAGCACTGCACTTGTGATCTGCGCTTTATCGCTCGTCTGGTATTTTCAGTCGCAGGTGATGATCGTCGAGAACAATCATCTCGTTTTCGCCTCCGCAGTCCTCTCTCCCAACGAACAACCTCCCACCTCGTCACAAAACCTCCGCAGCGACGATGTGGTTACGATCGAGCATGGCCAATTTGCCGACATCTATTTCGGCAAAGGCACTGTCATGAAGGCGTATGGCCCCAGTCGCGTGCGCATCAATCACCCGAGTCGTATTCAACTGGAACGCGGCGTCGTGTTGGTACGTGTTGCCAAAGGTGATGAAGGCTTCACGGTGGCAACTCCCGGCGGGGAATTCCTGGACCTCGGAACACAATTCGGCGTTTCCGTCAACGCAATGGCCACGAGCGAAGTTCACGTCTTTGACGGCAAAGTCGCTGTGAAAGCTGACAACAATGCCGCCTCTATACTCCTGAAAGGAGAAGCCATCGGCGTGACCTCAAACGGTCAGCTCGAACAAACTAAACCCATGGATTCCTGGGATTTCGTCGCTTACAAGGTTCCGATCTCTGCACCGACGAGTCTAGTCAATGCAAACTACTCAAAGGACCTCCCGCAAACGATTCGTGACAAAGAATGGACGCTCGATGGAAAGGCCCGCCTCTTCTGTGAACGTCGAGCCATCCGGCTGACCGAGCCCCTCACCGTCGCCGCGTTTACGCCGGGCGAACTGACGTCCGAAGTCCCAAACCCGAAAATGACCACACTCCCCGCCGGATCGTTTTACGACGTCTACTTTCTTCACTGCGATTCCGAAACCTTCCCTGTTCAGGGGCGCATTGCGTTTGATCACCCGATCGTCGGCATGTCCCTCAACGGCGGGCAACTGGTCGCCAGTGACAAACAATGCCATCGCCCGGAAGTCGCAGGTTACGATCAGAATTCTCCGCTCAACGGCAAGCGTGGCAGTGTTCTCCTGGAAACCCAGGATGTCCTCACCATGGACCCTGCCACCAACAGTTTCGACTTTACCCTCTATTGTGGGCCCTCGCTTGATCAGATGAGGATCTTCGTGGCTGTCCCTGAACCGAATCTTTAACTCCCATCTTTTTGAGTTCATTCTCACATCCCATTTTTAGGAGCAACGTCATGCAAACCCGTCCACACTCTCGCCAGGGCTTTACTCTCATTGAGTTGCTCGTGGTCATCGCGATTATCGCGACGCTAGTCGCCATCCTCCTCCCAGCCGTCCAGCAGGCCCGCGAAGCGGCCCGACGCAGCACCTGCAAAAACAACCTCAAACAACTCGGCCTTGCCGTTCATAACTATCACGACGTCTATAACTGTATTCCGTCCGCCTATTTCGCAGGCGACGCACCATACGCAGGTTCCGGCAGTGACAACGAAGCCGACGGCAAAGACTGCCGCTATGGTTGGGGGGCAATGATCCTCCCTTATGTCGAACAATCAGCAGCCTACGACGCCATGCAAGTTGGCAACGTTCGCTTGAGCACCAATCTCGCCAACGCCACCACTCGCGCCATCGCTCAGACACCCATTCCTGTCTTCCGCTGCCCGTCAGATACGGCACCTCCAACGAACGAAATCAAACGACTCCCCATGGGCCAGTGCACTGGTATTGATTGCAACAGTGCAACGGATCCCAACGCCATTCCCACCGCATGTTCAAGCTACGCAGCCAACTGGGGTTCAACAACGACTCTCACCCGCAACAATCCAAACGGCTTTTTTAACCACACCCGAGACGGCATCTGGGGAACAAATATGACGAGGCGACCAATCTTACGATTCACAGACATCATGGACGGCCTCAGCAACACCGCCATGTTCGGCGAACGTATCTACGAACTGACCGGCCCAGTCAAATACACGCCGCACGGCGGTAACGTCTGGGGTGGTCATGGCAACGACGAAAACTCTCCCGCCCGCGCCTTCGGACACGTCGCCGCAGTCGGCGGCCGAGTCCTCAACTGCGCCGTCTCAGGCTGTGCGCAAGGCTTCAGCAGCCTTCACGATGGCGGCGTCCAGTTCGTCCTTGGTGATGGCTCCGTCCGCTTTGTCAGCGAGAACATCCATCTCAACGCCGACGCGACACCGAACTCAACTCTCGAGTTCTTAACCAACCGCAACGATGGCCAAGTCCTCGGCGAATTCTAATCCCTAAAGGCGAGCGGGGGGTGTAAACCCCCTGTCCCTTGCGCTCCCTGCTGCCACCCCGTGTGGAATACGACAAATCCCCATCCTCTCTTTCCCGGACTCGCTACGATGCAACGCATATCCCTCCTTTTCATCACTGCACTCCTCCTCACCGGCTGCTCGAACTCCGGCCCCAAACTTGGCCAGGTCACTGGCAATGTCACACTCGACGGCAAACCTCTCGTCGACGCCGAACTCAGCTTCATGCCCACAAAAGGCGGACGCACCGCCATGGCCCAGACAGACGACAAGGGAAACTACACCCTCATCTACAGCATGAAAGCCTACGGCGGCGAAGTCGGAGAAAATCTCGTCCGCATCAGCAAGTACATTTCACCAAAAGCCGACGGCAGCCAGACCCAATCCATCCCCGCCCGCTACAACGAACAATCCGAACTCACCTTCACAATCAAGCCCGGTCAGAATACGCACAACATTGAACTGACTTCGAAGTAGAAAGCATTCTTCATCGATAGAGATTCCGAGCATGTCGCAACAGTCCCGGATTGCTCGTCTGAACCTCTTCAATAAACGTGTTCGCCTTTTCAATCGTCGCGTCATCTGGATGCGACGGCTTTGACATATCTGCGTCCAGAAGTGTCATAAAATAAATCACAATCGCCTTCTGATTTCCATGCTGATGGAAACGTACATCATGAAACATCTCCACAAGGCGGTCCGCGATACTCCAGTCCTCCCATCGTGCCAGATCAGGAATGACGAAATCCGCAAGCTCAGGGCAATCGAGAACCAGCCGCATTGCCTCGTTCACTTTTGCTTGACCAATCTGTTCTTCACCCATCTCATCGGCAGCAAAGCGGAGAGCCTGTATGGCAGCATAGCCTTCGCTGAATGGAACACCCGAGTTCGGATCGGAAAGCGGCCTGATCTTCGTTTCGATAAGAATCTGTATCCCATTCTCTCTGGCCAGTAGAAGATAACCTTTCATGAGACCATCGATGCCGATGCGAAAGATTTCCCCGTTCAGGCGAATCCGTTCTTCCAGCATTGTGGCATCGGACGCATTACCGCACAGGCCCAGCATCACGCCGTAGTGACCAATGCGAGTAATATTTGTGTTCTTATCGTTGATGTGGTCTCGAAGTATTTCTGAATTCATGTGTGGTGCGAATTCGACTAGCTCCGGATAGGAGAGCCTCGAAATTTCGGAGAACGCATCGTCAGCGACATGAGGATTCGGCGATTCGAGATGCGCCTGACAGTATTTGAGATGATCAATACGCTCCGCAGATGGCGAAATGCCGTCAAGGTAGCTCACCAGCTCAATGGGCGCCGGTAGCGGCGTATTCCACAGGAAGTCACTCGCCTGGATTCGCGATGTTTCGATCTTTCTTGAAGCGTCAAGACCTTCATCCAATTTCTTATTCACATCAGAATTGTGCAGGCAAATGCCCATCATCAAAAATGAATCGCCGATTTTCCCCGCTTCAAAACGATCCGTCTGAATCACGTCGCCAGACTTGAGGGTCGACTTCGTCGAAGTGTATTGAACCTTGATGATGGTGAATGTCGAACTTCCAAAATCACCGTCGTCACCACTCGGTGCTCGTAAAGAATCAAGCCTGACGATGACCGTCACGTCCTCTTGTTCCATCTGATCGCGAAATGTTTGAACGGGCATGTATCCACAAGGCGGGCAAGCAAGTATTACTTGTTCAAAAATGCCCAGAACCAGCAAAACTGTCGCTGTAAACGTAACGAGATTGTTCAGCAGGAATCTCACGAAAAGCCTCAACGTGTCACTTGAATGCAAATGGGATCGATCGCTCTTCACAAAGTCGCACGGATCGAAAATCGATTAACGCAGCATATCCTCAACTCTATGTTCATCACCAGCTCACTTTCACCGTTTGGAATTCATCCACTGAACGATTCTCGATTTGAACATGCTCGACGACGACACACGCACATTGAAGATTCAACTTCAATCCGTAATCGCTGAAACGAAAATAGACCACCCGCTCTAAAAAACGGATGGTCTATTCATTTGATATTCCACGCACTGACTCAATCCTGCGGCGGACGATCCAGCGAGAGAATGTTTTCCGCGTAAGTCGCTGTCACCTTCTGAGCCTCGGCTTTGTTGAGGGCTTTGACGACCTTGATATGAGACTGCGTCAGCAGGTTATATTGAGGGTCTTCCGCGCGCCCTCCATCAACGCGACACAGCGTCTTGACCACCGGTCGATCATAGTTGCCAGGGGTGACACGAATGACCTGGCCATACGTCTGATTATTGAGTTCGACGAAGGAGCCGAGTGGATAAAGGCAGACCGTGTTGAGCAGGGCAGGAATAATCTGCGGATCAAACTTGCCGGCACGGGTCATCGTCAAAATCTGTTCGACCACCTGATAAGGAGTCTGACCGGACTTCTCAAGAAAGCGTGGCGAGTTGAGGGTGATGTAGCAGTCGACCACCATCGCAATACGGGCGAGATTGGAGATTTGGACGCCCGTGCGACCGTGTGGATGCCCCGAGCCATCCCAGTGTTCAAAGATCTGAGTCGCCACCTGCCTGGCAACGATGTGCAGGTTCTTCTGCGGAGCAAGGAAGTACATGTTCTCGCGGAGCTCTTTTTTGAAGTTGAGCAGACCGCCGTTGGTAAGGACTTCATCGCGATGCAGATGAATGTGAGATTCATCACTCAATCGCAAACGCGAGACGAGACAGCCAATGCCGAGGTTGGCAACGTCATCGAATTTCAGTCCCATCAGTGTCGCCACTGACATCGCCAGTTGAGAGACACGCAGGCTGTGATCGACCATCGCTTCGTCGCTGGTGACTTCGAGAGCAAGGCGGACGAACATATCGATGTCCGCCAACAGATGCTCCATCGACTCTTCTGCAATCGAGCGAATGGGCTGTTCGAGGATCGTCTCGGCTTTCCTGGAGATCTCATAAACAGAGTTCAGCTCTTTGGAATGCTTGGCACGCATCTGGCGGACCTGGTCGAGCTGTGCCTGATCGTAGTCGGCATACTCATGTCGTACGAGTCGTTCCAGATGTGGGCGATGTTTGTGAAGCTCGCTGACGACCGCATCCAGACGCGGACTCGATTTGCTGGCAAGCGTCGATTTTGTCGAGCCGGCCTCGACATTGAAAGCATGAATCTTAGAGCTGTCGATCGCGACGTGTGAAATACCGCGTGACTTCAAGCGATCAATGAATGCCTGCGTGATGCGAATCCCCTGGTTGAGCAACAGGAGACTGTTTTGATTCCCATCATAGATCGGCACCGAAAGCGCAATGCCCGGCTTGAGATTTGTGATGGGAATTATTGCGAGCTCAGCCATGGTGTCGTGTAGTTCCTGCTTCTCGATCCGTCCTCACTTCTGTTGATCAGACACATGTGACAACTCATTACAATTTGTCGGGTTTTTCGCTGACGGAGATTGAGTAAGATCGCGGGATACACCTCAGTTCGCGACACTCAGGCAACCTAACACCTTAAGAATGCGGAGATTGCGTACAGTGGTTGATCACAGAACAGGATCAGAAACAACAGCTTGGGAAAACTAGGGCGTGTGGGTCATTCTGTTGTCGAAGCAGAAAAGCTGAGCGGCTGAAACAGCAAAGCCACAGCACCTGCTACACAAGTGCTGTGGCTCACTGAATTCGCTATCCACAATCGACTTCGCTGACAAGTCCAAATTAGAAGTGAATGGCTCGTTTCTCAACAGCCATCGCGGCTTCCTTCAAAGCCTCTGCCAGCGTCGGGTGAGCATGGCAGGTACGGGCAATATCTTCACTGCTGGCCGAGAACTCGATCGCCAGAACGACTTCCGCAATCAGGTCACCAGCGTGTGGCCCAATGATATGGACGCCGAGGACTCGATCCGTTTCAGCATGGGCCAGGAACTTGATTTTCCCTTCCGTCGTCCCCATGGCTTTCGCGCGGCCGTTGGCCATGAACGGAAAGTAACCGGTCTTGTAGGGCACGCCCTCAGTTTTCAGCTGATCTTCAGTCTTGCCGACAGTCGCAATTTCCGGACTGGTATAAACGACGGCGGGAATCGCATTGTAATTGACGTGGCCATAACCTGTGACGATATGCTCGACGCAGGCAATGCCTTCTTCCTCAGCCTTATGGGCCAGCATCGCACCGCCAATGACGTCACCGATGGCATAGATGTTGGGGACGTTGGTTTGATAATGCGCGTTCACCGTGATGAAGTTCCGCTGGCCGAGCGTCACGCCAGCCGCATCAAGGCCAAGCTGATCCGTGGCAGGCTTACGACCAACAGACATCAGGACCTTGTCCGCCTTGATGCTGTCCTTGCCTTCGATCATCACTTCGACTTGCTTTCCAGCCATTTTGGTGCCGGTGACTTTGCAGCCAAGATTGAAGACAAGGCCCTGTTTTTCAAACAGCTTCTTGGCTTCGGTCGCAATCTCCGTATCCATCCCGGGCAGAATACGATCGAGGAACTCGAGCACGACGACTTCCGATCCAAGTCGACGCCAGACCGTACTCATTTCCAGACCGATGTAACCCGCTCCGATGACAACGAGTTTCTTCGGCACTTCAGTGAAGGCCAACGCTTCGGTACTAGTGACAACATTCACACCATCCGGCTCAATCCCCGGCAGCGACGACGGGACAGACCCCGTCGCAATCAAGAAATTCTTGGCAGTCACTTCTTCGCTTTTGCCATCGTGTTCAACGACGACGGTGTTCGGATTCGTGAAATGGGCGGCACCGATCAGTCGCGTCACCTTGTTCTTCTTGAACAGACTCTCAACGCCCATCGTGAGACCGGTGACGACGCGGTCTTTGTGGCTGAGCATCTTGGAAAGATCGAGCTCGACCGACTTAGCGATGATCCCGCGGTCTTTCATCGAGCCAGTCGCTTTTTCATACAGCTCGGTCGAATCGAGCAACGCCTTGGAAGGAATACAACCGACTCGCAGGCAAGTCCCGCCCAGAGCCTTTTCCTTCTCCACGCAAGCCACCTTCAGCCCAAGCTGAGCAGCACGAATAGCAGCGACATAACCGCCAGGACCAGCACCGATGATGAGGAGATCGTATTGAGACATGATGTAAATCTTCTCCAGATTGACGGAATAGCCGCCACAAATTTCAGTTATTGAGTCAGTTGTGTCATTGGTGTGAAATCAGAGCAGAAAAAGCAGATTTCAACACCATTGTTGTGTCGCATGCAGCTACCTCGCTGCCCACCTCCCATGTCGCGAGCCATTGATGACATTAAAAAGTCGCGACAATGCAGGCAGCAGTGTAGTTGAAGTGTAGTGTCTTTCTTCAACTTCCGGTACGACTTCAGAAAGCCTGCTAGGCTTCGAGACAGATCTCCATCCGATGTGATCCGATAGATTTCTCCGTCGATCTCAAAAATCAACGAATCTTTGTCGAGAGTCCACGTCCCCGCGTGCAAATTGCACGCGGAGGAAATGTGAAGCTCACCATGAAGTGAAGGCATCAGGATCACACTTAGATGGATAGAATCAATCAGATCTCTAGGATCAGACGAGTCGGATCTTCGATCGTGTCCTTGATGCGTTTGAGGAACGTCACCGCCTCGCGACCATCGACGACTCGGTGGTCATAGGTCATCGCGATGTACATCATCGGACGGATGACGATCTGACCATCGACGACAACAGGTCGATCAACAATATTGTGCAGACCCAAAACTCCCGACTGCGGCGGGTTGACGATGGGCGTCGAAAGCAGCGAGCCGTAGACACCCCCGTTGGAGATGGTGAAGCAGCCACCTTCCATCTCGTCGAGGCCAATTTTGTTGGCCTGGGCACGCTTGCCGAAGTCGGTGATCTGCAGCTCGATCTCAGCAAACGAGAGTCGCTCTGAGTTACGGATGATCGGTACGACCAGTCCCTTGCCGCCACCGACGGCGATCCCGATGTCGTAGTAGTTGTAATAAACGAGGTTATCACCCTGGACCTGGGCACCGACTTGTGGAATCTCCATCAGGGCTTCCACAACAGCCTTCGTAAAGAAGGACATGAAGCCCAGCTTGATACCGTAGCGTTGTTGAAACGCATCTTTGTAACGGTTGCGGATGTCCTTGATGGCGGACATATCGATCTCGTTGAACGTCGTCAGCAATGCCGCGTTCTGCTTGGCCATGACCAGACGCTGAGCGATCTTCTTGCGGATCGGCGTCATCGGAACAGCACGCTGAGTCCGTGTCCCATCGGCTTCGATAGAAACTTCATCGCCATTCGACCTCGGAGCAGCGAGCGCCGTAGAAGGAGCTTTCGCAGCGATCGCGTCTTCCTTCAGCACACGACCATCTCGACCAGTTCCTTGAACCGACGTCGCAGGAATCCCCTTCTCAGCGAGAACGCGAGACGCAGCCGGCATCACAGCAGCTTGCGTACCTGCAGAAGAAGCAGCGGGCGCTGGCTTCTCCGCAGGAGCAGCTGACTTGCTGGCAGGAGCAGACGGCTCGGACTTCGCAGGAGCCGCAGAAACGGCACCCGCTTCGATGTAGGCAATGACGTCGCCAATCTGAGCCGTTTCACCAGCCTTCATGACGATCTGAGTGATCTTGCCCGCGACCGGAGCAGGAACATCAAAGGTCGCCTTGTCGGTTTCCAGTCCGACGAGTTCCTTATCAATAGGAACACTGTCACCTTCTGCGATATACCATTCACCGATGCGGACTTCCGAAATGGATTCTCCGACTGGTGGAACTTTAATTTCGATTGCCATCGAGGCCGATCCTTGTTGCGATGCGATTGAGTGAGAGTGAACCCCGAGATGGCGCGAATACTCGGGATCAAATGCGATATAAAGAGAGGGACCCCGGTAACCGAGGCCCACCCGACTGTATCAATTGGCAGGTCCCAAGGCCTTCGTCAGAATCTCTTCCTGCTCAATAGCGTGGCTCTTGTAAGAACCGGTCGCCGGGCTCGCCGAGGCATGTCGGCAGATGTGTTTGAACGGGAAGCGGTCGAAAATCTTGAATCCGAGGTGGCACTTCATGAAACGTGAAGCGCCCATGTTCTCTGGCTCTTCCTGAACCCAGTAGACTTCAGTGCCATCCGCATACGGTTCGAGGGCTGCCTTGAGTGCTTTCTCCGGGAGAGGGTAAAGCTGCTCGACGCGGATGATCGGCACCTTCTTCTCTTCCAGCTTCTCACGACGTGTCAGCAGCTCGTAGTAGATCTTTCCGGTGCAGAGTAGGACTTTCTTGACCTGCTTGGGATCTTTGATCGACTTATCTGGTATGACCGTCTGGAAGTGACCGTTCGCCAGATCTTCCAACGGCGAAACAACATCTTTGTGACGCAGCAGAGACTTCGGCGTCATGACAATCAGAGGCTTCTTCCACTTACGGAGAACCTGACGACGCAGCATGTGATAGTACTGAGCCGGTGTCGATGGGTAGATGACCTGAATGTTGTCTTCGGCTGCTTGAAGAAGGAAGCGTTCCATGCGGGCACTGGAGTGCTCCGGCCCCTGACCTTCAAAGCCGTGAGGCAGCAGCATGACCAGTCCGCTGAGTCGTTTCCACTTCTCTTCAGCCGAGACGATGAACTGATCGATGATGACCTGAGCCGTATTGACGAAGTCCCCGAACTGAGCTTCCCAGATCGTCAGCGCTTCCGGGTAATCTAGGCTGTAACCATATTCGAACCCGAGTACTCCAGCTTCCGACAGCGGGCTGTTATACATTTCGAGAAACGCATCATGACGGACAACATTCTTCAGTGAGATGTATCGCTCACCAGTCTTATAGTCATAGACCATTGCATGGCGGTGACTGAACGTACCGCGTCCGACATCCTGCCCCGTCATCCGCAGAGGATGGCCTTCAAAGAGCAGGGTACCGAAGGCCGTTGCCTCCGCAGCACCCCAGTCCATCGGCTTCTCGCCCCGAGCCATCTCGCGACGCAGGTCCATCAGGCGTTCCAGCTTCGGATGCAGCGTGAAGCCCTGCGGAAACTGAGTCTGCTTGACGAGAACGTCGGTCAGGCGGTCAGCGGAAAGTGTTGTATCAGGTTCATCGGCGTCAACATAATCGCCGCCGGTGTACCCTTCCCACAGTCCAGGAGCTTCCGAATGACGCTTGAAGTTCGGATCCTTGGCAGCTTCGAGTTCGACTTCCAGCTTGCTGCGACGCTGCTGGATAATTTCTTCGACCTCTTCCGGCGTGATCCCGCGCATCCCCTTGAGCTGCTTGAGATACTCCTCGTAGATCGAGGCCCGCTGCTTGATCGCGCGATACATCAACGGCTGCGTGAACTCTGGCTCATCGCTTTCGTTGTGTCCATGCTTACGGAAGCAGTACATATCAATGACGACATCGCGTTTAAATTGCTTGCGGAAGTCGAGAGCAAGACGAACCACGTGCGTCACAGCTTCCGGATCTTCTCCGTTAACGTGGAAAATCGGTATCTGCAGCATCTTGGCGACATCGGTCGCATACGTCGTCGAACGAGCTTCGTTCTCCGATGTCGTAAAGCCGATCTGGTTGTTGATGATGACGTGAATCGTTCCGCCCGTCTGATAACCCGGCAGTTCACTCAGGTTCAACGTCTCCTGGACGATCCCTTCCCCCGCAAAAGCCGCATCGCCGTGGATGAGGACGGTCAAGCCTTTGGTGTGGTTGTGATCATGGACGCGATCCATCTTCGATCGCATCCGCCCCAAAGCTACCGTATTGATGAACTCGAGGTGCGACGGATTAAAGCAGAGAGAAAGGTGAACTTTCTTACCAGCAGCCGTCGTCCAGTTATGGCTGTAACCAAGGTGATATTTGACGTCCCCACGACCGTGATACAACTCAGGATCTGCATCGAAGAACTCGCGGAAGATATAACGAGGCGACTTCGAAAGAATGTTCGCCAGGACGTTCAGACGACCACGGTGAGCCATTCCAAACACGATTTCCTGAACGCCATCCGCAGAAGCCTTCTCGATACACATATCGAGCAGAGGAATCAGACCTTCCGCTCCTTCAAGCGAGAAGCTCTTCTGGCCGACGAACTTCGTCTGGACAAAGTTCTCGAAGATCATCGCATCAGACAGACGCTTGAGAATGCGGATCTGCTCATCGCGGTTCAGTTTGAGGCGATTCCCCGTCGACTCCATCCGCTCCTGCAGCCAGTTACGGACCGTCAGAGAGTCAATGTGCATGAACTGGGCGCCGATCGAACGGCAGTACGTCGTCTTCAGCCAGTGAATCATCTCGCGCAGCGTACGTCGGTCCGGCCCCCCGAACCACGTCGTCGAGAACTCGCGATCAAAGTCTTTCTCAGTAAAGCCATAGAACTCAGGCTTGAGTTCCGGCGGACTTTGTCGCTTCTTACCCAGTGGATCGACTTCAGCAAGAATGTGACCACGCACGCGGAAGTTACGGATCAGCTGATCGAGCCGCTCCTGCAGACCCGCGACTTCCATCCGCTTGTTCTGAGCGACCATTTTCGCGCTCGGCGGGTTGAAAATGCTCCTTCGCGGGAAGGGCTGAGCGTATTGAGCAGTCAGATCAGTTTCACCCTGATCGAGACCCCTGAAATACTCTCTCCATTCATCCGGCAGCGAAGATGGGGATTTCAGGTATTCCTGGTAGAGATGGTCCAGGTAAGCAAGCGATTGAGTATTGTCCTCAAGATGAACTTCGTCGTTGCTCGGGCGGGACAAGCCCTGGGCACTCTCGGAGAGGTCGTCGTTTTCGCTGGATCGGGACGGCTGGCGTGCTTCGTGACTGAGCACGTTGCGACTTACTGTCGACATTGTCGTGGTTCTTTGCTCGAACTAGTCGGGGGGAGATGCGTGGTGGGTGCACCCAATGGATCTGCACAGGTCCATCAAGAGGACGTTATTCCGTCAGGAGGGAGAGGTGATTCCATTCAATGCAGTGTTACAAGGTCAGACTACCTGCTGACCACAAGCCGAGCGCTCTCTGGCCCGACCGTCTACGGTTCCGATAATTATATCCCTGCTCTTCAAAGTGACGGAAGATTGTCCGGGTCTATTCTCGGCAAAACGGCCAATTTTTCATGAATCCCTTCTCACTGCCTGGGAAGAATGCCGGATCGCCGACATGGGACATTAGCAAAACTGAAACGAACGCAGTCTGTCAGTAGTGAATCAAAACAAACTGGCCTGACCAGCCGAGGAAACCGAGTGTCCTGTCAATCATCATGCATGACCGCAAGCAGAAGGCTTTGGAAAACGTTGCCTGGATTTGAGCGAGAAAAGTTCCACGCGAAACAGAAAACGCGACTGTGGACTCACGTCACACAGTCGCGTCAGGAAAGATTCGTCAACCCACGTGCGGGAAATGTCAGTCAGCAGACATCGTCTCCACATCCGGGACGTCTCTGTTACTTATAGAACGAA
Organism: Lacunimicrobium album; assembly: GCF_052161635.1. Taxonomy (GTDB): domain Bacteria; phylum Planctomycetota; class Planctomycetia; order Planctomycetales; family Planctomycetaceae; genus SXPC01. The sequence goes on from NZ_CP197413.1 coordinate 1,033,647, forward strand.
GACAGATCCTTCTTCAGGTCGCTCTGAGATTGCTTCTCGATATACATCATGTGGCCAGCCGGGTAGTGGCCGTAAGTGATGCGCTTCTCATAAGCCTTCGGCAGCCCGAGGTGGTTGATGGTGTGATGCACTCCCATGTAAGGAGTCGCAAGGTCCATGTAACCGCAGGCGATGAAGACCTTCATGTTCGGTACTTCGTAGATCGTCTGACGCAGGCGTGGAGACAATTCGACATAGCGGTTCTCAGAGTTGTACGGCCACGGACGAACTTTGCCCGAAAGAATCTCGTAGCTGTCTTCGTTGCGAAGCTTAAAGCTGTCATGGAAATACTGTCGCAGCGAAGCGGCGAATCCTGGACCAACAAGCGCACCACTCGGATCGAACTCCGCATTCGCATTATTGCCATCCCAACTCGGGGCCTTGAACCGGCCGTCATAACGACCGATAACTTCACCCTTCTCGCGGAGAAGCTCTTTGCCAAACCGTGACATGCTGATTTTTAGATTGGCTCGGAGGATGTAATCCTTCGAGAGACCAATCATGCCGGACATGGTTTCCGCGATCGCCTCTTTCTGTTTGTTGGAAAGTGAATCGCCTTTGTGAAGTGCTGTCGAGTATTTGCCCAGCGCAAACTTCTCGACTTCTTTGACAAAGGTAGGCAGATCGCTGCCGAGGTCTGGATCGGTCTTGTGGTGATGCCAGGCGGTCGCAGCGAAACTTGGGAGAAACAGGACATAAGGCAGATCGTTGCTCGTTGAAGCAGACAGCGTCTGGTAATCCACAACAGGAGAAACAAGAATCAGTCCCGTGGTCGCGATGTAGTGTCGGTCATACAGATAATGAGCCAGACCTGGGCCACGGATACCGCCATAGCTTTCGCCGAGAATGTACATCGGAGAATTCCAGCGGCCACTCTTGGTCAGGTAAAGACGAATGAATTCGCCGACAGATTGAATGTCGTTCTCGAGGCCAAGGAACTTGGCTTTTTCATCATCTTTCTCAGGTCGGCTATAGCCAGTAAGAACTGGGTCGATGAAAACGAGGTCTGTCAGATCAAAAAGACTGTCTGGATTATCATCCAGAGAATAGGTCTCTGGCATGAGTTCGTTCGGCTGGAAGTTAATCTTCTTCGGAGACAACCCGCCAATGTGCAACCAGATCGAAGACGAGCCAGGGCCACCATTGAAGCAGAAGGTAATCGGACGCTTGCTGGTTTCAGCGACGTCCTTCTTCAAATACTCTGTGTAGTAGATGGTGGCTTTCGACTTGCCATCATCGGTCGTCACAACGATCGATTTGACAGCAGCAGCAAAGGGAATCTTGTGGCCAGCAAGCGAGATCTCGCTGTCGAACGTGTTGCCTTGCTGTTTGGGTTCTGTGGAATCCTTGTCGGTTTCGATTTTGCCCATCTCGACAGCGGGCTGATCTGACTTCTTCTCATCCTCTTTCTTCTCAGCTTTGGATTCGTCCTGGGCGTAGACAGATGGCAGGGAGCAAACCCCCAGTGAGACGAGCGTAAGGGCAAGAGAACAGCGGAGAACAAGGCTGGGCAATTTAGGCAGGCGGAGCGTCATGCGGTTGGGTCTCTAATCAGGGAAGGAAATCAAAGAAGTATTTGAGCGCGTTGCGACTTCATCGAGTTTTCATTGAGTTTAGATGGTTGGCCAGTGTGATTTCGAGTTTAATTAGGCAGACTGGGAAGGATTTTTGCGAAGTCGGGATTGTCCAGACATTTCAGTAGCCAGTGATTTAACGTGAAACTGCAGTGCAAAATGGTAGATGAGCAGATGACATGGCTTGGCAAGCTGGCTCTGCTGACGATCATGACGCTCGTACTGGTATGGAAGTGGAGTGGCGTTTCGGCATCACGCGATGAGCTCAAAGCCGGCGTCGATGACATTGTCTCGACGTATCGCAATCGCCTCGAACCGCTGAAGACCGATTTGAAACGCGAGGTCGCTCGTCTGGGTTATGACCAGATCGAAGAACCAGGACAGCCATTGCCCAAGTCGGAAGCCTGGATCATCTCGCAGTACGTCCTCGCGCCGATTGTCGTCACTCAGCAGGATCTTGATCAGGTGACGCTGGTCGACTGCCTTTCTCCGACCCAAGTGGGGAAGACCATGTCGCGGACCGATGTGAATGTGATCAAGAACTACGGGCAGGGCGTGATCCTGGTGGCACCGAAAGGCGGCTCACAATGATCGGCTGGATCAGCACCGGATGTGCTGTCCTGATGGGAGTCCTGTTGTGTCTAACACTCTTGCAGGCCACGCAACGCGGTCGACTTTGGTGGTCACTGTCGATGGGGCCACTTGTCGGATTGTCGTTAAGCTCGTGTCTCCTCTACCTGATGATGATGGTCGCCGATGGACAGCCATTGTGGGTGTTGCTGGTAGATGGATTGGTGAGTGTAGGCGTTTCGATTGGTGTGGTGATGCGGTGGGGAGGCCGAGTCTCAAATGGGATCAGTGAGTCTTTGGCTGGAGTAAAAAACGCCTCATCAATCTCGCTGATCGCACTGGTCTGCTTGCTGGTGACGATGGGGATGATCGGGGCCGAGTGCAGGAACCATCATCGCGTGCGACCAGACGGCTGGTGGGATGCGGTGATGATCTGGAACGTGCGTGCCAAGTTTTTCGTACGCGGGACGTTTGGGCTGGCTCATGATTTTCAGGTCGATCCGATGGGCCACGGCGATTACCCGCTGATGCTGCAATTGTCGGTCTCACGAATGTGGGGCATCGAGGGGATCGAACATCCAAGTGACCCGCTGTTGATTCAAGGCATCTTGCTGGTGTCGCTGGTGATGTTGATCGTTGTGTTCGTTACCGAACGATCCGGTCTGATGTGGGGAGCGACGGCGGGGCTGGTGATGTTGTCGTGGCCGGCGTATGGGGAACAGTTGAGCTGGCAGATTGCGGACATTCCGTTATCTGCATTTCTGCTGGGCACCTGTGTCGCGCTGACGAAAGCAGCAAGCCAACGAGAGAAAGAAGCCTTCCTGTGGTGGCTGCTGATGTCTGGATTTCTGGCAGCTTCGTCAGCGTGGATGAAGAATGAAGGCCTCGTCACGATGGGGATTGCAGCGCTGATTGCCGGATTCATTTCCTGGCGTCGAGGAATGATGGCGACGGGAGTGATCACCTTTACTAAAGGCGCGGGACCTGTGTTATTGGTCCTCGGGCTTTTCAAACTGCTCTATGCACCGACTTCCGATCTACTGGCAACCCGGACGGTTTCCATAACCGAACTGATCACTGATCCGACTCGTCACGAAATGATCTGGTGGTTCTTCGGATTTCTAATCTGGCAGACAGCATGCTGGCCAGTGTGTCTACTGGTCGCGCTGGTGGTCGTTGGAGTCGTGATGGGTTGGCGAATATCAGTCGGCGGAACGGTGATTGCGCTGGTGTTTGTCGCAGCCTTATCAGGCAGTTATTACCTTGCCTATCTAACGACGCCGCATGATTTGGACTGGCATCTGGGGACGTCCATTCATCGACTCGCGCTGCAGGTGTGGCCGCTGGTCGTCTTGGGCGCGGTGGGGTTTGACAGTCGTCAAAAAACGACTGTCAATTGAAGATCATTCCGAAGCGGGAATTTGAACCCGGTAAGCAGGCTGATCTGGAATGATCGACTGTGGAAACTGATTAATCGACAGATACAGGTACTCACCCTCCGGAACGTCTAGGCTCAGCCGACCACTGATGATTCTCGGATGAGAGAACGGGTTTGCCACCTGTCCTTTCAGGTCTCGACCTGTAATAACTCCCAGAACTGCCCCCAGAGGATACCCATGACGGTACTCGACGGTCACACCATCTGGTCCTGACGAAACCTCCCGGTCCTTCACCCGAATCTTGACACGACCATCGACCTTGATTTCCGTCGGTCTGCCAGGCAACAGACCGCTACTTGAATCCACCCACGTTTGAACCGGAAAAGTCGCCAGCAAGACCGCATCCATACTCGACTGCGTAATCACAGGCTGAATCAAGTCATCATGCGGGCTGATGGCTGCAATCCACGCCAGCCATTCGAGTTGAATCGTGGAGTCCTTCAACAAGGGCACTGTCAGTTCCTGCAGAACGGCCTCCCAATTCGAAGACTTCAGGCAACGTGCAAACACCTCACGATAGTGTGGATGCAAACTCAGAAATTGGCACAGCGCCCAACTGTCCGCATAAGACTGGCCATCACGTCGACGGTAACTGTCGGCCTGATAAGCAAGGATCCAAGGCAGCGTCGAGGTACGATCGGCCTGATTGGCTTCCTGCAGTTTTGTAAAGTTATTCCACCCGGGAAGTTGACGTGGTTCGCGCGGCCATACGGCGAATTGAATTCTCGAAGTCGCAGAGTCAATGATGTGCGTCGCGATGTACTCCGCGATGCCTTCATGAAACCAGAGCGTTCCATCGCCTTGAAATTGCGAAACAGCCATCATCCGCGCATGCGTTGCTTCATGGAGGAAGAGGTGACGCGTGTAATATTCTGTTTCCTGCACACGAATCCACACCAGGTCTTCCAACTGAAGCCCATGTGGAACCGCAGCGCCATCGCGAGGAAGCAGGTTCAATCTCTTGAATGGCTCGACCTTCTCCATGATGAAGACAACCCAGGTCGGCGTCTTCGTCATTGGTCCAAACGTCTGATCCCACGTCGCGATCAAAGCAGGAGCAGTCTCAATGATCGGCTGCAGCTGATCGACACGCAGGTCAGAGATGAAGATGAACGGGGCAGCGTCAATTCGCGATAGTCCCTGCTCATCAAGAGACTCTTCATCAGGCAGTTCAACAGGCTTTGGCCTAGCTGGTATGGCAGCCGAAATCAAAACAGGCGCTTCAGAAAATGAACGTGCAACAGGCTCCGATTGAGTGAACCGCTCATCGGGAGCTTGTGTCTGACTGGCTGAGGACGCTGCTTGCTTCGCAGGCGCAGTCTGCGTTGGCGACGCAGGACAACCTGCCAGGAAAGCAAAGATGCCAGCAACGACAGGGACCCGCCATTTCAGAAACTGGCATCGACTCAAGTGATGTATTCGCATGAGGATACGGCGTCCTGACGATTGTATTCGGCGAAATTGCCCACATCTGGCTGAAATTTACCCGATATGATTGACGATGAATAGGGGGACGATATAATCTCACCTTCCCTCGTGCAGGGACTGAGGATTCTGACGCAACTTGTGTCGGCATCAGCAGATGAAGCACTTGGGGCCGTAGCTCAATTGGTTAGAGCGCAGCCCTGTCACGGCTGAGGTTGCGGGTTCGAGCCCCGTCGGCCTCGCTCGGCGAAAGCCAAGCGTTGATAAAACCTCGCGAAGTTTCTAACTTCGCGAGGTTTTTTTTATGCGCAAGAAAAAAGACTGGAACGCAGAGTACGCGGAGTTGAGCAGAGGACACAGAGCCTGAACTCTTCTATTAATTCACCACCTCTTTTTTCCTTACGTCGCGTCTCAGCGCCTTGGCGTTGAAAAATATCTTCTCTGCGACCTCTGCTCACCTCTGTTCCCTCTGCGTTCCAGTCTCTCTGGGCTTTATGACACCCCAATCCGAAACGGCTGAGAACATTTCGGGCATTTGATGACTTTGCCCTTCTTCTCAGGCCTGTAACGGATCATGGCATTGCAACTGGGGCAATAGCTGATCGGGCGAGTATCAACCTTTGGCGTCTCCTCTTCATGCGTCTCAAAGACGGGCATCTCAGGTGAAGAGTCAGCCGTCTCTTCGGCTTCGATGTGTACACCCGAGCCAGACTTCGGGGTGATGAGAACATCAAACGGAACATCCTGATCACGTTCCGCGTAGAGATCCATCGCAGGTTTGGCTGGCGGTTCCGGGGTGGATGCGACAGGCAGATCAATCTCGATGGCATCGTCATGGACTGCAGCGACAACTGGTGCACCGCTGGCTGCTGTCGCTGGGATCGGGGCGACAGAGGTTGCGGATAGGGCTGAAACGCCGGTCGGCACGTTAAAACGAATCTGCTTGAGGTCGACTTCCATGCGAAGCATCAACTGAATCATCTCGCTGATAAGGAAGGCAAACGCAGCGTAGAGAATCGTCGTGAATGCAGTCGCGATGGAAGTGACGATGGCAAAGCCCAGATTCCCCGCCACTCCAGGCCCCAACTGCGGTGCGATTGGCAGGAATGGTAACGCCGCAGAGCCGAGTGTTGCGAGCAGACCGAGCAAGAGGATGGCAAACCCCACCCAGCGGAAGAACGTCGAGATGTTATGCAGCGAGATGATTTTACGGCGCATGAGATGCCTTCGATGTCAGACAAAGATGTGTCCTTCATCTTAGGCAGATCCAGGGGGGCGATTGCAAGCGGTTTGAGAAAGGAAACGAGAGATGTGGGAATGCGGTGGATTTTGTGAGACTGCAGGCTCAGCTAAAAGTCGCAGAATTCCCTCATCCGTCGACGAAGCGCCGCCACCTTCTCCCCGAGGGAGAAGGGACGGAAATTCGAGTATTACTCATGCAGATCAATCAGCAATTCCGTACGGCCGTCTTTCGTTAGCGCTAACGGCACCCAGGCGAGGGAGACTTCATCAACCTGGATATCGGTCTTTCTCGGACGAATCGGATAATCCTCTGCAGGGAGGTCCTCGGCTTTGGTGAGGGCCTGGTACTGAGCAGTCTCGGCGTTGAATTCCTCTTCGAGCTCGTGGAGTTTCTCGATGAGGATGTCGCGGTCTTCTTCAGCACGGGAGACGTCGCCACGCTCCTTGCCGATCTTGGACGCATTGCGAATCGTCGTCCCTGCTTTCGAAACATTGCTGGCCGTCACCACTTTCTTTCCGAAGAGGGCGCCCAACACAGAGGTGCCGAACGAAATCGCCGTATACATCGATTGCGAACTCGCCTGTTCCTTCTGGACAGCGACCTTCTCATCGGCTTTGCGAATGCGATCTTTGATCGCATCGATCTTCGGGGCGTACTTCATGCGCAGCTTCTCAATCTGCAGATCGCGCTCTTCGCGATGAAGCTGCACGAGATGCTGGCGGAAGTCAGCCTCGGACTGATCAGGATCGGAGTACTCCTTGTACTCTGGGGAGAAGATCAGGTGCAGCGTTTTCTCACGATAGAGGAAGTTCTTCAGCTCCTTGTTCCAGCGAGTGTAGCTGGTCGTCTTGAGAAGATCGGGGAGCAGATCGATGGCGTGAGCCTGCGGATCGAGCGTATGTTCGAAATCAAGAGTCTGGCAAGACAGTGAACTGGCCTCGTCCCACAGCGATGCGACAATCGAATCATCAATCATGTAGAGAAGACAGAAGTCACGCCACAGGTCGACCTTCGATTTCGTGTCGACATAGTGAAGCTTGCCACGGCCAAAGAGACCAGTCCGGTACGCGAGGTGACTCCCCGAGGGAATCGGTTTCAATGCCGTGAAAATGCGCTGTGAGATCGCATTCGGGATCAGCGGTGGTTCCGTCGGTGTCGTCTCGCTCAACAGCGACGCATGGTCTGCAGGCGTTGGAGCAGCAAAGACCGGAGGTGCAACAGAAGCCGGCGAGTTGGGATCGACCGGCGCTTTACGAGGAGCCATCAGTTTGATGATGTGGTTACGAGTCATCGGGCCACGCAGATAGCTCAAGCACCAGCGTGTCTGAAACACCGTTGGTTCGGCTTCATGGACATTGTGCATCAAGAAAACCCGCTTGCCCAGGGCAGAGAGGGTCGCATCCATCTTACTGCGATCGAATGGATTTCCAGCATGGGTCGAAGCCCCTTCAAGGCCATCCAGAACGCGGGCTTTATCGCGTTCGGTTTGCAGGCGTCCGATAAACCAGGTGCCGGTGTTCGAAAGACCTTTGTAATCAAGATCAACAGGGTTCTGAGTCGCAAGGACGATCCCCAAGCCATACGCGCGCGCCTGCTTAAGCAGCGTCAGCATCGGCTGCTTGCTGGGCGGGTTGGCGGTCGGCGGGAAGTAACCAAAGATTTCGTCCATATAAAGGATCGCGCGCAGACTCGATGTTCCCGGCTGTGAACGGACCCACGCAAGAATCTCGTTGAGCAGGATCGTGACAAAGAACATCCGCTCGGTGTCAGACAGATGCGCGATCGACATGATGCTGATGCGTGGCCTGCCCGTCGGCGTCATCAGAAGTTTCCCGACGTCGAGAGCATCCCCCGTCATCCACGCAGCAAAACTCGGCGAAGCCAGCAGATTATTAAGCAGCATCGCCAGCCCCATGCGATCTTTCTCGGGGAAGATCGATTCGAGATCCATGTAGCCGATCTTGTCGAACCCGGGAGACTGAACCGCTTTGATCAATCCAGGCAGCGAAAGATCCTGACCCTGCTGCCAGGCTCGACTGACGATGTTGGAAAGGAGAATGTGCTCACGCGAGCGAATGGGATCCGCGTCGATACCAAGCAACGTCAATAGGCCCGAGACGGATGCAGTGACACGTTCGCGAAAAGCATCCGCGTCCTGGAGGATCTTGGGGGACGGGGCAGTGAAAGAACGAAGGACCGTAATCGGCAAACCAGAATTGGAACCGGGCGTGTAGATCGCAACATCGCAGGAGTCTTTGAACATCCGGATGCGTTCGCCAGTCTGGTCCCATTCTTCCAGTCCGGACTTCCAGCGGTCAGCGATGGTCTTGGCATATTCATCAGCGGTCTGGCCGGCACGGGTCGCTTCATCGGCGTCGATCCAGGGACTGAAGCTTTCCGCAGAAAGATCAGGAAACGTGAGCATCAGGTTGCCCAGATCCCCCTTCGGATCGATGGCAATGACGGGAATATTATCGATCGCCGCTTCTTCAAGCAGCGACAGACATAATCCCGTCTTGCCAGAGCCAGTCATGCCGACACAGACAGCGTGAGTCGTCAGATCTTTAGAGTCATACAGAACCAGATCAGGCTGGACGGAGCGGTTCGCAAGGTCATAACTTCGGCCAAGATAGAAGACGCCGAGTTTCTCGTAAGCAGAGACGTTTGCATCAGGCGTGGTCGAGCCAGACAAAGAGGCGGTCGGCGAGGGCATGTCGAAGGGAGTCCCGTCAAGGTGAGTCGGACGTGGTGAGTTCTCCCGATAGTAATGCAGGGGCGAGCAGATGGGAAAGTCCAATTGAGCCAACTTCGCACCCAGCCGTCTCGACCATCGATCAGTTCAAATACGCCCGGTCCGGCCCTTTCCAAGGCGGAAGATGCTGCACTTTCTGCTTGGCAGCATCGCTCGCGCCGAATTTCCAGAAGTCATAAAACGGCGTAAGGTCATACTTCACTTCTTCCGAGAACATCACCAGCCACAAATCCTTCCGCTCCTGCAGTGACTTGGGCTTCTGGTCCTTCGGAATCTTCTGATACTTCGCAAAGACGTTCTTAAACGGCTGCCACCCAAACTGCTCTTTGAGTTCCAGATACGGAATCAATCGCGCAAATGGATCATCAGTATCTCCTTTCGCTTGAAACTCTTTGATCTTCTTGATCCGCTCATCCGGATCGATCGCATCATGCTGACGTGCCTGCGGCAAGATCGAATTGAAGTTGTAGACAGAAAACAGATTGACCGTCACTTCCCCCAGCCCGTCCCAGGTCCATTCCGGCTTCTGATGGTTATGTCCCAATTCATGGAATGCCCCCCAGTTCCCCTTCTGTAGCAACTCGGGCAGATTCATCATCTCTTTGGCCTGCGGAAGAAACGCCATGATCGGATAGCCCGCATGCATATACCCGGCGCTGATCTGCTGATCGAAGGTGAAACGCTCCGGTGACGTGCGGTCATAGGGAATCGCAGCCAGTTCCGCATCAGCATCCATGATCTTGTTCCAGAACGTCATTAACTCCTGGGGGTTCTCCAGTTGAACAATGTCAGCCGTCGGGACCGTGAAGATCAACTTGTCGGAACCGACTTCCGCCCACGGAGCCGCATAAGTCCGTTCGACTTTCCACTGTTCCGACGTCGTCTCCCCATGCACGTATCTCGGGGCTTGAACCGCGTTGGCAACTTTCATCTGAAATGGCTTGAGCGAACACTCTTCGGGAATCTCCAGGTAAATCAATCCCCCGAATGCCGAGGCGATCTTCATCACGTTCGACGTCACATCAAACGTCCGCGTAACCTCCGGTGCCCGTTCCCATTTATCGAGATGCCAAAGTTTGTCTTTGTGTGTCCCGATTCGCAGCTTCAGTTTTGATTTCGTCGCATCGTCCGGCACAGTAACAGTGATGACTTCCCCAGCTGATGCATACAGTCCCGTCGAATGCCAACGAACGGTCTTCGGATCAATCTTGATCGTCTTCTCAACGCGTGGAGCAGACTTTGGCGGTACGCCAGGGAAAAACTCCGCCATCGGCGATGCCACGATCTGCTCGACAGGCAGATTCTGCACACGATTCGTCGCAACAGTGACGGCAATTCTCGCCAGCGGATTCTGATTCGTGATCTTGTTCTGCTTCGATGGAATGACCTCCTGCCCGCCAAACTGCTGAGCCAGCGCGCTCTTCAGCTCAGGCATGAAGTCGGCATCATCCGACGGCAGAATCTCGACGGTCTTCAACAAATTATAAACGGCGTTATTCAACGTCACTTTCGGGATCTCTTTCGCCGGCGTCGTCCGCAGCAAAGTCAATGCGGCCAAGGCATGTGTCGATGGAGACTCAGGGGCAATCGCCGGCGGTGTCTCGTTGTTACTCCACACGAGTTCGGTATGCCACAAAATCCCAGCTGCTCTGGCAACGCGGTTGCCCGGGAACTCCGTTGCAATCGTCCGCTCGTTATTGCCTTCCTTCTGAGCCCAGCTCCAGCTCTGACCGGCGAGAATCACCCCGCCACCTTTTCTGGCGAACGCAACGAGCGCAGAAGTATCTGCTTCACTAAGTCCATAAGGCGTCCCGACAACGAGATCCATCCCTTCCAGACCTGCTGGAATCTTCTTGCTGATGTCTCGGATCGCGAACCCTTTCTGGCTCAGCGTTTCCGAGAGTCCCTTGCAGTCCCATGTCCCGATCTTCAAAGTCGACTGACGATCGGGAGTTGACTTGGCAGCCCATAAAAACAGCTGTTTGAGAATCGCACCCGTATCAGCGTGTTCGAGTTGCTTGGGATCGAGGTAGCTTTCTTTGCCCATGACCACCAGTCGCCCGCGACCAATCGTCCCCGCCGCGATCACTGGCATCGCCTCATCATCCGCCGTTTCCGAAAGAACGACAAACGCATTCTTCCCATAGACAGAAAACAAAGACGAAAACTTTGGCAGAAAGCACGTCTTCGCATCACCAAGTATTCGCCCACGATCCGACGCCGCGCTGATACTCACGATCAGCATCAACCAGACCACACCCAGGGTTCGCAACCACATGGCTATTCCAATACGCATTTATCGACTTCCTGTCAGCTTGATGATCAAATCAGCACAATGAGTATCCCCATTGCGGTTATAAGATAACTCCGGTTTCGAGCAGCCTGTGCGAAGGCATTGCATCTGTTTCAGCAAAAAAATCAGCCACAAGTTTCGCCAATTGCGCGAACTTTGCGGCTGTGAGCGCGACGTCATTTGTCGAGAGTCAATTAGCGACCAGTTGAGCCGCAAACTGGCGTCGATATTCGCGTGGCGTCGTCCCTCGCAGTTCACGGAACCGTCGATTGAAATTCGACACGTTGTTAAAACCAGACTCTAGGCAGACATCAATAATGCTGTCCTCGGTGTCCACCAGAAGTCGACACGCCAGCCCGATACGCAATTCATTGATGTATTGCGTGACCGTTCGCCCCGTCGAACGCTTGAAGAATCGGCTGAAAGCAGACGGATTCATCCGCGCCCGCTCAGCCAGAGTCAGGTGGTCGAGTTCAGGATCTCGCAGATTCTGATTGATGTACTGACAGATGTTTTGAATACGCGTTTCGGTTCGCTCATCGAAGCGAGGAGAGAAGCCTTCACTCGCCAGCGTCAACGACGATTCCACTTCCGACATCTGCCTGAGCAGAGAAATCAGTCGCAGAATCCGCGTCGGGCCGTCATCATGAATCATTTCGATCATGATGGTCCCCAACTGAGCCGCTTCTTCCGGTGGAAACCACAGCCCCAACTGGGACCGACGCAGCATCGACTTGATCGACGCAAACTCTGGCAGCTCGAAAAACGTCGGGCCAAGAAAGTCCAGGTGAAACTGAATCACCGCAGCCGGGTGTCGATCGAACCGCTTGCCCAGATACTGATCCGACTGCCAGGTATGAGGCAAGTTCGGCCCAATGAAGACCAGATCATGATTCGTATATGGGGAGACATTGTCCCCCACAATCCGTGTCCCTGACCCACGCTCCACATAGGTGATCTCCAGCTCAGGATGCCGGTGCCACTTCGCGGGCGTACGGATCTCCGTGCGATCAAAACACCGGAACGAAGTCCCTTCGGGACGAATCAATTGCTCGAAAACTGGCTTCATGAATCTCTTCAATCTGTATTATTTGAACCAGCAGGAACTCTGCATCCAATATGCGTGCTAATTGAGTACCAGTCAATACCCGACCTCTGTTCGAGCCAATTTTGCCGAGTTTCAGCGATGATCAAAAATAGTCGCTCCCACTGGAAAACCCGACAACTACAGCTTGAAAACGTAAAACGAAATCGAGTCGCAAATTGAATTCTGCCAGATCGGTCAGTGTTGAAAAAAGTATCAGACATGCCACGAAATAAGGCTTCCCATCGCATCCACATCTGTTGAATTCACGAGTTCGTCACCGGTTCGTTCAGGTGCTCATGGTGCTTTATATGCGCAGGAATCATTCACCCGTGCGCCTTTGTGATAGTTGATATGGAAAAGTCTGAACATGGACTGAAATGGCATACTGTCTGCAATGTGAGCTTAAAGGGCATGTTTTGTCGAGCGATAAGGTAACGACTGATCACTGGGTGAAACTAACTAGTACTTTAATTGCAGTATTTTGTGGGTTAATGAATATAAGGGCGAATATTCTCTTAATACCGTTGCTCGACAGGCAAGATTTTGTTGATGCGTTCCAAGTCTCATTTAAAATCATCACTCATCTCACTTCTATTCTTTTTGGAGGCCTCATGTCAAAAACTCGTCCTCTCTCTCGCGGTCGCTCTGGATTTACGCTCATCGAACTCTTGGTTGTCATCGCCATTATCGCGTCTTTAGTCGCAATCCTTCTGCCTGCCGTTCAACAGGCTCGCGAAGCCGCCCGACGCAGCAGCTGCAAAAATAATCTCAAGCAACTCGGCCTGGCCATCCACAACTATCACGACACCTTCAACGTATTCCCCGGCAACACGGGTGTTTCAGGAACCACGGACACCGGTCCTCGAGGCGCCTCCTGGCTGGTTCATATTCTCCCCAATCTCGAACAGGGCCCCGCTTACGATCAGTTTGTCTTTACTGATTCTGACCACAGCGACCAGCACTCCGTTAATCGCAGTTGGAATATCATGTCCCAGTTGCGAGTTCCAATTCTGAATTGCCCGTCCAGTCCCATGCCAAGCACTCGCAATCACACGACTCATGCAGCAACTCGCGCATTGGGTGCCCCTAACACGATCACCGTTCAGATTCCTGAGTACGTCGGTATCGCTGGCGGTTACTTCAATCCCGTTAACGGCGGAGAATGGGGAGCATTAGGAGGAAGCAGCACTCAGACCTGGACAGGTTATGGATGGATGATGGACCGCGGCATCATCAACATCTGGAACAGCAATCTGCCACCAGTCAAAATGGCCAGAATCACAGATGGCCTGAGCAACACGATCGCCGTCGGTGAGCACTCCAACTACATGATGGCTATCGACGGAACACAATCCGACGCCCGACCTGGCAATTACGTCGGCGGCGCCTGGCATTCAGGAGCAGGCTATTGGGGGGGATGGACAATGAATGTGACCATCCCGCGTTTTCCTAACAACAGCATTTTTTCCGGTAACTACACACAACAGTGGAACTACTGTCTCCACAACGGACTTCGCTCTGCTCACAAAGGGGGCGTGCAGGTTCTCATGGGCGACGGTGCAGTCCGCTTCCTGTCCGACAATATGGACTTCGGCAAAACTTACATGGCTCTGCTTCAGCGTAACGACGGGGCCGTCGTGGGCGAGTTCTAATCGGTTGGTTCATTGGACATTTCTCAAGCGAACTCCCTTTTCGGAACCTCTCTCATGAATCGAACCTGTCTTCACTCTCTGACTCTTATTCTTGTCGCGATATCCGCTGGTTGCAGCTCAAGCGACAAACCACCGATGGGCGAAGTCTCTGGCACAATATCGAATGCCGGGACACCAGTAGTCGGTGCTTTGATTGAATTTGTTCCTCAGGATGGTCGCCCGTCCATGGGCCAAACCGATCAAAACGGCGAATACACCCTTTATTACGCTTACCAGGAACCCGGTGCGAAAATCGGTCTTCATAATGTCCGAATGTCGTCAGGTCAAACTGCGACTGAAGCCAATGATGACGCCGCTCCCCGTAAGCCGATGCCGAAACCAAAGTCAGGAAAAGAATTCCTCAGCCTTGGCGAGAACGTTGAAGTCAAAGCTGGCAAGAACGTCTTCGACTTCGACGTCGCAAAGCTCAGTGAATGACTCCTCATCAATTGATTGCCAGCAGCCCCAGTCGCTGAAACGATTGTACAAATCCATTTGACACCTGTGCCTTGAGTCTCTCAAGACCAGGTGTTTTTCGACATTCTGTTCCTTCGTTCTAATTCTCTTCATCTGGAGCCAACATGTTCCCGCAACGTCCAGCCAGAAATCGCACTGGCTTTACACTGATCGAGCTGCTTGTTGTCATCGCCATTATTGCCATGCTTGTTGCAATTCTCCTTCCCGCAGTTCAACAGGCACGAGAAGCTGCTCGACGCAGTAGCTGCAAAAACAATCTCAAGCAACTTGGTCTGGCCATTCACAACTACCACGACACCTTCAGAGTCTTCCCCGCCAATGTCGGTGAAACCGTTGCACAGCGTCGTGGTGCCTCATGGTTGACCCTGCTGCTCCCAAATATGGAGCAAGGTCCTGCTTACGATTCCATGGTCTTCACCGATCAGGACTTCACCGACCAGGGTTCTCAGGGACTCAACCGAAACTGGCGTGTCGTCTCTCAGCTGATTGTTCCAAACCTCAACTGTCCGAGCAGCCCTCTCAACAAGACTCGTAACAACACAGCTGGTGCGCTCACTGTCAGCCAGCTAGGTGCACCTGCTACCTACCCGGTTCAGGTTGCTGACTACGTCGGCATCATGGGCATGTACTATTTCCCGTCCTCAGTTGCAGCTCAACAGACCACTCCTGGCTCACGCACACCATCAACATGGACAGGGTATGGTTGGATGCAATACGAAGGTGTCATCGGTGCATGGAACTCTAACCTTGGACCAATCGACATGGCTGATGTCTCCGATGGTTTGAGCAACACATTGATCGTGGGCGAACACTCGTCAGCAACAGTCGATCCAATCACTGGTACACGCATCGATTCACGCCCAAGCAACTATGTCGGCGGGGCTTGGTCTGCTGGTCCAAGCAAGTGGGGCGACTGGACGATGAATATCACCGTCCCGCGCTGGCCAATCAACTCTGTCGATATAGCTGGAACGAGCCTCGACACGGCAGGCTATGCTCTCCACAACGGACTCCGCTCTGCACACCAGGGTGGCGTTCAAGTCCTGATGGGGGACGGAGCAGTTCGTTTCCTGTCTCAGAACATTGATTTCAACACGACCTACATGGCCCTCTGCAGCCGACGCGACGGCACCGTCATCGGCGAATTCTAGTCTGCTTCTGGTCCCACCATTCAAAGCGTCAGCCGTGTCTTCCGATGCGGCTGACATCATATACGCTTCTTGAATTTATTCGCAGGCCCATACTCTAATTAAGGTTCTCCATCATGACTCGTCAAATGACTGCCATGGCCATGCTGGCAATCGCCTGCCTGGCAGTTGGCTGTTCTCAGGGTGATATGCCCGATCTCGGCAAAGTCACCGGTTACATTAAGAACGGCGATCAAGCCATCGTCAATGCCACGATCGAATTCTATCCCGCTGCGGGGCGCCCATCAGTCGGACGAACTGACAGCAAAGGACGCTTCGAACTCGTTTTCGACGAACACAACCGTGGAGCCGCCGTGGGGCTTCATACCGTCAAAATGACTTCCGGTTCTCCTGTCCCGAGCGAAGATGATCCAAATGCCCCACCGAAGAAAATGCCGAAGCCCAAAGAAGGCACCGAAGCAGTCGTCATCGCTGAGAATCTCGAAGTTAAGCCAGGCAAAAACGAGTTCACGATCGATATCTCGAAACTTAACTAATTGATTTGGGTAGCAACTCACTTCAACGAATCAACCCGTGTCAGCATCCCAGCAGGCACGGGTTGTTTTATTGAATCGACATGTCACACTTGTCCAAAATCAGCATCCTGCTGTCGAAGAACGCTCTTGCTGATACCGGCTTTGCATGGGACAATCATGACTCCAATTCAACGAGTCATCCTTTCTCCTGAAAGCCCTCCCCATGGCAGCCATCAGCATCTTCGAGATGTTGAAAATCGGCATCGGTCCTTCCAGCTCTCACACCATGGGACCCTGGCTCGCCGCCTTACGATTTTTGAATGAACTCGGCTCCGAGAAACTGCCACGCGTCACCCGCATTCAAGTCGACCTCTTCGGCTCCCTCTCCAAAACGGGCAAAGGCCACGGCACCGACATCGCCGTTCAGCTCGGCTTATGTGGGCATGATCCAAAAACGATCCCCGTCCCTCTTGTTCGCGACCAGATCAAGCAGATCAAACAAGATGGGACCATCTGCCTCAACGGACAACACACGATCCTCTTCACTCGCGATAAGGACATCCTCTTCCGCAACGAACAGCTCCCCTACCACCCCAACGGCATCTCACTTACTGCCTGCTCCGCTGACGAAGTACTCATCACCGAAACCTATTACTCCATCGGCGGCGGCTTCATCGTCAAAGAAAACGAGACCGCAGCCGATCAGTCGATCACTCTTCCTTACCCGATCGATTCCGCCGCAGACATGCTTCGCTATTGTCGCGAACAATCGACGACGATCTCGGGAATCGTCCGTCAGAACGAACGCATTTGGCGCAACGATGATCAGATCGACCATGACCTCGGCGCCATCCGCGATGCCATGGTCCACTGTATTCACCGCGGCTGCCAGCATGAAGGCATCCTCCCCGGCGGACTCAACGTCAAACGACGCGCCGCTCTCACCGCCCAGAAACTCCTCGGCCAGCCGGTCCCCGAAGACATCGACACCTTCTTTGAATTGGTCCGCGCACAGTCGCATGATTTTCAACGGGTCCTCGACTGGGTCAGCTGCTTTGCCCTCGCGGTCAACGAAGAAAACGCCGCCTTTGGTCGGGTCGTCACTGCACCAACCAACGGAGCAGCGGGTGTCATTCCTGCTGTGCTTATGTACTCACTTTGCTTCTGCACTCACGATGAAGACATGATGCGCAATTTCCTGCTCACAGCAGGCGAAGTCGGCTGCATCTTCAAGAAAGGTGCAACGATCTCCGCCGCCATGGGCGGATGCCAGGCCGAGATCGGCGTCTCCTCCGCCATGGCCGCAGCTGCCCTCACCGAAGCCCTGGGCGGCACTCCCTCTCAAGCGGCCACCGCCGCCGAAATCGCCATGGAACACCACCTCGGCATGACCTGCGACCCCATCGGCGGCCTCGTCCAGGTCCCCTGCATCGAACGCAATGCCATGGGCGCCATCAAAGCCATCACCGCCGCCCGCATGGCCCTTCATCGCGAACCCCTCGACGCCCGCGTCTCCCTCGATGACGTCATCCGCACCATGTGGCTCACCGCCCTCGATATGAACTCCAAGTACAAAGAAACCTCAGAAGGCGGACTGGCCCTTCAAATCGCCGTCAATGTCAGTGAATGCTAAGCGCTTCAATAACGATTTTCTTTCTAATTGAGACACTTTTCCCGGGTCATCCTTGTCATGGCCTTGGTGAAATACCAAAGCCTTCGCCAAAAAACTGGACTGTCCAGTAACTCTGCGGAATCGGATTCATTCGCCCTGTAAGTGATCCAGTGACCCGCTGATGCAGGAATTGGCCACGTTTTCGTGGCACTACAGACTTCTCTCGATTTCAAACGCGCGATCAAAAGTCATCGCCGCTTCGTTAAAAATCAAGGCTTCGCTATTATTGTAAAAAATGAAAGCCGTTTTGCGCAAGATCTCATTGATGCGTTGATGCTTTCAATCTATAACCTAACATGGTTTTGTCTTTGTTGCGATGCGGGCACAGTGATTCTGTGTCCGACATTCTGACTTGTCGCTGTCCACGACTGCTCTCCAGCCAGCGGCGAACTCCGCATCGGCTTACTTGAATACGCATGCCTGAGAGGTTCATAACGCCCATGTTGACGACTCATTTGCGATGGCTGTCGGCTGCCCTTGCTGCCATCACGCTGGTTTCCATTCCAAACACCTCGTCCCTATACGCCAAGAACCTCCGCGTTCTCTTCCTCGGTGACAGCGGTCACCACAAACCAGCTGAAAAAGCAGACCTCATCGCCCCGGTCCTCGCCGCCAAGGGGATCGACATGGTCTACACCGAAAAAGCCGATGACCTCAACAAAGCCAACCTCGGCCACTTCGATGCTCTCGTCGTCTTCGCCAACATCGACGAGATCAAACCTGCTCAAGCCGAGGCACTGCTCGAATACGTCGCCGAAGGGGGTGGATTCGTTCCCCTTCACTGCGCTTCCTTCTGCTTCCGCAACAACGACGACGTCGTCAAGCTGATGGGTGGCCAGTTCCAGCGTCACGGTACCGGCACCTTCCGCACCGTCCTCGCCAACACCGACCACGAGCTCCTCAAGAACTTCAGCGGCTTCGAGAGCTGGGACGAAACCTACATCCACACCAAGCACAATCCAGAAAACCGCGTCGTCCTCGAGTACCGCCAGCAAGGCGAACAGGCAGACGGCAACAAGCAGGAACCCTGGACCTGGGTCCGCACTCACGGCAAAGGACGCGTCTTCTACACTGCCTGGGGTCACGACCTCCGCACCTGGAATCATCCCGGCTTCCAGAACCTGCTCGAACGCGGTATCCGCTGGTCAGCGAACACTCCCGTTGCAGTCGTCGAACCCTACAACGACCCCGGACTCTTCACTGCACCCCAAATGACCGAGATTCCCAAGAACCTCAAGAAGTTCGAATACGACGATGTCGGCGCCAAGATCCCCAACTATCGTCCCTCCGCACGCTGGGGAGAGCAGGGCGAAAACCTCAGCCTCATGCAACGCCCCGTCTCGGCTGAAGAATCTCTCAAGCACTACTCTGTTCCCGATGGCTTTGAAATCGCCCTCTTCGCCAGCGAACCGCAACTCGGTGCCAAACCAATCGCCATGTGCTGGGATGCCCGTGGACGTCTGGCTGTCTGCGAAACCGTCGATTACCCCAACGAACAGGCCCTCAAGAACAAAGGCCGCGACCGCATCGAGATCTGCGAAGATACCGATGGCGATGGCAAAGCCGACAAGTTCACCATCTTCGCCGAGAACATCAGCATTCCGACCTCTATCCTCGCCTGGAAAGACGGCTTCCTCGTTCAAGCCGATGGCGAAACGATCTTCCTCAAAGACACCGACGGCGACGACAAAGCCGACATCCGCAAGACGATCATCACCGGCTGGAACATGGGCGATACCCACGGTTGCGTCAGCAACTTCCAGTACGGCCTCGACAACTGGGTCTGGGCGATGCAGGGGTACAACAACTCTGCTCCCGAGTTCAACGGCATGAAATCAACGCCGTTCCGCCAGGGCTTTTTCCGCTTCAAACTCAGCCAGGACGACGTTCCGAAAGTCGAAGAACTCGAGTTCGTCCGCTCAACCGACAACAACACCTGGGGCATTGGCATCTCTGAAGAAGGCATCATCTTCGGCTCGACCGCCAACCGCAATCCCAGCGTCTACATGCCACTGGCCAACCGCTACTACGAACGCGTCTACGGCATGGCCGCTCAACAAGCCCGTCGTATGGCCGAGTCACACCTCTTCAAGCCGATCACCGATAAGATCCGTCAAGTCGATCAGCACGGCGGCTTTACTGCAGGTTGCGGACACGCCATCTACACCGCCCGTAATTATCCCAAAGACTGGTGGAACCGCACGGGCTTTGTCTGCGGTCCAACCGGACACCTCGTCGGAACCTTCGTGATTACCCCCAATGGCTCGGATTTCACCTCGGTCCTCGAGTTCAATCTGGCCGCCAGTGACGATGAATGGGCCGCCCCGATCGTGGCCGAAGTCGGTCCCGATGGAAACGTCTGGATCATCGACTGGTACAACTACATCGTCCAGCACAATCCAACTCCCAAGGGTTTCCAGACCGGCAAAGGCGCCGCCTACGAAACCGATCTTCGCGACAAAACCCACGGCCGCATCTTCCGCCTGATCTACACAGGTGAAAACAAGAAAGCCGAAGTCGCCTACCATCCTCCCAAAATCGCTAAAGCCAGCGTCGCCCAACTCATTACTGACCTTAAGTCGACCACGATGCTCGTCCGCAAGCTTGCCCAGCAGGCCCTCATCGAAGGCAAGCATGTCGAAGCCAAGAACGATCTCCTCGCCCTTCTGGCTGACAAGTCGGTTGACGAAATCGGCCTGAATACAGCGGCGATTCACGCCATCTGGACACTCGACGGCCTCGGGTTGATCTCTCCCGACAGCTCCGATGTCTCCTCAGCTCTCGTCAGCGCCACTCAGCATCCTTCAGCTGGTGTTCGACGCAACGCGTACCTCGCGCTCGTCAAAGCCCCTGCTGCCTTAACAGATGCCATCGCCAGCTTTGACTGGTCCAAAGAATCTTCTGGCCAGGTGAAACTTGCCGTTCTCCAAGGTGCAGCCGACGTCCCAGCCAACAAAGTCCTCGGCGATAAACTCGCCGCCTGGACGACGACCAAAGGTCTCGTCATGGATCGCTGGCAACGCGATGCCGCAACCTCGGCCTGTGCCAACAACGCCCAGTATTTCCTGCAGGCACTCCTCAAAGACACCCAGTCCAGCGACGAAAAAGTCGAGATCGCCCTCGGCCAGTATCGCGACCTGATTCAACTCGTCAGCCGCAATCTGGTCCGCAATCCTAAGCAGGCCCAGGCGATGGATTCGGTTCTCACCGAACTGACCAAAGCCAACGGCGACCTCAAGGGTCTCGTCCTTTCAGGCTTCGTGGAAGGCTGGCCACGCAACCAGACCGCGTCTCTCCAACCTGCGACGGTGACCGAGCTGAAAGCTCTTTTCAAAGAAAGTGATGCTCCAACTCGCTCGGCACTCGTCCGACTGGCCGGAGCAATGGGCAGCAACATGTTCGACGATTACCTCGGCGACATGATTGCCAGCTACATGGAAATTCTAACCAACGACGCGGGCAACATCGACCAACGACTGGCAGCCGCTCGCGACATGATCCAGCTTCAACCTCTGTCGGATAAAGTCGTCGCAGATGTCGTCGGACAAATCAATCCACGCATGAACCCAGACCTTGC
The DNA here is from genome assembly GCF_052161635.1 of Lacunimicrobium album. GTDB lineage: Bacteria > Planctomycetota > Planctomycetia > Planctomycetales > Planctomycetaceae > SXPC01. The sequence goes on from NZ_CP197413.1 coordinate 1,055,149, forward strand.
ACGTGGTCTGGTCGAAGCCCTTGATAAGAGTCGTGCAGACTCGGTTCCGACGATCCTTATCGAACGTCAACCCAGCTTCTCTCCAGCCCTGCGTGCCCGCGCCATCGACGTTCTTCTCAAACGCTCCGAAGCCATCGCAGGCCTTCTGGATGCCTTCGAGAAACGCCAACTCGCTCCCTCCGATCTCTCGATTGAACAAAAGCAGGTCCTCAGCAACATTCCCGACCGCCAACTCCGTCAGCGAGCAGTCACGATGCTCAAAGCCGGTGGCGGCCTCCCCAACCCTGACCGCGCCAAAGTCATCGAGGAATTCCACGCGATCACAGAGACCAAAGGCGACGCCAAAGCCGGTCTGGTCCTCTTCAACACCCATTGTGCCAAGTGTCACCAGCACGGCGACCTCGGAGTTGCCATCGGCCCGAACCTCACCGGTATGGCCGTCCACCCGAAAGAAGAACTGCTGATCCACATCCTCGATCCGAACCGCGACGTCGAAGGCAACTTCCGCACGTACACGATCCTCGATCAGGATGGCCGCGTCTTCACCGGGATGCTCGCCTCCGAATCCCGCACGACTCTGGAAGTCATCGACAACGCCGGCAAGACCCAGGTCATCCAGCGCGATCAGATCGAAGAACTCGTCCAGTCACGCCAGTCTCTCATGCCGGAAGGCTTCGAGAAGAGCATGAACAAGCAGGAACTCACCGATCTCCTCGAGTTCCTCACCAAGAAAGGTCAGTACCTGCCACTCGACATGCGTCTGGCCAGCACGATCAGCACTCACCACGACATGTTCTTCAAGAACGACAGCGTCAGCGGTGCTCTGATCTTCGATAGCTGGAAGACCTTCATGTTCAAGAAGATCCCGTTCAACCTCATCGACCCACAAGGCGGTGAAGCCAGAAACGCGATCATGCTCCAGGGCAGCAACGGCGAAGTCGCCCCCACGATGCCTCGCAATGTGGAAATGAAAGTCGGTGCACCCGCCAAGACCATCCATATCCTGGGGGGCATCTCCGGTTGGGGTTACCCAGCCACCGGCGGCAAGGAAACCGTCATGGTCGTCCGCATCATCTATGCAGACGGCTCAACGGAAGACCACCCACTGCAAAACGGCGTCCACATCTCCGACTACATTCGTCGGATCGACGTCCCCGGCTCGGAATTCGCCGCTGAACTCAAGAAGGGCGCCCAAATGCGTTACCTCTCGATCCAGCCCAAGAAAACCGACGTCATCACCAAGCTCGAATTCCGCAAAGCCAGCGGCCCTTCCTGCCCCATCGTGATGGCCGTCACCCTGGAAATGAACCAGTAAGACGACGATAACTTCAAACGCAAAAGAAGTCGCGATATTCACAAGAATGTCGCGACTTTTTGCGTTCCGTCCCTTCTCCCTTGAGGTGGAAGCAAGGAGCCCGCTCGCCGATAAGGCGAGATTAAGGGCGACGCGGTAGTCATCTTCAGGAAAGGTGGCGGCACAACACCTCAGGTGTTTACAAAACACAGTGCCGACGGATGAGGGTGGGCTCTAGGCAACAATTCGCGCCCAATGACTCAGTACGCCAAAGGCAATCTCTCCCGGCTCTACTCCACCGTCACCGCCTCCGGCTTCACCCCCGCCCAAGACTCCAAAAACCTCGCCACCAACGCCCCCGCCGGCTCCGCTCCCGCGCGATGCTCCTCAATCGTCGCTCCGAAGTAATGACTCACCCATCCATTCACCTTCGGCCCCGCTTTCACCAGATACGCTTCAAACTCCTCCTGCGAACAACTCAGCGGAAACGTCTCCTCAATCACCAGCGGCAGCCCCACTCGATAGGCATCAAGTGCCTTCAGGTCCGCGTCCTGCTTCCCGCTCGTCGGATAGACGTGAATACTGACGAAATCAAAATTCCCCTTCACCTCCGGCGCATAGAAAACAGGCTTCGCCGTCGGCCACACAAACGCCCAGGGAATGACGCCCACCGTCACCAGCGTCTTCTGGTCATGCGTACGTATCGCAGCGACCATCTTCTCCGACCACGCTTTGGCGATATACACCTGCTCTCGCCCCGCCGGATCACGAATCAACCGCTGCACAAAGTGAAACCCGCCCAACTCACCACCTAACCACGAATGCTCCCCGGGCTTGGCGGCAACGATGACCGGTTCATTCATCAGGTCATAACAAAAAACCTCCGCACGCCCCGCACACGCCTTCGCAATTGTCGCCCAGAAAAACGCCTGCACTTCCCAGCGTTCTTTCTCGCTGAGTTCGTCATACCACTTCGGACTGTTCGCCAGCCGATAACAATTGAGCCCGGTCAGATCGAGATAAACACCCACCTCCCCCGCCAGATCCAACAGCTTCACAAGACGCGCCAACTGCTCCTCATCCGCCTCCTTCGGCCCCTTCAAATATGTCGGCACCTGCAAATGCCAGCGAACAACATTCGCCCCAAGCTTCTTCATCTCGCGAAAGTCTGTTTCGACTTTCTTCCACCCCGCATCGGTCTGCCACTCCTCCTCAGCCAGATGCCCATGAACGCCGAGGTAATTGAACCCCCAGGGAATAAAGCGTGTGTCAGTGTGCTCGATCACGAAGTGCGTCTTATCGTCATCAGCGATGATTCGCTTAAGATCCACTGCCAAAAGCGAAGAGCATGACAAGACAGAGACTAAGACAGCCGACAGAAGTGACTTCCAGAACATGGATGGCTCTCCCGTTTGGTACAGACGAAATGCGATGAACTCGTACAGATTAACAGATGATTAAGATTCATCGCTAAGCAACGAAATACGCGAGATCAACATACTGGCAGGCCACATGCCAAAGTGTCCCGCGCGTCCTATATCACCCAAGACTCCTTCGACAACAACCAGACGAGTATTGAAGTCATAGTCCAAAATAGAAATGGATTTGAAGTATCTTGGATCCGTATCAATCCAAAGACTCGATTGAAATCCTTTCTTCGACTTACGTTCGTCGTCCGGAATATGATTTAACGCATGTTGTTCACGCTCGTAAATAAACTGGCCGCAAACTTGAATCGTACGACCACGCAATAATTGCAGATTCTGAATTACTTGATCGACAGACAGTGCTTCTTTGCTATCCATTGCGAATCGATCTATTCTACAAATTCAACCACCAAGCAGTTCACCCACAACCTTCACTAACTGCCCGGACTCAACGACCCGCTGACTCCCACTCCCCAGGTGCTTCACCTGCCACTTGCCCTCGTTGAATTCATTCTCCCCCGCGATCAGGACGATCGTAAAGCCCTTCCGATCGGCATATTTGAACTGCTTGCCGATTCCCTTGGCTTCCGGATAAACCTCAACGCCGATCCCCGCAGTACGGAGATCCCGGCTCATCTTCAAATACTCCGGCAGGAACTTCGCATCAAACTGCGTGATCAGCACCGGCGCCGGCGTGCGCGATGTCGACGCCTGGCCAAGCTCTTCCATCGCGGCGAGCAGTCGGTCGAGCCCCAGACTCGCCCCTACGCCCGGCAGCTTCTGCTTCGTAAACAGTTCGGCGAGGTTGTCATAACGCCCCCCCGAACAAACCGATCCAATCTTCGGCAGCGCATCCAGGAAGGTCTCGAAGATGGTTCCCGTGTAATAATCAAGACCACGCGCGATAGAAAGATCCAGCTTCACTCGCCCGGCAGGCAATCCAACAGCCGAGGCAGCCGCGAACAGTTCTCGCAGATTCGCGATCCCTAGCAACCCTCGCTCGTTCCCTGCCACCAGTTCTTCACAGCGATTGAGCATCTCGTCAGGAGTCCCTGTCAGCCCTGCAAACTCCAGAATCTGCTGAGCCTTCTCAGCAGTCGCCCCCGCAGTGACTCCCATCTCCTTGATAACTTCGTCCGGACCAATTTTTGCGAGCTTATCCAGGGCACGAAGCACCGCGACCGAGTGCTCCAACAACCCCTGCTTCTCCAGCATCCCGTTGAGCAACTGTCGGTGATTCACCCGAATCGTAAACCCGCCCACACCCAACTGCTCGATCAGATCATTGATCACCAGCAGCGTCTCAATGTCCGACGCATTCGAATCGGTCCCAATGATATCGAAATCACACTGCATGAATTCCCGATAACGCCCCGCCTGCGGTTTCTCCGCCCGCCACACCGTTCCAATATGATAACGCTTAAACGGCGTCCCAAGTTCCCCGATATACTTCGCCGCAAAACGTGCAAACGGAATCGTCAAATCAAACCGCAGCGAAACATCCCGATCGCCGTTATCAGTAAACCGGAACATCTGCTTGTCGGTCTCATCACTCCCTTTGCCAAGCAGAATCTCGCTGTACTCCAAAGCCGGCGTATCAATCGGCGAGAACCCATAGCTACGATAAACCCGCCGCGCAATCTCAATCAGCTTCTCTTTCTGAAGCATGACATCCGGCAGATAGTCACGAAAACCTTTGAGCGTCTGGGGAGTGATCAGTTTGTTTGACATCGAAATTCGAAACTCAATCTAAATAGCAATGTAGGGTGCTGGTGAGGCTCCGCGAACCGCACCAAATCGACTTACATTTCCGACACAATCTCACACCACAGGTAGCGACACAACACCACTCTTCTCGACAGATTTCTTCTTTTTCTTCCCCCAGTTCAACACCAGGTCCGCATACTCTTCAATCTGCTCAGGCGTCTCGAAAAACTGGTCGTAACAGGTCTTGTCGTCGTACTCGCAGTTATCGGTGGTGTAAGTCCGGCAGATCTGTGGACGAGTCTGATAGATGCCGCAGCGGTTGTCGGGCATCAGCTCCCGGCAGTCGTTGTGGACCATCAGGAACCATGTCCCCTGGTCGACGAAGAACGACACTCGCCCATGCAGCATGTACCAGCGCATGTGGTCAAAATCCTTGCGAGTCGTCGGCGTCTCAATCGGCAATGCAAAATACCGACAACATTTCCCAGTGCAGTACGTGCACAGATTCTCGCCCGGCTTCAAATCTTCTCGCTTGAACTGCCTGGGAGGCCTGACTTCGACGATCATCGCCCGCTCCTTGAAACCAGCTTCCCGCCGGGATAATTACCAAATCCGAAGCGTAATCGATCCCCAACTCAATGTAAACGAGCCGCCCATCGGAACCGTTTTGCCTGCTGCCATTAGCAGTCGCCGGTCATCTTGTTTGGCCCCATGCGGGCCTCAAGGGCAGGGGCGTTTCATGAATTCAATTTCATGGATGGCAACGACTTAAAAATTACGACAGCGCGTATCGCATGCGTTCTCAGCAGTCAACATACTCAATGGGATGTCATTCTGCTGCCAGAGCCAACAGGTCCTTTGCTCTCTGATCGCCCATTCATTCTGTAGCATTTTGATGCACTGATGCGAGGTCATCCGAAACGTGTTCAATTGAACTGGTCGATTATGCAATTTGGGAGGTTTGTAACGACGCGGCACAACAGTTGTTTCACCCTAACCTCCTATCGGAATGACGCGCTCGCATCCCATGATCATATTGATAAACCCAGTCTTCGTGAGACCTGGCGTAGGCTCTGTCTGTCTTCGGACGGAAAAGCAAACGGATGACGTAGCGTGACGAACCACCTGAACAACAAGGACTCGCCACAATGATCCGACCTGTGATGAATTTCACTCAACTGCTCCGTCCCTTCTCAAACCGCTCGGCTGACCGCCGCGTCAAAGTCTCACGCCAAAGACGCTCTCGTCATTACGGCAGCCTGCCTTCTCAAGCCCTCGAAGACCGTATCCTTCTGAGCGCCTATGTCGTCAACACGACAGCCGACGTGGTCGCTAATGACGGGCTGGTCAGTCTCCGTGAAGCGATCCTGGCAGCTGATACCAACGCCGCCGTGGGAGATGCCGTCGCAGGTGGCGCCAACGGCGATTCGATCACATTCGACGCCTCAGTCTTCACAGCGGGCACAACGATCGACCTGATGGCGGGTGAACTCTCCATCACCGACGATCTGACAATCACCGGCACACTGGGAAATGTCATCATCGACGCCAATGACACGAGTCGCATCTTCAACGTCAACTCGGCTGAGAATGTGACACTCGACGGATTATCGCTGGAAAACGGCAGCTTCCTGCTGAGTAACGGGGGAGCAATCCTCAAGAATGGATCTGGACAGCTGACCGTTGCCAACTCGGATCTGATTTCCAATGACGCAAATTACGGTGGTGCGATCGCTGCCTTCTTCGGAACAACCATCCTTGAAAATACTGTTATCGCCGATGGATCTGCGACCATCTCTGGCGGCGGAATCTATGTTGGTAACACTGGCACTGTCCAGGTCAACAATTCTACATTGGAAAATAACCGGGCTTTCGGAGCAGCCGCGATCAATGGCGGTGGGGCAATTTATAATAACCTTGGCCAGTTGACCCTCACATCCTCTCTGCTCACAGACAATGGCGCATCTGGAGTCTCTGGAAGCGGCGGAGCGCTATTCGTCAATGGTGGAACCACAACCATCAACGACTCAGAACTCTCTGACAACTTCGCATCTCGTGCAGGAGGAGCCATCGAAGCCGCGACCGGCGCCACTCTGACCGTCAACGATTCGCTGCTCGGAAGCACAATCGCAGGCGAGGGAAACTTTGCCGGATCAAATCCTGGTAATGGCGGCGGGTTGCACATTACCGGAGCCGGCTCAAATGTCGTCTTCAACGGCGGCTCTGTTGAAAACAACACCGCCAGCCGTGAAGGGGGAGGACTCTGGAACGATGCTGGCTCAACTCTGACTCTCAATGACGTCTATATCGCGAACAACAAAGCAGCTGGTTCGGCAGCCGATGATGGTGGAGGGGGAGTTTTCAATAACGGCGGAACGACGAACATTGTCAACGGAATCATCACTGCGAACGACGCAACGGGAACAGGGGGATCAGGCGGCGGGCTCTTCACTCTCGGCGGAACAGTCAACATCTCCGGGACGACTTTCACCAGCAATACATCCTCTCGAGCAGGCGGAGCGATCGAAGTCGCAGCAGCAGCCACTGTTGTTCTCAATAATGTCACACAAGGTGGAGCAACTGCAGCGTCTGGGAACCGTGCAGCTGGCCTGCCAGGTAACGGCGGAGCCCTTCACGTCACCGGAGCGGGTTCAACCGTCACACTCAACGGCGGTGTTGTCCAGAACAACTTCGCTGCACGTGAAGGGGGTGGACTATGGAACGATGCTGGCTCAACGATGAACGTCAACAATGCACGGATCGTCAACAACATCGCTCAGGGCACTGCCGCTGATGATGGTGGTGGTGGTATCTTCAACAACGGTGGAAATACGGTGATCAATCAGACAACGATCGCTGGGAACCGTGCCTCGGGTCGCTTCGGTGCCGGTGGTGGTATTCACAGCAATGGCGGTGTCGTGACATTGAAGAATTCAACCGTCAATCACAACTTTGCCAATGCCGGCGGTGGTCTGGCCAACCTCGACGGAGAAATGAACGTCGTCAATGCGACGATCTCCAGCAACAAAGCTCGCACGGGCGGCGGAATCGCCAACTACGCCGACATGGATATCACCAACTCGACCATCGTCCTCAACGAAGGCTATGCGGGCGGTATCTATGCCTTCACAGGCTCTGACACACTGATGAACAACTCCATCGTCGGTGGCAACAAAGGCGAAGAGAACTCGGACGACGACATCGTCGGATGGCTCAACGCCAACTCCAGTTTCAATATCGTCTCTGACTCTCGTTCCGCTGGTAACCTGCGAAACAACCGCCAGGGGAACCAAATCGGCAATGGGGGCAGCGGCCAGATCTTGATCGGAAGTGTGATCGACACAACGTTGAAGAACAACGGCGGTCCAACCTCCACTCATGCCCTCAAGCGAAAAGGTCCAGCCGTTGACGCTGGCAGCAATGCCCTGGCTGTCGACGAAAACGGGATCGCCCTGACCCGCGATCAACGCGGCTCTGCACGTTACGTCGGTGGCACAGTCGACATCGGTGCCTATGAATACATCGACCTGGCCTAATCTATATTTCGCATGAATCGAACTCCGCGAGCGTCTTGAGTGTCTCACTCAAGACGCTCGTTTTCGTTTCTAACGTGGGAATTATTTGATCCAGATGGCCTGATTCTGCGTATAAGATGATGACGGGCGAGCATTTCAAACTGACGAAATGCACCCCTGCCAAAGGAGTCCGAACATGCACCTCTCAAGAATCATCATCACAACAACAGGATTGTTTTTAATCGCGCTGGCCATCCCTTGTCTGCTGGCCCCGGAAAACATGGCTCACGGTTTTGGCCTGGCCACTCTCTCTTCGGGCGGACTGGTGGAGTTCCAGGCGGTCCACGGCGGATTGATGCTGGCTTTGGGAGCGTATCTGATGGTCATCAGCAGCCGACCTGCTCAGATGGTCCTCGCTCTCGAGACGACCTTCTTCATCCTCTCAGGATTGTTTGTCGGCCACGTGTACGGAATCTACACACATGGCTGCCACAACCCCCTGATCTGGATGCTGGTCATTCTGGAGACGTTCGGGGTCATCATGACCATCAACGCCCGGATGTATCACGTCGAGACCTCACCCAACGTGACATCTCGCCGATAAATTTTTTCAAACCGCGACAACGCCCGTCCGTTTGGAGATGACAGCAACAGATCCACTGATTAAGATGCGAACTGGTAAGTCCTGTTATGCGCTCAATCGGAACTGATCTCGACTATGGACCTGAAAAACCTGTTTGATCTCTCGGGCGAAGTCGCGGCCGTCATCGGCGGCACCGGCTCAATCGGCGGCTTGATGTGCGACGCACTCGCCGCCTACGGTGCTCACGTTGTCGTCATGGGACGTAACGAAGAAAACGGCATGGCCAAGGTCAAAGAGATCCAGGCCAATGGCGGCAAAGCCCATTTCCAGGCCACGGACGCTGTCAAAATCGAATCACTGATCGATGCCCGCAAAGCCATCCAAGAGAAAGTCGGCGCTCCGACCATCCTCGTCAACGCCGCCGGTGGCAATAAACCCGAAGCCACCCTTAAACCCGGCGACGACTTCTGCAAGATCCCACGCGGCGCCTGGGACACCGTCTTTGACCTCAACCTCGTCGGCGGAGCGTTCCTCCCCTGCCAAGTCTTCGGGGAAGCCATGGTCAACGCGAAAAAAGGAAACATCATCAACATCGCCTCCATGGCTGGCATGACGCCTCTCTCCCGCGTCGTCGCCTATGCCGCTGCCAAAGCCGCGGTCATCAACCTCACCCAATTCCTCGCCCGTGAGTGGGCTCCCGCCAACGTCCGCGTCAACGCGATCAGCCCTGGCTTTTTCCCTGCCGAACAAAACCGCGGTCTCCTCTTCAAAGAAGACGGCAGTTACAGCGATCGTGGCAAGCAGATCGTCGGTCACACCCCGATGAACCGCTTCGGCGACGTCGAAGAACTCGCCGGCGCCACCATCTGGCTGGCCTCGAACAAAGCCGCCTCCTTCGTCACCGGCCAAAACATCGTCGTCGACGGCGGCTTCTCCTCCATGACCATCTGAGGCGAGCGGGGGGTGTCAACCCCCTGTCCCTTGCGTACCAGGCGACTCAAACGCTAAGAGTACGCACGACGCACCATTCCCCTTCCGACCAATTACTAATTACCAATTCCCAATTCCTAATTACGACCCTCCAAGGACCCTTTCCATGTCAGCTAAACTCGTCATCCCCTCCGGCAACGCCGCCTACGACTTCCTGTCGCTCGGTTCACTCGTGCACCGCCTCGATCCTGGCACGATCCCGTTCCGCAAAGCCCGCACCGTCGAGATCCACGTCTCTGGTGGTGAGTACAACGTCGCTGCCAACCTGTCGGACTGCTTCGGCCTGAATACCGGTATCTGCACCGCCATGGTCAACTACGGCATCGGCGAACTCGTCCAAGGCCGCGTCCGTGAAATGGGCGTCAAGCCGATCTACAAGTGGTTCGAACACGATGGCGTCCGCGGACCAAACATCGCCGCCGTTTACAGTGATCGCGGTGCCGGCGTCCGTGCCCCCGTCGTCTTCTACAACCGTGCCAACGAAGCCGGTGCGATGCTCAAACCAGGCGACTTCGACTGGAAGACCATCTTCGATTCAGGCGTCCGCTGGTTCCACTCAGGCGGGATCTTCGCCGCTCTGTCTTCGACAACCTCAGAACTCATCATCGAAGGGATGAAGGCTGCCAAAGCCGCTGGCGCCGTCACCTCCTTTGATCTCAACTACCGTGCGAAACTCTGGGCCACCCTCGGCGGAGAAGCCAAAGGCCAGGAGCAGGTCCGCAAGATCGTCGAACACGTCGACGTCCTCATCGGCAACGAAGAAGACCTGCAGAAGTCTCTGGGCATCACCGGCCAGAACGTCGAGCACAAGTCCGAACTCGATCCGAACGCCTTCTTCGAGATGATCGACAAGGTCCGTGAAACCTTCCCGAACATCAAAGCCGTCGGCACGACTCTGCGTGAAGTGAAGTCCACCAACCGACACAACTGGGGTGCCGTCCTGTGGCACGAAGGCAACCGCTACGTCAGCCCCACCATGGAACTCGACGTCATCTGCCGCATCGGCGGCGGCGACGGCTTCGCAGCTGGTCTGATCTACGGCCTGATCAACGGCCGCAAGCCAGAAGACGCCCTCCGCCTCGGCTGGGCTCACGGCGCCCTCCTGACAACCTTCACCGGCGACGTCACCATGGCCAAACTCCCAGAAGTCGAACAACTCGCCAAAGGCGGCACCGCTCGCGTCCAACGCTAGTCAACCCGTAGTTGATTGAACGAAACCCCCGGCGCCCACCGGGGGTTTTTTCATGCGCCGAATGACTGACCGGATTCTCGTGGGTTTTTGCGCGGAACGGTGCCGATGCAACTAATTGTCCATGTCACATTTCGAGATTGCTTGAAGTAGCAAATTACTCATCGCATCGTCGTCGGAACAAGCCAGCAGCTCCGTTAACCGCTCTTTCACGATTGAGACAGGGCGTTTGATGATTGCTTGAATTGCTAATTTATGCACCCAGTCTTGTTCCAGAACTGATAGCGCCAGCCTTGCAAACTGTGAATCATTTCTGATTGCCAGACCGTAAAGTCCTTCAGCTCTGACTTCATCATTTTCGTCGTTACAAGCATTGCGTAAACACTCGATGATTTCCGTCGACGAAGTTTCGATCTGCTGGCTAATGGCGAACACAGACCAGTTTCGCGTTTGAACATCAGCGTCCTTCGATAATTCAAGAAGCGTATCGATTGCAAGAGGATCCACATAACCGGTGATGGCGAGTGCGACAGCTCGACGTATATCCGCAGAACATGAGTTCTTGAATGGAACAACGCTGCCGATGATTTTGTGGTGATGGTGATGCTGCAATGCAGTGATGATACTTAAGGTCACTTTGGTATCTTTCTCGACAGAAAGCATTCCCAAAAGAGCTGCTAAAGATGCTTCTCCCAGAGGACGCCCTTTTGAAGTAGCCAGATCGCAATCGCCGAGTCGTCCTAGCACATCCGCTGATAGTATTCTGTCAATGGAAAGGGAAGACGATGAATACTCGATCGTAATTGCAAATAGCTCATTTGTTGCATGGTTTGCGAGTGAGAAGATTGAATTCCATCGCTTCTCACCATCCTGTGTTTTAATCAGTGCAAGGTGGTTCTTGAGATCTATGTTTTTGGTCATATCACACACAAATCTAAGATGACGACTGTCGTAATAAATACTTGAACCAGATGCGAACTCTGATCGGTTTGGGCCTTCAGTGCATGTCCGTTATCGCTCGTAAAATTATTGCAGATGAGCGGTGATATTCTCCGCAGAAGCGGGGGCAGCAATCAACTTCGCGGCAAACTCTGAATTGAGTTCCGCATGCTCTTGCAGAAGTTCTGGACGTAAAGTTTCACACGAAGGCGCATGCTCACCCAAAGCTATGAACATGACACCGTTTTCAGGCCTACCCGTGAGCCCGATAATCCTCAAACACCAGCGGATGATCCGAATTCGGATCCGCGACCCGCAACGAGATCTTCCCATCTAGAAGATCCGTCATGAAGTTCCCGCAAATCTCAGCCCGCCAACCTTCAGCCAGTTTCGGACGATCTTCACCCGCCCCGTTCTGATACCAGCGGACAAAGTCCCGCAGATCTGTGTGACTGCAGACAAGCGTCAGCGAGACTTCCTGAGCCGCACACTGATTCGCGAGGGCAACTCCTAGCAGTTTGCCCAGCACATGTTCTTCGGCCTTGAAGTCATTATCGTCGACTTCCGGTGTTGGCCATTCATCGTCCGGCGCCTTCATAGCGTCTTTCATGACCTGAAGCAGCGCGAGGGCATAGTTCTTGATCCCCGATTGCTCCATCCCGCGTGTCGCGGTGACGTCCTTGACGTTCTTCGGCTGTCGCTTCGCCAGGTCAATCAGCAGGTCGTCACGCAGAATACGTCGGGGAGGACGATCCAGTTTTTCTGCTTCTTCCATCCGCCAGCGAAACAGTTCCCGCGCCACATGCATCGCCTTGCGATTCAACCGGCTCACACCCGGCAGCTTGCGCCAGCGGTCTTCCGAGTCATCACGCGTCACTTCATAGACCATCCGGTCCATCTCAGCCGTCATCCAGTCAGAACGCTTCTTCTTCTCCAATCGCTTCAACTGACGACGATGAATCTCAAGCAGATACTGCACATCCTCCACAGCATATTCAATCTGACGTGCCGACAGCGGCCGAGCCCGCCAGTCAGTTCGCGTCTGCTCGCCATGAATCACCTGTCCAAGAACCCGTCGACACAGGTTCGCATGCGACAGCGGATACCCTTTGCCCAGCAGCCCCTCTGCCAACTGCACATCAAACACATTCCGGGGCACAATCTTCCCCAGATGATGGCAGAACTTCAGCTCTTCGCGACCGCCGTGGATGATGACTTCAATCGATTCATCCCCCATGATCTGCCACCAGGAGGAGAGGTCTTTCACGAGGAAAGGGTCGACAGACGTCTGACGATCTTTCGTCGCAAACTGCATTAAGCACAGTTGCGGGTGCAGTGTGAATTCCGAGACGAATTCGGTATCAAAGGCAACTTTTCCGACCTCTCGGATATGAGCACACAGGTCTTCAAACGCCTCCTGCTGCTCGATAATCTCGCTCGACATCCGTGGATACTTTCTGACACCCGAGGACTTTGGATCCCACCATCCTCGTAACTTTTAAACCAACAATCGTCGGTCAATGATGTGCTTTCACACTCACATAATACGAGTTGTCTACATTATTGACCACTAACAGCCACCCGGTTCAGACGCAGAAAACAGGCATTTCCTCGCAGAGACCGCGCATGAAAAAACCCGGGCATCAACCCGGGTTCTTAAACTCATCGCGCGACGAGAGCGTCATGCTTTAGCAGAGGTCTGCTCAAGGCTGCTTCAACTAGGCGTTGGCAGCAGTTGCCATGTCGGCAATCTTGTCAGCGCTGGCGATTGGCTCGAACTTGCCCAGACCTGGGACATCGATCGAGAGAATGCGGATCGCCGTGTATTTTTGACGGTGACCAGTGTGCTTGCGGAAGTTCTTGCGTCGACGCATCTTGCCGATTTCGAGCTTCGGGCCCTTCTCTTCGCGTCGGACGATCTCAGCAGCCACTTTGGCTCCGCTGATAACTGGCTTACCGATGACAGATTTGCCGTCGTTGGTAGCCAGCAGAACGTCTTCGAATGTCAGGCTGGTGACCGAATCGTCCCCTTCGAAGTCGATACGGACGAGTTCGTTCGGAGAAACGCGAATCTGACGGCCACTCGCGGCAATGATCGCAAACATGCTACACCCAAGTACTTAGATAAACGGAGACACTCAGTGGAAACTTTGGAAGTCGGCCATTATAGCGAAATTTCGCCCTCTTGCGAGGCAAACGGCACAACTGGTGGACGATTTTCAACACCTCGCCCACACTCTGACACCATCCACACCCGGACCGGGAGAATTCCCGGCCCGGATTGGATCGGTCGATATCGTCAATCAAGGTGCTTCTTCGGCGCACCATCCTTATCAAAACACTCGATCACCAGATGCTCCAGACCAACATCATTTCGAGACTCGAACATGATCGTGACCTTAGACGAATCTTCCAGTTCCATAATCGTCTTACGCTTACGGTTCGCCAGGAAGTTCCCGACACGCTGGTGCACCTGGGCCGAGATCTTCACAACCCCCGCATAGCTCGCAGCTGACTGCAGCTTGCGCATGACTTCGATGGAGACCGACTCAGCTGTCTTCACGATCCCGGTCCCGCGGCAGCATGGGCAGTCCTCATAGATGCTGCGACGCAGTGACGGACGAATCCGCTGACGGGTCATCTCGATCAGTCCGAACGGGCTGATGCGCAGAATCTTGATCCGAGCCCGGTCTCGTTTGAGAGCATTTCGGAAGGCCGTCTCGACCCCACGACGATGTCGTTCGTCCTTCATATCGATGAAGTCGTTGACAATCACGCCCCCTAGATCCCGCAGACGCAGCTGGCGAGCAATCGCCTCCGCGGCTTTCAGGTTCATCTGGTAAGCCGTCTCTTCGGCATTGTTATCAACGCGGAATGTCCCCGAGTTGACGTCAATCGCGACGAGAGCTTCCGTCTGATCAATAACCAGCGAGCCACCCTTTTCCAGCGGCACATAACGAGTCTGGATCTTCTCGATCTCTTTCTCGATGCCGTAATGATGGAACAGCGGATCTTTTTCTTCATAGAACTTGATGCGACCGACTTGCTTGGGCAGCACGTTCTTGACGAACTCGACAGCCCGCTTATACGCCTCTGGCTCATCAATCCAGACCGCATCGATCTCATTGTCGTACACATCGCGGATGGTACGAGTCATCATGTCGCTCTCTTCGTAGATGTCGATCGGAGCACTCGTCTTGGAGACCCGCTTCGCGATAACCTTCCACAAACGCAGCAGGTAATTCAAATCGCGTTGCAGTTCGACTTTGCTGCGATCAATACCAGCTGTTCGCACGATGAAACCCAGTCCCGGAGGAGGCTGAATCTCCTGCATGATGACCCGCAGACGTCGTCGTGCTTCGTCATCCTGAATCTTGCGAGAAACCCCGACGCGTCCAAGCGCTGGCATCAGCACAAGGTAACGACCTGGAATACTGATGTATGTTGAAAGGGTCGGGCCCTTGTTACCAATCCCGTCCTTGATGACCTGCACCAGGACTTCGCTGCCACGCTTGAAGACTTCCTGAATCGACGGCTTATTAGCAACCGACCGCTCTGACCCTGGACGCGGACGTCCACGACCACGTCGACGATCATCATCCCCGCCACCGCGATCCGGACGAGAGACGTGTTTGAAATAGTGAGCTTCCACATCGCTGATGTGCAGGAAGCCATTGCGACCGACTCCGAAGTCGACAAACGCCGCCTGGATACTCGACTCGATGTTGACGACGACACCCTTATAGATGTTGCCGACGTAGCTTTCCTGGCTGTTTCGCTCGACGTAAAGCTCTTCGAGCACTCCGTTCTCCACGATCGCAATCCGGCTTTCTTCCGGTTGGAGAACGTTAACGAGCATTTCCTTTTTCATAACGGGACCTTTCATACCGCATGTCGCGGCGTGGCGATGTCCCGGCAATTCAATTTCGGCAGACCGTCTGAGGTCCGTGCGCAATCATCATCCGTCAGCACGAAGTTCGTGTGGGGAAGACAAATTCATCACGAGAATTGACCCGAATAAAGACGTGGTCGGCACGCTACTTCAATTTCGCGTTAGCAATCAGTTCCCTCGCATGACACATTTCCGCGATAGTCTGGCCACGCGTAATGCGTCATCGCCAGTCGATTCTGATCCACACCGAGCGGGCCTCTCTTGAACTGTGTGAGGTCTCTCCTCAATCACCAGTTACTCAGGCATCACGTCTCTCAAGGACCATCTTCTCAACTATCAGGGGCGTCAGCTTCGCGTCTTCAACGCAGGTGTTTAACCACCCCTGCGAAGTCTGCGAACAGGTTAATTAACCCAACTGACACTCGTTCGTCACGTTAGACAGGAACCGCAAAGCCTTCGCGTCAAAGACGCATTCGTTTTGCCGGTCGATCTGAGTGTTTCACCGATCTGTCGCACAGCTCAGCGACAGTGCTGGTCTGTTTACAAATCGTCATTTCAATCTATGAACTTGGAATCACCAGTCATGACTGCCTCTCCACTGGGGAAAGACGGCTTCATCTGGCGATCGGTGTTTATCGTGTCACTTCCGGGCATAGCTTGATCAGCTCGCCCTGAAGGTAAGTTTCAATGCTTCGCGCTGAGTCAAAAGTAAAGACCTTGCGCGTAATCTCCTCGATCCTCTGGCTGTCCAGAGATCTGATGACTTCTTTAATCTCAGGAATCGATTGTGGCGAAACGCTGAATGTTTTGAACTTCAATCCAATCAAGACCGGAATGAACTTCGGGTCCGAACAGATCTGTCCGCAGATCGATGCCGAAATATCATGCTCGACCGCAGCCTCACCCACATTCTTGAGTAAGCGCATGATCGCAGGATCACCAGAATTAAACCACTTGGCAACGGCAGGATCAGACCGATCCGCAGCCAGCGTGTACTGAATCAGATCGTTCGTCCCGACCGAGAAAAAGTCGACCTCAGCGGCGAATTCGCGAGCCATGATCGCAGCCGCAGGGACTTCAACCATCATCCCGATTCGGACGTGACGATTGAATTCAATCCCTTGTTCTTCAAGATCTTCCATCACATCCAGCAGCGTCGCCCGCGCCTGACGGAACTCCAGCAGCGTCGAGACCAGCGGGAACATGACACCAACGTCCGCTCCCACAGCTGCTCTGAGAATCGCCCGTAACTGAATCTTGAAGAGAGTCAGTTCCTGCAAAGACAGCCGAATGCTTCGCAATCCCAAAGCCGCATTGGCTTCGCCGTTGTAAAGGTGAGAGAAGTACCCTGGAATCTTATCAGCACCAATATCGAGCGTTCGAATCGTAATCGGCTTCCCGTTCATCGCAGCGATGACTTTGCGGTAAGCCTCGTAATGATCCTCTTCGCTGGGAATCGTCGAACTTCCCAGGTACAGAAACTCCGTGCGATAAAGACCGATGCCATCCGCACCATGCTCCATGCACATCTCGGTTTCTTCCGGAAACTCGATGTTCCCCTGGAGCTGAATCCGAAGACCGTCTTTTGTCGACGCCTCGAGTCCGCGGAGCAGTTCGAATCGCTTGCGGACGGACCGCATCTCTTCTGCCGAGTCTTTGTATCGGTCCAGTGTCTCGTCATCTGGATCGATGATGATCTCGCCACGGTTGCCATCAAGGATGACCATCTGCCCGCCGGAGACCTCCGACAGAAATGATCCCAGCCCGACCACTGCAGGCAGTGACAAGGCACCTGCCAGGATCGCCGTATGACTCGTATGCCCGCCAATCTCCGTCGCGAACCCTTTGACGTACTTGCGGTTGAGCCCAGCCGTCTCACTTGGCGTCAGATTGCGAGACAGCACAATCACCGGGGATGTCAGATGCGCCAGATCTTCCCGTCGCTCACCCAGCAGGTGACGCAGAATGCGTTTCTCAAGGTCAAAGATATCGGTTGCACGTTCCGCGAAATACGTATCGCCCAGATCCTGAAACTGCTTGGCATACTTTCGCAGCACCTGGCTTGACGCAAACTCGGCCGAGAAGCGTCTCTGGCGAATCAGCTCTTCAATTTCATTGGCCAGTTTCGGGTCCTGAGCCATCATCAGGTGGGCACCGAAAATCGCCCCATACTGCTTACCGATCCGCTCCGACGCCACGCGCTCGCTCTCAGCGATTTCTATCGCGACTTTCGCAAGCGAAACCTTGACCTTCTCAACTTCCCCTTCGACAACATCCGCACGAACCATCTTATACGGGATGCGAAAGTCCTCCGTGCCAATAATCAGCGCTGGTCCGCTGACGACACCTGGAGAGACTGCTATCCCGCGTTTTATGATCATAGTTCTACCATGGGAATCAGCGACTCTCTGAGTCGCGATCTGCTCCTGACGTGATGCCGAAGTGGGTGATGACGCAGTCTGATATGTCGTCGTGTGAGAAGATGACAGATCGCACTGAAGGCTATGAACTGGCTGCTTAGGCATGCAGGAGTTCAGATGCGTCCATTATGCCTGAAAATCCGATTCAAATAAAGCCACCAGCTTCTCAATCAGCTCATCAGCCTTTTCCCCCTGACAATGCAGCGTCAGACGGGTCCCTTTGACGGCTCCCAGAGTCATCAGATCGAAAATCGTCTTGGCGTCGATACTGCGACCTTCCTTGATGATAATCGCATTGCAGCTATAGCGCTTCGCGAGTTCCGCAATCTTCGAACAGGGAACCAGGTGAAGCCCGTGTTCCAGGTTCACCATCACATCTCGTTCGTAATAAGCCGGTGCACTCATATTGATGTCCACAGAGCTATCCGCCTGCTTCACGCCAAGGTCCTTCCGTGAAATGACTCGCCAGATTGGAACGAGTCATTTCGATTTCTTCGATCCTCGCTGCCAATTTCCGCCCACAGTCCTGACAGGGACAGGCAGACGGACTTCAGCAGGCAAGTCGGATCAACCATCCTTCTGGTCAGCTTCCAGCAGAAGCTCCCAGACTTCTTCAGGCGTCGAGGATTGCTTCAGGAAGTTGCAGAAATCCTGATTGCGCAAGTGACGCGAAATCGTTTCCAGGGCTCGCAGGTGCTCACCAGGGCGATCCGGTGGAGAAACCAGCAGGAACAGGATGTAAACCAGTTCCCCGTCCAGACTGGCGAAATCAACGCCGCCTTTGGCCAGCGCGATTGTCGAAACCAGACCATCAACAGTCGGGTGCTTCGTGTGAGGAACAGCAACGCCGTTACCGATCCCCGTCGAGCCCAGCTCTTCACGCTTCAGAATCGCGGTGATGACGCTTTCGGAGTTCTCAGTGCTGATCTTTCCGCTGCCCTGCAGGCTTTTGATCATCGCCCGAATCGCCTCGTCTTTGGCGTTCACAGACATATCAGTGATGATCGCGTCCTTCACGACGAAATCTGTCAACTTCATAAAATGACTCCTTAAAGCCGGCCCTGGTCGTAAAATCGTCTAAAAATCAAAGTATGTTCGTCTATTCCGATTCCACCCCTCGACATCGCCTTCGAGAGATCACTCACGCAAATCCCACAGTGAACATGATTTTCCGTGAAACTGAGTTTCATCGGCGAGGTTCACCGTCAGACCGCAGGATTATTCGTTTTCGGTTTCGTCATCATCAACGTCATCGATAGGCTCAACCTGTGCTGCAAGTTCCCCGAGAGGCTTATCACGACGATGGTCTTGAATCTTCTCTTTGTATTTCTTGATCTGCGCTTCCATCTTATGCAACGTCTGATCGAATGTCGCCTGTGCCTCTTCGCCGTTATCGACATGAGAGACAAAATTATGCTTGTGCTCTGCATCAACGAGCATTTCGCAGCGAACGCGATCACCTGCAAAATCGTACGTGACATGGATCGCCGTCACGCGTGCGAAGTACGTCAGCAGTTTCTCGGACTTCTGTTTTGTGTATCCGACCAGAGCATCAGGGATGCTGCCATGCTTACATGTGACTTCGACCTGCACGAGCGATTCCTCCACCACGTTGCTGATTCACTGCTGAGTTTCAATTGGCACAGTTTCAACCGGGTGTCATTGACAGTGAGAATTCACCGATCTCCGCGTAACCCGAAACGTCGATTGTAATTGAAGAGCCTACAACGTCAATCAACCCATCCGATTTCGCCACCTCGCAACGGTTGCCCGTCAGACGCATCACTCTCACGCCATCTCAACGGCGATCTTTCCGCAAAGCAAGAGGCAGACCTCTCCCCCGGCTGTATCCGCCCAATGTTCAGCCAGCAACGACCGTTTGTAGAGGTTGTTCCAGAACACGGACCCTCATCGGAGTAACCCATCAGCGACGGTGGATTAAAGTCCCGGCGAGATCATTTTTTCTTTTGGGGGATCAAGTCAAAACTCATCTGCGGCGTCGGGGAATTGCTATCCATCTGGAACATCGTACGTCCCAGCTCACACCCCTGGCAGATCCCCGCCAGCAACAAACCACAGATTATCCAACCAAAACGACGAGATATCATTCGGATTCCTCGCTCTCTTCTGGCTCCCACTGTGCAGGCAGGTGGCCATTCCCGGAGACATCAGGAATTAAAGTGCGCGCCGAGCATCCCGTCACAACCAGGGTCAGGACAACAACCAGGGCAACGCGAGACAAAGCCGCTGCAGTGAAAGGGGCAATTCGCCAAAATGACATAATCAAACCCGCGAACTCGGAAATGGGGAAAGTCAATGCGGACATACTGCGCGAACAATTACCATCTCTCGCCCCAGCAGTGAAGATGCTTTCCCCCGCACACATCACCCCCTGCTGTTTTTACAACCACCCAACTTCCCTATTGGTCATCTTTCCTCCCATCTCCCTCGTCCCTTCTCCCTTGAGGGGAGAAGGTGGCGGCACAACACCTTAGGTGTATACTTAACACAGTGCCGACGGATGAGGGTGGGCTCTAGGCAACGAACGACTCCCAATGCCTTATCGACAACAGGCACTTCCCCCAACAAAAAAAGGCCGCTCCCATTCAGGAACGGCCTCTTCGATTTTCTCTATCACAACCAAAATTACGCCTGGAAGCTGCTACCACAGCCGCAGCTCTTCACCACGTTCGGGTTGTCGAACGAAAAGCCGCGTTTTTCGATACCGTCGTAGAAGTCGATCGTCGTCCCATCGAGGTACAGGAAGCTCTTCTTATCAATCGCCAGCTTAACGCCGTGTTGTTCGACGACATGATCTTTCACATCGTCAATTGATTCGCTCTGGTCCAGACCGAGTCGGTACTGGAAACCGCTGCAACCACCGGCAGCAACACCGATGCGCAGAACCATTGAATTGTCCATTTGCTGCTCGGTGATGATGCGTTGCACTTCCTGAGCGGCTTTTTCCGTGAGCGTGACCATCTATATGTCTCCAAGTGAAATTTCGCGAGAAGGTCGGAATGTCGTGGTAAGTATACTTTATTCGTCCACAGGGGCAATAGGTATCAATACTACCAAATCAACACAATTGATCGTCGTTGATCAACACTGTGCTTGTCCACACCTTGACTTCATTATTCCCATCAAAGGCAATGAATGCAAGAGCTGAATAGACTGCGCAAAGATTATGATGTGCGCGGTTTCCTCGCCGGGGCAACAAACACGACGGAACTCTCCTTCATCTCCCGGATCGACTCAGCCGTCGGAGGCTGCTGGCTTCCCGCCTTGCCTTCGCGCTTACGCACCTTCTTCAGCTTATAATGGTGCGTCCGGGTAATGACCTTCCTGTTCGCGGCGGAAATCGCGCTCATTTCATCCATTCCCGCATTCCCGCTCCCGCGCGGCGAAAACAGCCAGTACGTCATCACAGCAAAAAAGCAGCAGATGCCAAACGCCGGCCACTCCGGCTTCTCGCTAAAAGCAAACACAATTCCCAGCGTGAACACCACGCCCAAAACCAGAACGACCATCGTCGCAAACGATGTCGCTGCATTAAATCCGCTTTGACGGCCCGCCATACGCCTTCCTCGACATTACGTGATGACATCCATGACCCAACTGACAACCCGGCCGTACTAATCGAAGCCGTACCAATCGAAACAGTCACTACGTTAAAAAATAGGGGATGATGACTGCAGCGAAAGAGAATTGACAGACAGTGAAATTGACCGTGTGGATGATTCACAGGGCCAATACTGATTGACAGGGTCGAACCGCAACGTGACGATGGGCAAAAGAAGGATTTAAGTCCCACCGGAAAGACAGGCTGCTCACTCTTACGCCATCCATCGCGCGGATGTTGGAAAAAAATTATACTGAGCTGATTTCCGAACGTCACGACGTCTTTTCAAAACATCTCTCGTTTCGAAGCATCACACACGATCATGTCTGATTCTGATTCACCCCGTTCCTCACGACGCGATTTTCTTTCCGGACGCTCGTGGGTCGAGTCACTCGGAGCTGTCTTTCAGAAGTTTCTCCCGTCCGAAATGCCCGTCCCCTCCGCCATCAGCGGCCCCTCTCGACTTCAACTGGTCAAACTCGAAACCCGGGCCATGGCCTGCCAGTTCTCCTGCCTCTGGCCTGCCCTCGAAAGAAAACACTCCAGTTACGTCTCCGACTCCCTCGAAATCATCCACGAACTCGAAGACCAACTCTCGATCTACCGAGAACACACTGAACTCTCTCGCCTCAACCGTGAGGGCTTCGCCAACAAGATCCCTGTCTCGGAATCCCTTTACCGTCTCCTGAAAGAAGCCATCCATCTTTCTGAAGTCACCGAGGGAACTTTCAATCCCGTCAACCGCGCTCTCACCTTATTATGGAGAGACGCCCGCAAACACGGCAGTCTCCCAACTCAGACAGACGTCGACCACGCACTCGCCCACTCTCACCCGCGAGACGTCCTTTTCGACGAAAACGATCTCGCCATCCAGTTTCTCACGCCCCAGCTTTCCTTTGACCTGGGCGCCATCGGCAAAGGTTATGCCCTCGACAAAGCCGCTGACTTCTTAAAAGAGAATGGACTGACCAGTTTCCTCTACCACGGCGGCCAAAGCAGTCTCTACGCTGGCGATCCGCCCCCCGGCGCCAAAGGCTGGATGCTCTCTCTGAAACATCCTCATAACTTCGACGACCAGCTCGGCACGCTGGTCATCCGCAATCAGGCGATCGCGGTCAGTGGGGCAGCTGTCCAGTTTCACGAGTTTGAAGGCGTTCGATATGGCCACGTCATCGATCCTCGCACTGGCTGGCCGTCGTCCGGAGTCCTGAATTCTCTCGTCATCGCTCCGACATCTGCCCAGGCCGATGCCCTCGCGACCGCAATTTTCGTCGGCGGACTCGAAACAGCGAAGCTCTGCCAGAAGGCCATTCCAGGGCTTGCGTTCATCCTTGTCTTACCGACAAACGAGGCATTGCCGGAAAACAGTATGTTGCGAGAAAACACTGTGACGCCAGATAACAACTTGGCTGCGAAATCGTTCCAGGTGGTCGTCTCGGGGATCAACCGGTCCGATTTGTCCTGGGACATCGATGAGAAATCTGTCCTTTTCCTTGAGCAGGATGTCTGGCTAACTTGATCATTGCCCGCGCAAAGGGATACCCTATAATGCGATAAGACACGCATTAACAAACTGCCATTTGTTCCCACCTATTCCCCACGCACTTCGCTCTCAAGGAAACTACGTGGCCCGCATTCCCCTGATCGCCTGCGTTTTTCTCGTGATCCTGAGGCTTTCCATCGGCTGGCAGATGCTCTACGAGGGCATGTGGAAGCTGAATACCCTCACGACAGCCTCCCCCTGGTCAGCCGAGCCGTATCTGAAAAATGCGACCGGCCCAATGCGGGATTACTTCCGCAATCTGACCGGCGACCCCGATGACCTCGCCTGGCTCAATTATGACACAGTGGCCGGCCGCTGGGATACCTGGGCAACCGCCTTTGCTTCCCATTACAATCTCTCCGATGCGCAGCGAAACACGCTGTTCACTGCTCTTTCCGGCCCACCCAGCTTCCAGATCACCGTGGAAAAACTTCCTGATGGCCTGCAAATCTCTCAAAAGCCCGGCCCCGCCGTCTACTACGATCCAGCCACCAAGAAGATCGTCATCGACGGCAAACGTCACTTAATGCCCGCCGAAAAGAAGTACATCGACGACCAGCTCGCCAAGATGGATCAGAATGATCCCGTCGTCAAAGAGTTCAAGGCCCAGTTTAATAAGCTCTATCAATTCTCGGCCCGCTTGAGCTTTAAAGAGAGACTTCTTGTTTCTCTCAAAGGAAATCCCAAACGCGCGGGCTCCGATATCCGTAGTAAACAAGACAAAGACCTCATTTACGAGAAGTCCATCGGCGACATCGAAGTCTATGAGCACATGGTCGACCGCATCGAAGCCAAAAACCATGCTGAAAATGTTCCCTTCAAGTACGACCACCTGGCCAAGCAGACTGGCGACGTTGTTAAAAAGCGCAGCGAAGTCATCGGCCCGGTCAAAGCACTTGAGGCAGAAGTCAAAGACTTTGCCCAACGACTCCTGACAACCGAGCAACTGGCCGCTGGACCTGTCCGGCTTCCAATGACTCAATTGCAGCAGATGAACCTGATGACAATGTGGGGGCTGGCCATTTTCGGCGCCCTGCTCATCGCAGGTCTTTGGACTCGTCTGGCTGCTCTCGGCGGTGCAGTCATGATCTTCATGTTCTATCTGGCCTATCCGCCCATCCCTGGCTATCCCGAACCGCCAGGCGTTGAGCACGGGATCATCGTGAACAAAAACCTGATCGAAGTCCTCGCCTTGCTCGCCTTGGTCTTCCTGCCATCGGGACGATGGTTTGGCATCGACGCGATCTTCGCCAGACTCTTCGCCCGCAGAAAACCTGCATAACTTTTTGTCCCTTCTCCCCCGGGGAGAAGGTGGCTGAGTCGAACCTCCGGTTCGCGACCCATGACCGCCGAAGCCGGATGAGGGATCTCATCATTCCTTATCCCTTCCAAATTATCCCACCTGACACTCACGATTACCCTTTCGAGGTTCGCAATGGTTTTCTCTGAAACGCAGAAACAAATCGGCCAGGATAACTTCCACGATGCTCTCGGCTCGACTCGTCGCGACTTTCTGAAGGTCGCCGCCGCAACCGGTGCCACCATCGGTGCAACTTACTTCGGCTACGAAGCCCTCAAGGGCAACCCGGTCAAAGTCGGGTTCATCGGCACCGGCGACGAAGGGATGATCCTTCTCCAGGAGCACCCACCTGAGTTCATGGACATCGTAGCGATTGCTGACCTGCGTCCGAGTAACCGCAAACGCGCCCTCAACGGCGATCCAGGCAGCCCGAACCGTCAAGGCTTGATCAAGAAACTGGGCGAAGAAAAAGCCTCCAAGATCAAGGTCTACGAAAACCACAAAGAGCTTCTCGCGGATCCCGAGATTGAAGCCGTCGTCATCGCGGTCCCTCTCTCTCAGCACGCCCCGATCGCGCTGGAAGCCTTCGAAGCCGGTAAGCACGTCCTCACCGAAAAGCTGATGGCGCACAACATCACCGAATGCAAAGCCATGATCGCCAAAGGACGCGAGAAGAATCTTCTCCTCGCCGTCGGTCACCAGCGTCACTACAGCGCCCTGTACGACAACGCGAACTTCCTCGTCCAGCAAGGCCTGCTCGGAGACATCAAGTTCATCCGCGCTCAGTGGCACCGCAACAACTCGTTCCCTGGCTCGGATGGATGGCGTAAAAACATCCCGGCTGAAGACCAGAAAGCCCTCGAAGGTAAGACATCTGAATACGGCTACAAAGACGTCGAAGAACTCGTCTGGTGGCGTCTGTTCAACAGCACCGGCGGCGGTCTCATGGCAGAACTCGGCTCTCACCAGCTCGACGCCTGCTCGATCTTCCTCGGCAAGGTGCACCCCATCGCTGTCCAGGGTTACGGCGGACGCAACATGTACGGCGTCAAAGGCGTCGGCACGAAAGACAAGCAACAGGACAACCGCGAAATCGATGATCACGTCTACGTGACCCTCGAATTCCCCGGTCCTCACTACGCAGAAGACGATCACGACATCGTCATCGTCACCTACTCGTCGATCAACCACAACCGCCTCGAGCCCTACGGCGAAACCGTCTTCGGCAGCCGTGGTACCCTGATCGTTAACCTCGAGCAGGATGTCATGCTCTACAAAGAAGGCCGCGGCTCTCAAGATCCCTACGGTCTGGAACAACGCCTCTACGTCCTCGACACCACCGGCGGCGCCCCGGTTCTGACCGCCAGCGAATCCGGTGCGCCCTCCACAGCCGCCGCCAACGCCTCGGCAGCCCTGGAAAAATACAGCCGCGGTTACACCGAAGAGATGGAGCACTTCTGCTACGCCATCCGTAACCACGGACCAGAGTACTACCCAGGCGGCGTCGAACGCAGCCCTAAAGAAGGCGGCCTCCGCTGCAACGGCGTCGTCGCGATGGCCGATGCCATCATGGCGTTGACCTCGAACCTCGCCATGAAGCACAAGAAACGCATCACCTTCAAAGACGCCTGGTTCGACCCAACCAACCCAGCCGTCCCCGAAACCGACCCAGACGTCATCGGCTAATCAAGACAACCTATTCTTATAGGCGAGCGGGGGGTGTAAACCCCCTGTGTCTTGCGCGATAGGCAAAATTGCGCATACGAAGACAAAGAACGCAACAGCCATACAAAGTAGGGTGCTGGTGAGGCTTTGCGAACCGCACCAAATGCGAGAATGAATGTCGTTTCGGTGCGGTTTGAAGACACGCCCCCACTCGACGCTCTTGAGTTGACATCTCGATGCTGAACAGTCACGCTGCGCACTTTCAGTTGCTACTCTCAAAGTATGGCAGTTATGTCGACCAACAACAAACGCGGCCTCTTCATCGTCTTCCTGACTGTCTGCATCGACCTGCTCGGATTCGCGATCGTCCTGCCGCTTTTGCCTCGCTATGGCAAGTTCTATCTCGCCAACGAATTCACCCTCGGCCTGTTGATGGCGTCGTTCTCGGCGATGCAGTTTCTGTTCGCACCGATCTGGGGACGCGTCTCAGATCACATCGGTCGCAAACCCATCCTGACGCTCGGCTTGTTCGCCAACGCCATCTTTTACGGCGTCTTCGGCTACGTCTCTCACTTCCCCGCTGAAGCGATTTTCCTGGGCTTCTCGCCACTCGCGTGGCTGTTCATCACACGCCTCGGTGCCGGGATCGCCTCCGCAACGATCCCGACCGCCCAAGCCTACATCGCCGACACAACGACGGCAGCCAACCGTGGCAAAGGCATGGCCCTCATCGGAGCCGCCTTCGGCGTCGGTTTCACCTTCGGCCCTCTCATCGGTGCCTTTGCGCTGCCACCCGAAGACATCATCGCGCCCAGCCCCTGGCCTGGCTACATCGCTGCTGGTCTCTCATTCGTCTCCGGCATTCTCGCTGTCCTGCTCTTGAAAGAATCTCGCCGACCAAACTCAACGACTGCGTCAACTCACGGCTCCCCGTTCTCGATTTTCACTCAATCCGCAACGGCTTTCTCTCGTCCCACCATTGGTCTCCTGCTTCTCACCATCTTCATCTCGACTTTTGCGTTCGCAGAGTTTGAAACGACACTCTCCTTGCTGACCAAAGGCCTCGGCATCAGCGATCGCTACAACTTTTACCTCTTCGCGTTCATCGGTCTGGTTCTCGTCATCAGCCAGGGTGGCATTGTCCGCCGCCTCATTCCCAAACTCGGAGAAAAACGTGTCGCCCTCATCGGCACCGTTTTCATGGTCATCGGCCTGGGTGCTTTGGCTCTGACGAAGACCTTCAACTCGGTCGCCTATCTGTACGCCGTCATGCCCATCAGCATCATCGGCTTTTCGTTCGTGACCCCATCGCTGCAATCCATGCTTTCCTTGCGGACTCACGACGACGAACAGGGCGGCGTCCTCGGTCTCGGCCAGTCGATGTCCGCCATCGCCCGCATCTTTGGACCCATCGCAGGGCTGACTCTCATGACGGGCGAAAACTACGTCCTCCCTTACCTCTCCGCCGCCATCGTCATGGCGATTTCCTTCTTCATGATCCTCCGCCTCCCATCAACAAACACCGTTCAGACCCCCGCTCAGTAGTACTTTCCACCCTCTGGTGTGCCACGGCTGTGCCAGCCGTGCGAGTCCAAATGGGGCGACAATCCCGCAAATCCACGGTCGATACGGCCGTAGCACACCGGAAATCTCCTCGCAATTCTTGCCGGCATCGCATCTAGGCGATCACTCCGGCTCCGACTTTGCACATTCTGTACCCATCCGCGACTTGGCCCCTACTCGCCACCGCAAATTTGCGGTATCCTAGCTCGTTTCCACTTTGCGCACTTTTCCCACGAAACGATCGTCATGACCGAAGACGCCCAACGCCCCGAAGACGAAGAAGTTAACAAGCTCCAGGACGAGCAAACGACTGGCGAAGAAAATTCCATCGAGGAACAAGTCGTCGAAGCGGATGCCATCGAAGCAGGTGTCATTGAAACAGATGTCGTCGAAGCAGGTGACGATCAGAATCTGGACGCCGAACTCGACGCTCTCGAACTCGAAGTCGATGGGATTGATGACGAAGAGCTCGAAGACTCCGAGTTGGAAGATGCCGAATTCGAAAACGCTGAACTCGCTGAAGGTGAGTTTGAAGAAGGCGAATTCGACGAAGAAGAATACTCCGCTGAAGACTTCGAGGATGCTGAACTCGAAGACGCCGATCTCGAAGACGAAGAGTTCGAAGAAGACGGCGAAGAGGAAGAAGAATTCGTCGACATGGAAGAAGCCGAGGCCTCTGCAAAACCAAAAGCAGAAGTTGGCGAAACCATGCGTCTCCAGCGTTACCTGGCCGCCGCTGGTCTGGGCTCTCGGCGTAAATGCGAAGAGATCATCCTCGAAGGCCGCATCTCGGTGGATGGCGTTCAAATCTCCGACGTCGGCGTGAAAGTCAATCCGCGCACTCAGTCGATCGAGTACGATGGCGAAGTCCTGAAATTCCAACGCCGCACATACTACCTGCTCAATAAGCCCAAGGGCATTCTCTGCACCAACTATGACCCGGATCACCGTCCACGCGTCATCGATCTGTTCGAGAATGAATCAAAGCGTCTCTTCACTGTCGGTCGTCTCGATGAAGACAGCGAAGGCCTGCTGCTGGTCACCAACGACGGCGAACTCGCCAACAAACTGGCACACCCACGTTACCGCGTCCGCCGCGTGTACGAAGTCCAGGTCGCGGGCAATCCCAGTCTCCAGACTCTCGATGAGCTGAAAAAAGGGATCTACTTCACCGAAGGTCGCTTCGCTGTCGAAGAAGTTCACAAGAAGGGCAAGCGAGGCAACAGCACGATCCTCGAAGTTGTCCTGCGACAAGGCCAGAACCGCGAAATCCGTCGCCTCTTCGCCCGTGTCGACCACAAGGTCATGACGCTGAAGCGAACCGAATTCGGCACCATGCGACTGGGCAACCTCAAGACCGGTCAGCACCGTCCCCTCACCTCCGATGAGCTCAAAGCTCTTCGCGACATGATCGATAACCCCGAAACAAGCCCAGGTCGCGCACCACGTCGCAAACCGGGCCAGGGTAAGTTCGGCGATAAGAGATCCTCCCGCGACCGTCCCTCCGGCTTCAAACGTGACGATGATCGCGGCGCACGTCGACCAGGCGGTTTCAAATCCGACGGCGGTGGCTTCCGTGATGGCGGCCAGCGTTCCGATGGTCCACGCTATGCTTCTCGACGTCCAGAAGGCGGCCAGGGAGAAGGCGGAGGCGAAGGCTATCGTTCAGAAGGACGTCGTCCTGGCGGTTTCCAACGCGAAGACGGCGATCGCGGTCCACGCAAACCAGGCGGCTTCCGTCCCGGCGGTTTCAAGCCCGGCGGCAGACGCACCGATGACCGACCATCCGGCCAGCAATTCTCTCGACGCTCAGACAGCGGCGACGATGACGAAGGCGACTCAGGCGCCCCACACCCAGCCCTCGGCGGCGACCGGCCACAAGGCCAACGCCCCGGCGGCTTCCAACGACAAGATGGCGACCGTGGTCCACGCCGACCTGGTGGTTTCCAACGCGAGGGACGCCCAGGTGGCTTCCAACGCGAAGACGGTGACCGCGGCCCACGACGTCCAGGCGGATTCCGTCCCGGCGGTGGTGGCGGTTTCCGACAAGGTGGCAGTGGCGGCGGCGGTGGCTTCCGAC
This sequence comes from Lacunimicrobium album, assembly GCF_052161635.1. Classification (GTDB taxonomy): domain Bacteria; phylum Planctomycetota; class Planctomycetia; order Planctomycetales; family Planctomycetaceae; genus SXPC01. Next base: position 1,084,878 of record NZ_CP197413.1, read on the forward strand.
AAGGCGGTCAACGCTCCGACGGCTCTCGCAGATTCCCGTCTCGACGCCCGGAAGGTGGCGATGGGGAACGCGGTGGCGGCGGTGAAGGCGATCGCCCACAAGGCCGACGACCCGGCGGCTTCCAGCGTCAAGATGGCGACCGCGGTCCACAACGACCATCCGGCTTCCAACGCGAAGACGGTGATCGCGGCCCACGTCGCCCCGGCGGTTTCCGTCCCGGCGGCGGAGGTGGTGGTTTTCGACAAGGTGGTGGCGGCGGTGGCTTCCGTCCAGGGGGTCAACGCTCCGATGGCCCACGCAAGTTCCCTTCTCGTCGCCCGGAAGGTGGTGAAGGAGAAGGCCGCGGCGGTGAGGGTCAACGCTCAAGTTACGAACGTCGCCCCGAGGGACGCCCGGAAGGTCGTTCATTCGGCGGTGGACGTCCCGGCGGTCGCCCATCAGGTGGCGGCGGTGGACGACCCTACGGCGGCGGAGGCGGTGGTCGCCCGGGCGGACGTCCCGGCGGCAGAGCATTCGGTCGTCGCCCTGAAGGCGAAGGCAATGGCGGCGGCGGTCAAGGCGATCGACGCTCCTCCGGCCCAAGACCCGGCGGCAGTCGCCCTCCAAGACGCGGCCAGGACCCCAACGTCTTCAAAGGCATCCACGAAAAACGCAAACGCAAACCCGAGTAGAGCGTTTCATTTCACGTCCCTTCTCCCTTGAGGGGAGCCGTGTTTTGTTCCTTCTCCCTTGAGGGGAGAAGGTGGCGGCGCTTCGCCGACGGATGAAGGTGAGCGATAGGCAAGAGTAAGCTCTCAGTGCCTTAACCAACCTTAGGCATTAATCTTTAATCACCGTGAAACAAAGCCCCACCCCCCATGCCCTCCGGCCTCTTCATCTCCAACGACCTTTTCTTCATCAGCAAAGTGACCGGCACCGGCACCAGCCTCGGCTACCCGATCCGCGTCATCTCCAAGGCCTCTGCGTTCACCGAAGCCTTGACCAACCCCGAAGTCAACGCCGTCTTCGTCGATCTCGAACAGAAGATGCTCCCCCTCGACCAGCTCGTCGCTGCGATTCCGAACCGCGAACAAGTCACGCTCATTGCTTTCGGTGCCCACGTCCAGGTCGACGTGCTGAAGGCCGCCCGCGCCTTAGGCTTCGAAGCCGTCATGCCCCGCAGCCAATTCACTAGCGACCTCCCCGCCATCATCACCCACCTCAAAGGCGCCAGTCCCGCCTAGCCCCCGGGAGGGCGAGGCTCCGTCCGAGCCGCTGTCCCGCGTTGCAACGCTGTATCTACGAGTCGACTCGTTCCCTGTGTGCCACGGCTGTGTCAGCCGTGCGATCGCGCAATGGACGTCCATCCCCACGGCTGACACAGCCGTGGCACACACTCAAATCACGCCTGCAGCTCAGAATTAAGAAGCGGTTCCCTAATACTCCCGATGCGTCACCCCATCAATATGGGCCTGCAACTTCTGATACACGCTTTCGTATCGCCCATGCACATTCGCCCGCTTCATCTCTTCCGGCACATCGACTGCTTTGATCTGTGCCTTGAGGTCGTCCGGAATCGCGGGCAGGTTGTCAATCAGGAACAACGCCTCGATCGCATTCGCCATGCCTGACTGATCGATGTGTATCTGGCTCCCCAGCTTCTTCCACGCGGCCTGATCCCCAGGCTGCTGCGTCAACACCATGTACGACGCGAGCATCGCAACAATCGGCGTCTCATCATTGACCAGCTGACCAATCTTCGTCAGTCGCGGTTGCATGATCTTCTCACCACGCTGCAACATCCCGATCAGCCCCCAGAACCGCTGGCAGGCATCCTCACTATTGACGGCAGCATCCATGAGCGCGAGGACTTCCGGCGTCGTGTCTTCGTAGTGAATCGCGGTTTCGCACAACGGGAGATAATACATCATCGGGTACTTCATCGGATCATGCCCCATCTCGTAAGGGGTCGAGCCTTCCGAGCGAGCCAGCATCATCGACTCCGGCAGGAAGCCAACGTCTTTAATGGCCAGCAGATGATCCCAGTTCGCCTTTCGAAATCGTCGCACGACTTCGTCATATTGCGGATCATCAATCAGGTTGTGGACCTCGTCGGGATCGTTCTCAAGATCGTAAAGCTCTTCCGGTAGACGCTGAATCCATCGACTCGCCTGCGCCTCGTTGAGCTTGCCTTCGTTATACAGCCGTTTCCAGACGACCGTTGTCGGAGTCTGAAACTGATACTCGACCGGCTGAATCTCCGCCAGATGCGGATAGTAATTGTGGACATAGACGAATCGCTGATCCCGAGCACAGCGGACCATATCATAGCGCTCATCCATCCGCCCTCGGAACCCGAAGACATACTGCTGAGGCTCGACGGCTTTCGGTCCCAGAAACGCTTTCCCCTGCAGATACTCAGGGATCTCCTGGCCGGTGATCGACAGCATCGTCGGAATGAGATCGACAAAGCTGATCAGCCGATCCGACTGAGCGCCGGCCGCATATTCTTGTGAAGCCAGATGCTTGAACTTCTCCGGGAAGTGAACCACAAACGGCACTTGCAGCCCCGTATTCTTGGCTGACCTCTTATACCCAGGCATTCCTGACCCATGGTCCGAAAAGAAGAAGACAATCGTGTTCTCTTCCAAACCTGCTTCTTTCAGCTCGGTCAATCGCTTGTGAAAGAAGCCATCCAGATCATTGAGGCGGTCATAATACTCCGCCCAGTCGCGTCGAACCTCGGGGGTATCGGGATGAAACGCAGGCAGTTTGATAGCCGCTGGATCAGTGACTGGCTTGTACTTCGGGTTGCGAATTTGTGATTCGTGCGTCCCGGTGAAATTGAAGACCGCAAAGAACGGCTTGTCCGCAGGACGATTTTTCCAGTGGGCATTCTTGCTCGATTCGTCCCAGATGCCATTGGGAAGATCGACGTTGTAGTCGGTCTTGACGTTGTTGGTGCAGTAATAGCCGGCCTCCCGAAGGTAAGAGGGGAGGGATTTGATCAGGCTCGGAATCTTCACGAAGCTTCTCATATGCTGCGCTCCCATGCTCGTCGGGTAGACGCCGGTGATGATTGTCGTGCGGGCGGGGGCACAAACCGGGGCATTCGACCAGGCGGCTTTGTACAGCATGCTTTGAGAAGCAAAGGCATCCAGATGAGGCGTTCTCGCGACCGAGTCGCCGTAGCAACCAATATCAGGACTGTGGTCTTCGGACGTGATCCACAGAATATTCGGCTGGTCGGAAGTCGTTTGAGCTGCAATAGTTAACTGACTGCTGAAGCAGCAGATACCGGCCAGAGCCAAGGCCAGAATGCGAAGTGCCATACCTGTGTTTCTCCTGAGAAGTCAAAACATTGACGTCGTGCCCATGCTTGGCCCATGAGATCCTTTGGCGGACCTTACTGGAAAATTTGCTAGCTAATCAACCCCAGTACGTATCCACTGATTCTGATGTTCTTTCTGATTGTCCCTCAATCAATTGTTAATATCAAGCTCCCGTGTAAGTTGCATCCCGGAAGATTTTGACTATGATCCCTCTTTCCTTTTTCTCGGGTCACACTGGACCCGAGGCCTTCCATCTACATCCACCGATGAGTTAGTGGTCAACAGGAGACGAGTGGCGGCATGGGCGTCAAGAAATCGGGTAAAGGTCGACGAAAGCTGGGACGCAAAAAGCGACGTATGCGAGCACGTATCCGTCACCGCAAGGGCTAATTCGCGGTTGAGCTGCTGACAGCAATTCTGGGATCGCATTGTTCTCAGTCTCTGCGCGTACGCACGTTCGTTCTCACGCTCTGATTGGACATACAAAAGAGCTCTGGCCAAATTTTGCGCCCGAGCTTTTTTTCATGCGCACTCAACAAAGACAGTTTTGAACCGCAGATGAACGCAGATCAACACAGATAAGATAAGAAAAGAGATCGAATCTTCTGATTTCTTATCTGCGTCCACCCGCGTTCATCTGCGGTTCTATCTCTTCTCCCATCCGTGTTTCTTCGTGTCCATCCGTGGTTCTCTTCTTCGCTACCACTCTGCTGCCCGTGGTAACCCCCTTTCTTTTTGACTCCACAGTACTCCGGCGATACGATGAAACAAGTGACGCCGCCTGTCCGCTGGCTCACGCACGCATGGAGACAACATCGGGAAGGGCTTCTCTTGAAACACAAGCTGATCATCGACGCTGATCCTGGCATCGGCGATGCCGTCGCGATCATTACTGCACTGCTTGATCCACGTCTGGATGTCCTTGGCCTGACCGGCACAGAAGGCATGGTCAGCGGCCATCAGGCGAACTGCAATCTGGAACTGCTCGTCAATTCGGTCGACGTCCCAAAGTGGCCCAAGATCGGCTGGGCCAGTGCCGAACTTCTTGCCAACGACGAGATGGCTCTTCCGTTAACTCGCCTGAACGGCTCTCATGGCCTGGGCGACATGGAGATTCCCTGCCCTCTGCCTCACCGTCGACTCGACTCCGCCAAAGTCATGGTTGACCTGGTCAAGCAGCATCCTAACGAGATCACTCTCGTCTGCCTCGGCCCACTGACCAACGTCATGATGGCGTCCGAACTCTATCCAGATTTCCTGATCCAGCTCAACAAGCTCATCGTCCTCGGCGGCACGCTCGATGCACCGGGCGACGCGACAACCACGTCCGAGTTCAACGTCTACGCCAATCCCGAAGCGGCCCGATTTGTTCTTAAGTCGTCCGCGACGAAGATTCTGATTCCTCTCGAAGTCCAGCACAAAGTCAGCCTGACTTTCTCCGAGTTCGATCGCATCCACTTCGACGAGAAACTCCCCGCTCACCGCCTGCTTTCGAGCCTGTTGTCCTACGCCCTGAAGTCACACCGACAATACCTCGGCGAAGAAGGCATCCATCTGCGCGAACTGACTCCTCTCGCCTACATGGTCCGCCCTGACCTTTTCACCACCGAAGGCATGGCGATCGATATCGAAACCCAGGGCGAAATCACCCGCGGCATGACCATCTTCGACCGCCGCAGCAAACGCCTCTGGCCCATCAACATCGCCGTCGCCACCAAAGTCGACGCCGTGGGTGTTCGCGATTATTTCTCGAATGTCCTCTCGGGACGAGTGTTGTCGTAACGTAGCTCCCTGCCTCGGGAGGGCGAACCTCCGTGTGAGCCGCTTCTTTGTGTTGCGATACTCCAACTGCTCATAGGGCTATGATGGCTTCGCAGGTTTCGCATCCTCCTGCACACCGCTCGTTGTCGAATAGCCGGTGTCAGGTTGCAACGCAGGACAGCGGCTCGGACGGAGCCTCGCCCTCCCATTTGAACAAGCGTTGTCGTTCTCTGACTGTTTTCCACGAATTCTGTTCAACTCACTGCCACCTTTCGAACAGGTGGCAAATCTAAAACTGACTCAGCCTTTCGGCCTTCTCTTCTCATGCCGAACCTCCGACGATCAAAAAATCTTTCCCATTGCTCTTTCATCCCTGCACTCGCTCTGTAAAAATCCTCTCGATAAATTTCTCTTGTCCCTGACATAGATGGGGGGCCTACCCAGCGATGCTCGCAGTCAGCCTGTTCGTTTTCCTGGTCCTGCTATTGGGTCTCGGTTTCTGGTCGACTTCGAACATTGAGAACGAAGAGGACTACCTCGTCGCAGGTCGTCGCCTGCCTCTCTCACTGGCATTCGGCACACTCGTCGCGACCTGGTTCGGCGCGGACAGCGTCATTGGCTCCAGCGAAGCTGCCTATGAAGAAGGGATGCGCGGCGTCATTCTCGATCCCTTTGGTTGTGGCCTGGCCTTGATGGTCGCAGGCCTTTTCTTTGCCCGTCGCCTGTGGGAAATGAAACTCTTCACGACCGGCGATCTCTACCGAAACAAGTTCGGCCCGAAAACCGAACTCATTTCCTCGATCATTCAATCACTCGGCTATCTCCCCTGGATTGCAGGTCAGTATCTGGCGCTGGGGAAAGTCCTTCTGCTGGTTTATGGCATCCCGGTCAACTATGGCATCGTCCTCAGTGCTGCGATCTGCATCGCGCTCACGCTCTCTGGCGGGATGTGGGCGGTGACGATCACGGACTCCGCGCAGCTCATTATCATGTTCATCGGACTGGCGATCGTCTTCGTCGACATCATGATCCAGTTGGGCGGCGGTTCGTTCGGGCAGGGAATCACGAACTTCCTGGAGCAGACAGACCCCGAGATGCTCAGCATCATGCCGGAACTGGAAACAGTCGCGATGCTGGCTTGGGCGTCGTACTGGGCGATTGGCGTCTTCGGCAATATCCCGGGCCAGGATCTGATGCAGCGCGTGTTCGCTTCGAAAAGCAGCCGGGTTGCTGTCCAGGCCTGTCTTCTGGCAGGAGTCGTCTACATCATCTTCGGCCTGATCCCAGTCGTCGTTGGGATTCTGGCCCGTCATCAGGAGCTCATTCCGGGAGAGGGCGAAGCCGTCATGCTGACGTTCATGCGTCTTCGGCATGGCGCAGTCCTTATGACCATGTTCATCATCTCCCTGTCGGCCTGCATCATTTCAACAGCAACCTCCGCCACCCTGTCGCCATCCTCTCTGCTCGGTCGTAATATCCTCGGACAATTCGCCTATTTCAGGCAGCAGCCTTTGTGGGTGAATCGTTTCGCAGTCGTTCTCGTGACATGCCTGTCGCTTCCGTTTGCCTACCTGTCCGAAAGCATTCACGATCTGCTCAGCCAGTCTCTTGGCATCGCGCTGGTTGGGCTCTTCATTCCGTTCGTGGTCGCGACCTACTGCCAGAAGCGCCACGATCATGCTGGTGTGATTTCGGTCCTCGCTGGAACGCTTGTCTGGCTGGGGCATCTTGCGGCGATTTACCTGCTGCCTCTCTCTGAAGACCCGGCTGCTCCCAGCTCGTTACTCATCGAGTGGATCCACGCGATTCCACCGGAATTCACCGGGATCACCGCCTGTGCCATCGCATTTTGGATCTACGGCCGTCATCCTGAGGTTCGTGGCCAAACACCTGTCGTGCCCGAGCCGCCCGTTTCCCCTGTTCAGCCGGACGCGGTCGCACTATAAATCATATTCAGACTCTGTGTTCTCTGCAGAAGTTTTGCCACAGAGTACACAGAGGCCTCAGAGGTGGACGTGGGCAATCTTGTTGCACTTCGGCAATCGATGCCTCTTTCGGTTGTTTTCCTATTACTCGATTTTCGCCTCGGTTATCTCTGTGGCTAAGTCCTCACCATTGTTCAACTCTAAGCCAATTATGTCGAACGCACACGCCAAAACTCTTGCTGATAAGATTGCCTCCAAGTCCGCCGTCGTCGGTGTGATGGGACTTGGCTATGTCGGCTTGCCACTCATCAATGCCTTCACCAGCAAGGGCATCCGTTGTCTGGGGTTTGATGTTGATGACAAGAAAGTCGTCTCACTGAACAGCGGCAAAAGCTACATCAAGCACGTCAGCAACGAACAGGTTTCCTCATGGAGAGAGAAGAAGCTGTTTGAAGCAACCGCTGACATGGGTCGCCTTGATGAGCCTGATGTCATTCTTATCTGCGTCCCGACTCCTCTCAACGACAGCCGCGATCCCGATCTCTCTTACGTCGTCGGCACAACGGAAGCCATCGCGAAGAAGCTACGCCCCGGCCAGCTCGTCGTCCTCGAAAGCACGACCTATCCGACGACGACCCGCGATGTCGTCAAGCCGATTCTCGAAGACTCCGGACTCAAGGCGGGCGTTGATTACTTCCTCGCCTTCAGCCCAGAACGTGAAGATCCGGGCAATCCAGATTACACCGCAGCGGGCATTCCCAAAGTCGTCGGCGGACATGATCCTGAGTCGATGGAACTGGCCTGTGCGATCTACAAACACGCGATCGTCAAAGTCATCCCGGTCTCCAGCTGCGAAGTCGCGGAAGCCTGTAAGATCCTTGAGAACACCTATCGCGCCGTCAACATTGCCCTCGTCAATGAGCTTAAGATCCTCTACGACTCAATGGGCATCGACGTGTGGGAAGTCATCGACGCTGCAAAGACCAAACCCTTCGGCTTCCAGGCCTTCTATCCCGGCCCGGGCCTTGGTGGTCACTGCATTCCGATCGACCCGTTCTATCTGACCTGGCTGGCCCGTAAACAGGGCATGACCACCCGCTTCATCGAACTGGCGGGCGAAGTCAACTCGCGGATGCCGCAGTATGTCATCTCGCAACTGTCCGAATTCCTCAACGAGCAAGGCAAGCCGATCAAAGGCAGCAAGGTCCTGATGCTCGGCGTCGCCTACAAAAAAGACGTCGACGACCCGCGCGAAAGCCCGAGCTTTGTCCTGATGGAAGAACTCCTCAAGCGCGGCGCGGTCCTGACTTACAACGACCCACACGTCCCGCACCTCCCCAAGATGCGCCACCACCCAACCCTCCCCGAAATGAGCAGTACGGACCTCACCCCCGAAACCCTCGCCGCCCAGGACTGCGTCCTCATCGCGACGGATCACTCGGCGTATGACTACGCCTTCATCTGCAAGCATGCGAGAATGGTGCTGGATACCAGAAACGCCGCGAAGGGGGTTGCTGAGCGAGGGAATATCCGGAAGGCGTAGAGAGGACAGTTTCAAGAATGTCATCGTACGATGAAGACATTGAGCAATCGGTCGGCCTGAATGGCTGGGATTGCATCGCTATCAATGATGCTGTCCCTCCGTTTGCATACACAGTCGGACTCATCAAGACCGTGCAGCATCCCGAGTTAATCATCTTCGGTCTCAACTCAAGAACAGCACATGGGATCTTCCAGGTTCTCTATGAGGACATCCGCGATGGGAAGAACTATTACACTCCGGGACGCTATGTTCTCAGCAGACCCAATTTCGAGGTTCCAATCCAGATCCGTCGTGTTGACCGAACTCAGCATGAACTTTACCTCGGCTTCGCGATGGCATTTTGTCGTCGCATGACCCCACCGGTTGATCTTCAGGTGCTCCAAGTCTTCTGGCCGGACCAGAATGGTAAGTTTCCATTCGAGGCAGGCTGTGAGATTCCAGCCATCGCTGCACAACCACGACTGGACGAACCTGCTTCCCAAGATGGCCTCGACGAACTCCATCGGCAATTTGAATAATTGCCAGTCGTCAGTTCAAAAGCAGTTCGACAAACGTCCGATACTCCTGTGATTTCTTCCCTACTGCGCTCAACGAGCTCGCGGGATCCTGATGGGTGCCACAGGTGGCTTGCGTGATAATTGATTACGCCAAATTCTGGACTCGTAAAATGAGTGAAGTAATCCTTTGTTGTGTCCTAATGGTCGCTGAAGATTGAGTCGCGAGCCTTAACTCGCCTGTGCAAAATCCTGCCAGAGGGTCACTAACTTGTTCTTATCCTCGACCAGCTTCTTCAATCGCAGAACAAGATTGATTGCTTCTACGTCTTCACTCTTCTCGCCATCGAATAGCTTCACTTCGACGACTTTCAAACCACAGCTTTCAACCTGAGCGATGCGAGTCTTGATGGCATCGCGTATGGTTGGGAAATCGCCTGAGCAGATGACGCTTGGAATTCCCATCGTCACGCCAGGATCACCTTCGGTTTCCGTTGCCCCCATGACTGCATCAACGAGCTCTTCAGTCCACACATCGACATCTCCATCAACGATCAAATCAAAAAAGTATTTGCTCATGCTGATCTTTCCTGGCAGGTGCAATCTTTGACACGCTTATAAATACGGTCGGCGTGATCTTCCGGAACTCTTGGTGTGCCATGAACATTGTGACGACATCCAGAACGATTTGCTAAAGCACAGTACAAGACGCCGTAAACATGCGCCCGTGGCCCCGCTTTTTCAAACCGCCATCCATTACTGATCGCGTGCTCGATCGCAGCATTGATCTCTTTGTTGGGATGATACTTAGCCATTGTGGTTAGTCATTGTCGTCGGTCAAATGAGTGCTATCTCAGTGTAGCCTTGTTATTGGAGGTCTGCGAGATGAAGTCATGATTTTTTCCGTGTCCTCCGCTCTCTGTCCGTCTTCACCGCTTTCTCACTGAACCGAAATTGACGGTTTTGTGTCTGGTCCCCTATAACAACAGCTTGGCGAGCGCCTTTTGTAGTGGCGTTTGGTCCCTGTTGTTGCCATTAACCAGAAACTGGTCTCATGAACGCGCTGAAGGTCATTCTTCCTGACGGTACTGAAAAAGAATATCCCGCTCATTACTCGGCTCTCGACGTCGCCAAGGAAATTGGGGCTCGACTGGCAACGGCGGTGGTGGCTGCTGAAGTGAATGGTGTCATTGTCGATGCCTTTCGCCCGCTGACGGAGGTGTCCGACAATCCCGAGCGGATCAACCTCAAACTGCTGACCGACAAAGATCCTCTCGCGTTGGGCGTCATGCGACACTCCGCGGCTCACGTGATGGCTCGCGCGATCATGCGGCTTTATCCTGGGGTCGGGCTGGCATTCGGGCCGACGACCGGGCATGGTTTTTATTATGACTTCGATCTCGGGCAGAAAATCTCGGAAGATGATTTTCCTCGCATCGAGCAGGAGATGGCCAACATCGTCAAGGAAGATGAGCCGTTTGAGCGGTTCTATCTGGAGCGCGATGAAGCGGTCAAATTCACCGAAGGTCTCAAACAGGAACTCAAGACCGAGCACATTCGGACTGGTCTCAAAGAGCATGGCAAGCTGAGTTTCTACCGACAGGGGGAGTTCGTTGACCTGTGCCGCGGTCCTCACGTTCCGGCTGCAGGGAAGATCAAGGCTTTCAAGATCCTCTCGGTTGCGGGGACTCACTGGAAAGGGGATCAGACTGCCAAGCCTCTGCAGCGGGTTTACGGGACTGCCTGGTTCTCGCAGAAGGATCAGGATCAATACCTCGAACAGATCGAAGAAGCCAAGCGTCGCGACCACCGCGTGATCGGCAAAAAGCTCGGGTTGTTCCAGATCAATCCAGACGTCGGGCAGGGGTTGTGTCTGTGGCTGCCGAAGGGGGCGACGATTCGGGCGACTCTCGAAGAGTTCATCAAGCAGGAGCTTGTGGCGCGTGGTTATCTGCCGGTTTACTCGCCGCATATTGGGCGTGTGGAACTGTATGAGACCTCGGGGCACTTCCCGTATTACCGCGATTCTCAGTTTGCGCCGATCTTCGGGCATGATGCAGGTCGTATCATCGATTACTGCATCAACCGACTCAGTGGCGATGAGACTGGCGGGCTGGAAGCTCACGAAGAGGAAGCACTGCTCGAAGCGGCCAAGATCATGGGCTTCGATGCGACGGGTTATAAGCCGACGCTGAGCAAGGAAGAGAAGATCGCGGTTCTCCGCAAGTGGGAGAAGTCGCAAGAGCGTTATCTGCTCAAGCCGATGAACTGTCCTCACCACGTGCAGATGTATAAAGCAGAGCCTCGTAGTTATCGAGATCTGCCAGTGCGTCTGGCGGAGTTCGGAACGGTGTATCGACACGAGCAGACCGGTGAGTTGAATGGGATGCTGCGGGTGCGTGGCCTGACCCAGGACGACGCGCACCTGTTCTGTACTCCGGAACAAGTCGAAGCGGAGTTCGCAGATACTCTGGGACTGGTGAAGTTTGTGCTGCAGTCGGTTGGGCTCGATGATTACCGGGTTCAACTGTCGATTCGTGATCCGAAAAGCGACAAGTATGTCGGCTCGGAAGAGAACTGGAACAAGGCGGAAGCTTCTCTGCGAAAGGTGTTGACCGAGTCGGGACTGTCGTTTGAATCCTGTGAAGGGGAAGCGGCGTTCTACGGGCCGAAGGCGGACTTCATGGTGAAGGATGCGATTGGTCGAGAGTGGCAGCTGGGAACCGTGCAGCTCGACTACAACCTGCCTGAGCGATTCCAGCTGGAGTACACCGGGTCGGACAATAAGCAGCACCGCCCCGTCATGATTCACCGGGCGCCATTCGGCTCGATGGAACGATTTGTCGGGATGTTGATCGAACACTTTGCAGGGGCCTTCCCGTTGTGGCTGGCTCCGGAGCAGCTGCGTATCTGCACCGTGACTGATAAGGCGATTGAGTACGGACATGAACTGGCGCAGATCTTCCGCCGGAACGGGTTCCGCGTTTCCGTGGACAACCGTTCGACCAAGATCAACGCGAAAATTCGCGACGCGCAGCTGGAACTGATTCCGTACATGCTCGTGGTGGGCATGAAGGAAGCAGAAGATCGCACGGTCGCGATTCGTGACCGTGTCGAGTCGAAAGACATCGGAACGGTCTCGATCGAGGAGGCGCTCGCCAAGTTCAAGGAAGAAGTCGCCAACAAGACGATCCGGCAGCTGACCAAGTCGAAGTTTGCTCAGGTAGCCGAGACCGCTGTGGCGGCGGATAATGAGTACTAGGCAAGTCATGAGGTTTGAGTCGTGAGTCATGAGGGAGAAATCTCTCATGGCTTTTCCTCATGACTCGAAACTCACGACTCATGACTTTTTAAGGATGTTTGATGTCGTTGCCTCCGGATGATGTTTGTATCAAGGCTGTTGTGTTTGACCTTGATGGGACGATGTTCAATACCGAGATGGTGTTCCATGTGGCTGGCGATGATTTCGTCCGGTCCAAAGGTGGACTCATGACCGAGGCTCTTCGTCAGCAGATGATGGGACGTCGGGCGGCTGAGTCGATGGCGATTCTGAAGGCTGCTTTGAGTCTGTCGGAATCGATCGAACAGCTGCGTCATGAGTCACATACTTTGTTTATGGGAATGCTGGAAAGTCGTCTGGCTCCGATGCCGGGGCTGTTTGAAATTCTCCAGCGGATTGATGAACTCGGGTTGCCCCGGGCGGTTGCGACCTCGTCTCACCGGGAGTATCTGGAAGACATTCTGGGACGCTACAGTCTGCTTGATGGCTTCTCCTTCACACTGGCTGCGGAAGATGTCGTCCACGGAAAGCCTCACCCGGAGATTTACCTCGCGGCTGCTGAGCGGATGTCTTTGCATCCATCCGAAGTCCTGGTCATTGAAGACTCGGGAATCGGCACGCAGGCGGGTGTCGCGGCTGGGGTTCACATTGTCTCCATTCCTCACATTCACTCGGCCAATCAGAACTTCACGGGAACGAAACACACGGCGAGTTCGCTGATGGATCCGTATCTGTGGAAGCTGCTGGAGCGGGCTCAGTCGGGCGTGGTTTCAGCCCAGAGTTAACGCGAAGACGCAGTGACGCAAAGAGGGCGCTAAGGTGGGTGGGGCATATTCTTGCTCGCTTTTCGTGAATGGAATTTGGTTTAGACCGCTGGCCTCGACCGTGCACGCCGAGGTTGTTATATGGTGCCTGTCTGAAAAATCGGCGGCAAGAGGAAGTTGGGTGTTTGAAAAGAAAAGGTCAGTCTGATAAGTCGGTGAGGAAGATTTGCCACAGAGGTCACAGAGAACACCGAGGATTAGAGAGTGGAAAACAACCCGTTGGCGAGATTTGCTGGAGTCGTTAGGAGTTACCTTGCATGGGTTGATTCTGTCGAACATGATTTCATGGCACTGAGAACTTTATTGCTTTCGCTGTTGCTGACTGTGCCCGAGTTGGAAAAGCTTGATCGAGCAGGTGACGACGTCGAGTACCCTCGGCTGGAGATGGATGTCTGGAGAACGAAGCTCAATCAGATCGTGGTACCATTTTCACATTATCATAGCCATTTTGAACCACTCGATCTCGATGAGGGGCAACCGATCATCAGCATGGTGCATGACGATTTAGCGGACATTTATGCTGACCTTTGGCAAGGGATGCAGGCATATGAGGCTGGTGATTTAAGAAACTCTGCGTGGATCTGGTGGCATGGTTTCTTGTCTCATTGGGGACATCACGCTTCTGACTTAATTCCTGCAGTTGATGACTATTTGCGAAAGTCACGTGGGTTTGCTTAAGCAGAATACACACAGACAGGAATGTCTGTGCCACGGGGATTCCCCTCTCTGGGACCTCTGTGTTCTCTGTGGCCAAATTCCGCTCTTTGCGACTTCGCGGCTTTGCGTTACATAAATCTGTATGCGGATCATTTACGGTTGTAACACGCAGGGGCAGGGGCATCTTTCGAAGGCGGCGGCGCTGGTGCCGATTCTTCGGGGGTGGGGGCATGATGTGCATGTGGTTTCGTCGGGGCCGGAGTCTTTGCAGGGGTATGTGTTTGAGAAGCATCTGCATGTGCCGGGGCTGGAGTATGTGATTCAGGATGGCCAGACGGATTATCAGGCGACGGCGGCGAAGTGGGCGCGGTCGATTCCGAAGATGGTGGGGAGTCTGCTGAAAGTGAAGGCGCTGGTGCGGTCGTTTCGGCCGGAAGCGATTGTGAGTGACTTTGAGCCGTTTACGGCGTCGCCGATGCTGGGAGCGGATTGTCTGGTGACGTCGGTTTCCAGGCAGGTGACGTTGTGTGATCCGGAGATCCCGTCGCCGGAAGGGATGGACTTTGATCGTCGATTGGCACGGACGACGATTCGCCTGTTTCTGCTCGGCTCGGATCGTCAGTATGGCTATCACTATGAGCCATCGACGTGGCGTTCACTGCCGCCGATTATTCGGCCGGAGCTGGCGAGTGTGACGCCGAGTGTGGGGGAGCATCTATTTGTTTACAACTTCCATCATTGCCATCTTCAGCGAGCCAATGAGCTGGTGGCGTGGGCGAATTCGCGGAAGCAGCTGGTGAAGTGTTATGGGTTCATGAACGAGAAGCCACGCGGGCGGGAGGGGATGGTTGAGTTCTGCAAGCCGGGGCGGGATGAGTTGCTGTTTGATCTGGCGAGCTCGCGGGCGGTCATTACGACGGCGGGATTCACGCTGCCGATTGAGTCGTATCTGTTTGCCAAGCCGACGTCGGTGGTGCCGATTCCGAATCAGTGGGAGCAGCTGACGAATGCGTTTCACCTGGAGAATGCGGGGATGTCGAAGCACTTGATTGATTGGGATTACGATGCGGCGATGCGGGTGCCTGTGCCTGTGGAGAATGAGGGGTTACGGGTGTGGTTGAGGACGCCGGCGGAGGTGGTGTTGCGGCAGATTTTGGGGTGATTCTTGACAAAACAAGATATTGCTTAGACACAATTCATTGTTACAATGGATATGCCTTTAAAAATCACGTTTGAGGAAATTGGAGCATCTTATGAAGCTAAGCGATGAACTAAAAGATGTTATCAGTCTGTCGAAAGCTACTCAAGAATATTACGAAAGAGAACTGCCAAAATATCATCGCAACTATCCTATTGTTGATATGACAGAAGCATCTCCGCCTGTACCGAAAGAGAGTAAAACTCTTCAGGAAAAATTAGAGAAACTAGGTATTAAATCTGTTGTAGAAATGCTTTACATTATGTACCTCGGAAGAGGTGATTTTGATGTTGCATCACTCAGAGATGACTTAGATTCTTTAGATAAGAACTTCACAGACAAAAAACGTGCGATCGAACAAATGACTTCTAAGGCTCCGCTTTCGGACTACCTTGAGGATGGAAGCGAAGTACTAAAAGAAAATAATATTGATTTAGACAAAATACGAGCTCTTTCAGTTTCACATTGATTGATAAGGATAAAACTTGCCATCAAATGCTTATAAAATACATCTCAAGGCACTGTTGCATGATGCTCAAGAACTCGATGATGCGCATACTGAATTGAGCACTGGAAAACCTGGTCGACAGTATAAATTGGCTTCGATCAACCGTGCCATAGTAGTGATATGCATTTCTGCATGGGAATCATATATCGAGGAGTTGGTTCGAGAATCGATGACGGCAATTGCGCCAACTGGTCCAACTCAGCAGGTCTGGACGAGCTTGAATACTTATGTGACTTTTCGCTTGAAAAAATTTAATACGCCAAATAAAAATAATGTAAAAACACTTTTATTTGAGAGTATTGGAATTCAAGATATCCATACTTTATGGTCTTGGCAAAAATGCTCTTCGCCACAGGCAGTTAAAAGACTAGATGAGGCCATGGAATTACGCCACAAAATTGCCCACGGGGTTAATCCTCGCCCAGTTATTCACAACATGTACGCAGGCAGCTTGGCCCCGTTTATTGAGCGTTTGGCGCGTTGTACTGATGTTGCAGTTAGATCGCATTTGATTGCTGCCCATGGTATCGCAACTCCGTGGCCCTAATAATTAATATGACAATGTGTTTAATCACTAATGGTGATCGGTGCGGGCGAGTTCTTGTTCGATGGTGTCGGCGATTTCGGCCATTTCTAAGACGCAGCGGCGGATTTCTTCGGCGTCGACGGTGCCCAGAGGGTAGGCGTCCTGCATGACGTAATGTTCGACGCCGTCGATGTGTTGCAGGCAGATGCGGCCATGGGCGAGTCGGGTGTTGATGCGGAGGGCGTTTTCGGCGAACTTGTCACCGTAGGGGCGTTCGCAGCAGATGGAGGAGATCTCGACGAGGCGCTGGCTGATCGTACCTGACGAGGTGTTGATGAAGATGCGCTGCTTGCGGTTATAGGGAAGTTCGACGTAGACGTCGTAGCGGTCGCCGTTGCGTTGCCAGCGGATGTGTTTTTCGAACTCGAAGGCCTGATGGATCAGGGTATCGAGGTCTTCCAGTTCACCGAGCGCTGCGGAGAGCATCTGCATGACCTGGTAAGCTGACTGTGGACGGTTCTCGGGAGATGGGTGGAGCATCTTGTCGAGGCAGTGGAGGATCTCGAGAGGAAGATGGTCGACGTCCTCACGGATGCGGGTCATCAGCGAGGCCATGTGAGCGGGGAGATCGTAGATTGTCAGGCTGGTGTGTTTCGCGGAATCGGAAGGCGTTTTGCCCGTCAGGAGTGCGTAATAACAAATGCCAAGGGCGTAGATATCTGTGGTCGGCGAGGCGGATTCGCCGGTGAAGAGTTCGGGTGCGAGATAGCCGGGGGTGCCGACGAGGGTCGTGCGGTCGAGTTGGCAGGCCTGTTTGAAGCGGAAGGCGAAGCCAAAGTCGACGAGCTTGGCGCGTTGATCGGAGGTCAGCAGGATGTTGCCGAGTTTGAGGTCGCGGTGCAGAAGTCCCTGGCGGTGAGCTTCGGCGAGTCCGTGGGCGGCCTGCATGACGAGGCGGGTGGCGCGGATGGGGTCGATCTTTTTGTGGATCGAGACGTAATCAGCGAGCGAACCGCCGGAGAGGTATTCCATCTCGATGAAATGGAGTTCTCCTTCGCTGCCGACGTCGTGGGTAATGATGATGTGCGGGTGGTTGAACAGCGATGTGAGCCGGGCTTCTTCGCGGAAGAGGGCGAGGTAATCGTCGTGGACGATGCGGTGTTGTTTGGGGTTGAGAATCTTGAGGGCGCAGTGTCGGTTGAGGTCTTTGTGGCGGGCGAGGAAGACGGCGCCCATGCTCCCCTGGCCGAGCTTGAGTTCGAGGCGATACTTTTCGAGCATGGTCCCAGCCGGGAGATTGAGAGCGAGCGAGGTGTCGCCTGGGTTCATGCCTTTGCCGGTGAACGTCGACTCCTTCTCCGAACCAAGCGGAGCGTAGACGGTGGCGGAGTCAGAGATGGCTGGTTTGTCGGACATGGGTGTTAGTGTATCACGGGTTTTGGTTCGCTGCACGGGTTTTTGGGAGAAGACTGGAACGCAGAGGCCGCGGAGGGGAGCAGAGGTCTCGGAGGAGAAGTTTTATAAGGCGAGGAGAAATCTAACCACGGATGGACACGGAGATGCACGGATAAGAGGGAGAAAGAACGGGAGAGTTTTGGCTGATGATTGGTGGCGCAATGGGAGTCGGTCGTTGCCTAGCGCTCACCCTCATCCGCCCTTCGGGCACCTTCTCCCCTCAAGGGAGAAGGGACGAAATATCGCTTCTCTCAAGTGTGATGAGGCAATAATGGGGGAGAATTCGTAGGTCGTTGCGGAATATTGAGGGGGAATGTTCCGTTATTTCAAGGTTTCGGGGAGGTTGTTGAGGTCGAGGCGGTACATGATGTTGTTGTAATCGTAGCGGGGGGTGGGGGTGGTGGTTTGGGAGAAGGTGTGGGTGTAAGTGCCTTCGAAGTGGATGGTGCGGCCGTTGTGCTGGTCGAATTCGTAGTCGTAGCGGGGGTTGTAGAATGAGTAATGGTTGTGGGTGAGGAGTTTGACGGCTTTGGTCCAGGGGCCGACTTTGTCCTTCGACGTGGAGAGCCAGACTTCGCCGAGGGTGGAGGTTTCGCCGCCGAGTTCGGTGAAGATCATGATGTATTTGTTGAGGTACGGGTTGAAGTGACAGGAGCCGTTGTGGACCTGGATCGGTTTGCCGGTGGCTGCGTCGGTCATTTGACGGAGGGCTTTTTCGGCTGGGAGCTGGCCTTCTTTGATGGCGGCTGATTCCTGCTTCTGTGACAGCGGTGTGACGGCTTGTTTCCAGCCTTGGAGGGGGCGATAGTACTCGTATTGAGTCGGATCGCAGTAGGCATCGAGGGTTGCGGGGACGCGGATGTGAGGGAAGGGGGCGGTGAGGTAGAGGTAGTCTTTGCCGGTGTCGGGATCGCGTTCGAGGAAGGTGTGGCAGGCGATGTCTTTGAGGTGGGCGGGTTCGGCATCGAATTCTTTGAGGCGTTCGAATTCTTCTTTTTCGTCGTTCCAGATGACGATGCCCCAGCGGTAGGCCTGCATGTTGGGGCGGACTTTGATGTCATGCGCGACCATTCGCTCCTTGCCGTCTTTGTCAGGGAGGACGGCGAGAGCGCCGATCCATGTGGGGCCTTCGCCGGGCATTTTCGCCATGGGTTTGACGAAGCCTTCGGGGTTTTTGAAGAAGGAATACTGTTCAAACAACGGAGCGGATGAAGGCCACAGCGAGGTGGTGGCTCCTGTGATGTGGAAGTTGCCGAGGGGGTAGCTGAGTCGGTTGGTATCGCCCCAGAACCAATAACGTTTGTTTTTGTAGGTAACGGACATGATGCTATCGCAGCCTGAAAGGATTTCTTCAACTCGCTGATTTCGGTCAACATCGCCTGTGCTTCGAGAATGGGCTAACAATCCCGTGCCGGTCGTGCGGTAGAGGCGTTCGGCGAGGTTTTTGCGTTTGATTTCGAGTTTGGTTTCGCCTCCGGGGGTGAGGGTGACTTTTTTGCCACGCATGCCGAAGCCATCGGCGGGGTACTCGTATCCATGAGATTTGATGGTGAAGTAGACGTCTTTGCCGAGGAGATCGGGTTCGGTGATTGCGACGATGCCGTTGTTGTCTGAGACGTGGATGATGCCGTTGGTCGTCGTGAGTTCGACGAGCGGAACGCGTTGGTGTGTGTTCCCCACTTCAGTGATGACGATCTTGTGGAAATCGGTGGCCATGCATAGGGAAGTCAGGAAAAAGAAGACTGGAACGCAGAGGGTGCGGAGGGGAGCAGAGGTCGCGGAGGGGTTTGGGGACATGACTTGCCTTTGATGGATAACGGGGCCGGTCGGGGGGACAATCTCGGCGTGGCGAGGGAAATTCGTAGGGTTCTTTGCAATTCAGAGTGTTCAGGATACAATAACCGATTCGCTCGGGGCGGGCCAGATGTTGGTTCGGGAGCGGGGTTTGTGACGAGGGGAAGCTTCGCTTGCCTTGTCCGTACAGTAGAGCTGATAGTCGATCTTTGCCTATCGCCCACCCTCATCCGCCCTTCGGGCACCTTCTCCCCTCAAGGGAGAAGGGACAGAGTTTTACGTGAGATCAGTTATGGAATTGCCGGTTGTTACGAAATCGTCCCTGGGTGTTTCTGGGGATTACTCGCGTGGGAAGTATGCCTTCGTGTCGCTGGGGTGTCCGAAGAACCTCGTCGATAGTGAGAAGATGCTGGGGAATCTGGCGTTGGATGGGTACACGCTGGTATCCGATCCGTCGGAGTCGGATTTCGTGATTGTGAATACCTGCGGGTTTATTGAGAGCAGCCGGGCGGAGTCGAAGTCGGTTATCCAGGAGATGCTGGAGCTGAAGGCAGCGGGGAAGACCAAAGGGGTCATCGTTGCGGGGTGTCTGGCGGAGCGGATGGGGTCTGCGTTGCTGGAAGAGATTCCGGAGATTGATCACATCGTTGGTGTGTTTGGTCGGGATGAGATTGTCAAAGTCGCGGATCGGATGGTCGGGAATCATCGTGAGCAGCGGTCGCTGTTTCGTCCTGCTCCGGTCAAGGCGATGGATGACCGGGCTCGTCTGCGGATGACACCGGAGCATTATGCGTATTTGAAGATTTCGGAAGGCTGTGATCGGACCTGTACGTTCTGTGCGATTCCCAAGATGCGTGGTAAGCACGTCACCAAGCCGATGGAGATGGTGATTGAGGAAGCTAAGGAACTGGCGGCTGACGGGGTCAAGGAACTGATCATCGTCGCGCAGGACACCACTTACTATGGCATGGATCTGTATGGGCAGGTCATGCTCGCTGAGTTGCTCAGGAAACTGGAGCAGGTGGACGGGATTCAGTGGATTCGGCTGATGTACCTGTACCCAGTCAACTTCACTGATGAGTTGATTGGGACGATTGCTGAGTCGAAGAAGATTCTGCCGTATCTGGATATGCCGCTGCAGCACATCAGCAGTCGTGTGCTCAAGAGAATGCAGAGACGGGTTGATCGGGAGCGAACAACGACGCTGGTTGAGAAGCTGCGGGCTTCGATTCCGAACCTTGTCCTGCGAACGACGTTTATCACCGGGTTTCCTGGCGAGACGCAGGAGCAGTTTGAAGAGCTCAAGAGCTTTGTGGAAGAGACTCGTTTTGAGCGCATGGGAGTCTTCACTTACTCCGTCGAGCCGGGGACGCCTGCGGTTAAGCTGGATGATCACCTGCCGGAGGAAGTCAAGAACGAGCGACGCGATATCCTGATGGAGATTCAGCAAGGGATTTCGAAGGAATTCCACGAGTCGCTGCTGGGGTATGAGCTGGATGTCATCATCGATGAAGAGCATGAAGACGGCGTTTTCGTCGGTCGCTGCTTTGCGGATGCTCCCGAGATTGATGGGGAAGTTTTCGTGGGAGCCGAAGGGTTGAAGCCGGGGGATATTGTGTCGGTGGAGATTCTGGAAGCCAGCGAGTATGACTTGGGTGGTGAGATTTCTGGTGGGGATGAGGACGAGGAGTAAGCTCCTGCTATATCGTCTTTTCTCGAACGCCTTAAAATCGGAAGAAGTTTCACCACAGAGGCACAGAGGACACGGAGTTCTGAAGAACAGTTTAGGACTTTTTTCTTCTCTGTGGATAATTCGTCTGAGATTCTCTTGTTAACTTGAATCTGCAGGATTACCAGCTAATGAACGAAGCGGTCGCAGAGCCTGTGGTTCAGACTCCTCCGCCGATTTCGGAGATGACGGTCTGGACGATTCCTAACATCATTACAATGACACGCCTGGTGTTGGCGTTTGTGGTGTTTGGTTTGATTTCGGCGGGGAATCTGTGGTTGACGAGTGCGGTGCTGTTTGTCATCGCGGTGTCGACGGATTATGTCGATGGGTATCTTGCCCGGAAGTGGAATCAGCGGACGGTGCTGGGGCGGATTCTGGATCCGTTTGTTGACAAGATCATCGTTTGTGGTGCGTTTCTGTTTTTGCAGAATGTTCCGGCGTCGCATATCTGTGCGTGGTTTAACGTGATTCTGATTAGTCGTGAGATGTTTATCACGAGCTTGCGCGGGTTTCTGGAGCAGCGCGGGATTGACTTCAAAGCGGAGTGGTCGGGGAAGATCAAGATGGTGTTGCAGTCGATTGCGGTGCCGGTGTGTCTGGTGGCGTGCGACGAGAAGTTTGCGGGGATCGACTGGCTGGTGACGTTGCAGATGGGGTTGATTTACGGGGTGATGATTGTGACAGTTTATAGTGGGCTGGAGTATATTGTGCGGGCGGTGGTGGCGTTGCGGAAGGTGGCGTGAGTTCCGGTCACAGCTCGAGTATCAAGGCAGAAGCAGTCAATGCCATTTGGCATTCGATCGGCTTGCAGGAATGTTTTTCTTTCCCCGTCCTGAAGGGACGATTTCTGTCAGCCCAGGACGAAGTCCTGGGATTGGGTGAGAGTGAGAACGCCCACCCTGAAAGGGTGGTTTCATCGACGTTCAATTGCCCAGGAAGAACTGATCGCCTCTCAATCCCAGACGAAGCGTTCATCCCATTCGATTTCGTAGCGTTTCAGCCATGTTCGTAACTCATCCTGGAATGATTCCTTGGTGTGGTGTTCTGGTTGATGCAGGATGTACTCACGCACCTTTTCCACGTTTGACTGGCTGACGGAAAAGGCTGCGTAACCGGCTTGCCATTGGAATGGGACGGGAAGATCGCGTGTCTGATTGATCCAGTGAGAGGACTGGGATTTGAGCGATTTTATGACATCAGCGAGGGAGAGTGTCCGTCCGAGTTGGAACAGCATGTGAACATGGTCAGTGATGCCTCCGACTATGAGTGACTGGCAGCCGATGTTATTGGCAATGCCGCCGAGAATTTTGAACGCCTCATCGCGCCAGACGTCGTGGAGGAGGGGTTCGCGATTTTTGGTGGAGAAGATCAGATGGATGTAGATCTTCGCCAGGGATTGGGCCATGGTGGATTCTCGTGGTGAACGACCCCTACAGGGTCGGGGTAATCGCATTGATCGAAACCCAGGATTTCATCCTGGGCTGGTAGAAATCGTCCCTTCAGGACGGAGAAGATGGCAAAGATTGCAGGCGTTTTCTATGCCAAATGGGACAGGGGGTTGACACCCCCCGCTCGCCTTTTTGAGGTTAGCGGCGTTCGATCTCGAAGAGGTGGTTGACTTTGCAGTAGGCGTTGCCGGCGAGGCGGCCGATGGGTTTTAAGGCTTCGATGTCGATGTGGAAGCGGTCGTTGATGAGGTGGTCGGCGACGTGGATCATGACGATGTCGCCGATGACGATGTTGCCAGCGCCTGGATTTCGGGGGCCGATTTCGATGATCTGATTGAGTTTACATTCGAACTGGATCGGGCTTTCCGAGACACGCATCGGACGGACGATTTCAGACGCGATGGGGGTCAGGCCGGCTTGCTGGAATTCGTCGACTTCAGGGGGGAAAGCCGTTGCGGAGGTGTTCATGGCGTCTGCGGTCGATTCGGTCACGATATTGACGACGAACTCGCCTGTCGCGCGGATGTTGGCGAGGGTGTCTTTGTGAGGGCGGTTCTCGTTCGGCGGGGGGACAGCAGGGCAGAAGAGAAGCGTGGGCGGGTTGGAGCAGACGGCGTTGAAGAAGGAGTAGGGGGCGAGGTTGTTCTGGCCATCTTCGTTGATGGTCGAGACCCAGCCGATGGGGCGCGGGACGACGGCGCCGGTGAGGACTTTATAGAGGTTTGGCCAGGTAGTGGTTTGGGGGGAGATTTGCATTGGAGGGATGAAACTCGGAAGGAGGAAGAGTCGTAAGAGGAACAGCGATTTAGTTGGCGGCGGGTAGCGGGGTCCAGGCTGCGGAGATGTCGGTGCCGGGTTCGAGGAGTTTGAGGTCGATGAGTTGTTGACCGAGTTCGTCCCAGCGGGCTTTGGTCATATCGCCGAAGGGGGTGCCGGTTGCAGGTTGGCAGAGTTTGTTGAGAGGGGGCATGCCTCGGGTCATGGCGTCGCGGTCCATCTCGGGGTTGAGAGCGTGGATGAAGTCGTTGGTTTTGGCGGGATCTTTGAGGAAGTCGATCCAGCCTTTTTGAGTGGCTTCGATGATCTTCTGGACGAGTTCTGGCTTTTCTTTGAGCAGGTCGCTGTGAGTGATGAGCGTGCTGTTGTAGGGATCGTAGCCGAAGTCGGAGATGGTGAGAATTTTGGGAGTGACCCCTTTCGCCTGGGCGAGGATGGGCTCGCTGAAGGTGTAGCCCTGGATGATCATTTTCTTATCGAGGAGGAACTGTGCGATCGAGCCGGTATACGGGACGATACGAACGTTGGTGAGCGGGAGTTTTGATTTGAGGAACTGGGAGTAGGGGTCTGACTCACTCATGGCGAGCGTGACGTCTTTGATCTGGTCGAAGCTGGTGATGTTGGATTCGGGGTGAGTCATCAGGCAGCGTGGGGAGTGTTGCAGCGGAGCGAGCAGTGTCACGAGGTTGGCACCGGCGGCGCGGGCCTGGAGGGTGCGGTCTGCACTGGAGACGCCGAAGTCGACTTGTTTGGTCGCGACGCGTTGAGCGACGGGGGCATTGGGGCCGCCGGGGAGGATTTCGACATTCAGGCCCGCATCTTTGTAGTGACCATTCAGAAGTGCGGTGTAGAAGCCGCCGTGTTCAATCTCTGGCATCCAGTTGAGGGCGAGGGTGACGTTCGTCAGGCCTGGATTGGAGTTGGAGGGGGAGTGTCTGGTGCAACCGGGGAGTGTGAAGAAGAGTGCTGCCAGAGCGAACATGCAGCAGAGGGAGAGGTATTTACGGGTTGGCATTGGGAAGATCCGCGTTGGAAGTCATGGGAGGTGGGCAGCGTTCAGGATAGTGGGTATCGGGGTTGGGCCGCAACTCGTGGGAGTGAATGCCTGACGTCGGTTAAGGATTGGGAGTCTGTTATTGCCTAGCGCTCACCCTCATCCGTCGTCGAAGCGACGCCACCTTCTCCCCTCAAGGGAGAAGGGACAGAGTTTGCTATTTCATTGATGTCGGGTCGTAGTAGCGTTTCAGAAGCGTATTCGCCAGGAGATTAATGAGACCAAAAAAGGTGACACCCAAAAGCGTCGAGGCCAGAACTGTCACGTAGAGTAATGACGTTTTCATTTGTTGGCCGGTGACGAAGATGTAGTAGCCGAGGCCTTGTTTGCCGGTTGTGACGCCGACGAAGTATTCGCCGACGATGGCGCCGACGACGGCTAATCCGCAGGAGGTTTTCAGGCCGGTGATGATGAAGCGGGTCGCGGCGGGGTAGCGGAGTTTTAAGAGGACCTGCCACCATTGGGCGCGGTAGAGGCGGAAGAGTTCGATGAGTTCGGGGTCGACGGCGAGGAGGCCGTTGGTTGTCGCAGTCACCATCGGGAAGAGGCTGATGACGCTGGCGACGATGACGACGCTGGGGAAGCCGTAGCCGAACCAGGTGATGATGATGGGAGCCATCGCGACGATAGGGACGGTTTGCAAGAGAATTGCGTACGGGTAGCAGCTCATGCGTACGAGTGGCGAGAGGGCGAAGATGATGGAAATGATCTGGCTGACGGCGAAGCTGATGAGCAGGCCGAGGGTGGATGCGGTGGCGGTGACTTCGAGGGCGGAGAGGATTTTTGCTTTGCTCACAATTGCTTCGTGGAAAACTTCTTTCGGAGATGGCAGCAGGAAGCTGGGAATCTGGAACCAGGCCACTGCACCCTGCCAGATGGCGAGGAACAGGACGAGGAAGAGCGGTGGACCGAGGAGGCGCATCAGGTTGGTTGTTGTCATGTCGGAGCCACCTCGCGCGGTTGTCGGTAGATGGTGCGCATTGTCTGGCTGATCTTCGCGACGAGGGAGAGGTACTTTGTTGAAGTTCGCAGTTCCGGAGTGCGCTCGTCGGGGAGATCGATTCGGACTTCTTCGATGATCTGGCCGGGCTTGGTCGACATGATCAGGACACGCTGGGACAGGAAGACGGCTTCGGCGATGTTGTGAGTGACGAATAGACCCGTCCAGCCGAGGGTGGACCAGAGCGAGAGAAGTTCTTCGTGAAGTTGTTCGCGGAGCATTTCATCGAGGGCGGCGAAGGGTTCGTCGAAGAGGAGCAGGCTTGGCTGGAGCATCAAGGCGCGGGCGAGGGAGACGCGCATTTTCATCCCGCCGGAGAGTTGATGCGGGAGCTTCTTTGCGTCTTCCTGGGTGAGGCCGACGAGGTGAAGGTGTTTCGTCACTGTCTCTTGGGAGACGGGCTGGCCGGTGAGTGAGAAGGGGAGTGAGAGGTTCTGAGAGACGGTTCGCCAGGGGATGAGGCGTGGTTCCTGGAAGACGTAGCCGATGTTGGGGCGTTTGTGGTCGGTCCAGTGGATCTCGCCCTGTTGGACTTGGATGAGTCCGGCGAGGAGTTTCAAGATGGTTGATTTGCCGCAGCCGGAGGGGCCGAGGAGGGAGACGAATTCGTTGGGCTGGAGGGAGAAGGAGACGTTCTGGAGGACGGGGGGCGGGGTGGGAGAGAAGCAGTGGGTGAGGTTGGTGAGGGTGAGCATGGGAAGGATGAATTCGGAAGGATGAAGGAGGAGTCGGAACTTCAGCCTTTAGTCTTTGGCGTATTCGAAGTGGTATGGCAGCAGATGCACAAGGGACAGGGGGTTATTTTCGTGAGAAGACTACCGCGTCGGCCTTTTCTCTGCCCTTGTCGGGCAGCGGCCTCCTTGCTCCCACCCGCTCGCCTATTCTTCGTGGGACCAGAGTTTGGCGAGTTCGATGATGGTTTTGGCGGCGAGTTCCATTTCTTCTAAGGAGGTCCATTCGAGAGGGGAGTGGGGGTTGTGTTGGCCGCTGGAGAGGTTGGGGGTCGGGAGGCCGAGTTCGGTGAGGAGAGAGCCATCCGTACCGCCGCGAATCACACTCATGATAGGTTCCCGGTCAAGGGCCTCGACGGCTTTGATGGCGTTCGCGATCGCGCGGGGTTCTTTGACCAGTCCGTCTCGCATGTTGCGGTATTGTTTTTGGGTTTTGACTTCAATGCGACACGTCGGGTGTTTCTCCATCAAGGCTTTCCCGATCTTTTCGAGAAGCTCGGCGTATTCGGTCAGGCGAGTCGTTTCGAAGTCGCGGAGAATGATGCGACAGGATGACTCAGCGACGCCGCCGGTGATGCTGTAGGGATGGATGAAGCCGATGCGGTCTGCAGTCTGTTCGGGAGACATTTCGGGTGGCAGCAGGGTCAGGAACTCGGAGAGAATCTTCGTGGCGTTGGTGAGGATGCCTTTGCCGACCGAGGGGTGGGTGTTGACGCCGTGGACGGTCACGATGGCGAGGTCAGCAGAGAAGGTTTCGGAGTCGATTCGGCAGGCGCCTTCGCTGTCGAGCGTGTAGCCGCAGGCGGTGTTTTTGAACTTGGACATGTCAATCGAATCGGTGCCGTGTCCGATTTCTTCGTCGACAGTGAAGCAGATTTGAATTGGGCCGCGCGGGATCTCGGGGTTCTCGAGCAGGTGTTCGACAGCCGTCATAATGGCTGCGATACCGGATTTGTCATCAGCGCCGAGGAGAGTTATGCCATCAGTCGTGATGACGGAATGGCCGATGTTGTCCTTGAGGGCGGGCTGCTCGGACACTTTAAGGATTTTAGACGGGTCGCCGGGGAGGACGATGTCGGAGCCGTCGTAGTTGGTGTGCACGATCGGGTTGACGTTGTGGGCAGAGTATTCGGGAGAAGTATCGACGTGAGCGAAGAACGCGATGGTTGGCGTGTGGTAGGCAACAGTCGGTGGGACGGTGGCAAATACGACGCCTTGGGCTGAGAGGGTGGCATTCTTAATGCCGAGTTCGAGTAGCTCGTTGTAGAGAACCTTGGAGAGGTTCAGCTGTCCGGGAGAGCTGGGAGACGTGCCAGACAGTTCGTCAGCGGTTGTTTCGATTTTGACGTAGCGAAGAAAGCGTTCGAGCAGACGGGCAGAATTCATATTCAGACCATGGAGAGATGACGTGCAGAATTCGCGAAGTCGCGACAGAAGTGCGCGGGACAGGCGCGTCTTAATATCATAAAAGAAATGTTTTCATGTGACAGCAAGAGTTCGAAATTGATTCCATGAAAGAATGAAATCAGCAGGCGTTGATATGGGAAGACGAGACAGCTTTTTCGGTACGAGTCATGATTGTGTTGTCGAGATGAAGCGACAACACAATCGCTCGTCCGCTTTGAAAACTCAGGGGCTTCGCTTCTCCAAGAGAAGGTGTGGGCCCACTTACTTTGAAAACAGTTCGCGGAACAGTTTGGAGCTGTTGGGGTGGTGAGTGCCTTCGGGTTGGTCGGATTTGGCGGGGCCGGGGGAGAGTTGGTGGTTGATGTGTGGGGTGTTGACATCGAAGTAGCAGTGGAAGGCGACGTTGTTGTCGGGGTTCATGATGAACTCGTGCATCTTCTTGATGAAGTAGGCGTTGTCGAGTCCGCCGTGGTTGTGTTTGGATTCGCAGACGCCCCATTCGGGGATGGCGAGTGGTTTGTGGTGGTCTTTGGCGAACTGGGTGTAGAAGGTCAGTCCGCGGTGGTCGTTCATGATGAAGCCGTCCCAGGCTTTCTGGCGACGTTTTTCAATTTCTTCGGGAGTGGAATTCGCGGGCCAGGGGTAGGTGCCTTCGAGCCAGGTTTCGTCGTAGACATCGACGCCGACGTAATCGACATAGTCGTCGCCGGGCCAGGCTTCGTCGGCGGGGAATTGTTGATAGCCTGAGGTCGGGTTCCAGCAGAATTCGAGTTTCTCACAACCGGGGACGGCGCGCATGGTTTTGACGATCTGCTGCCAGTATTCGATGAAGGCCTTGGTTTTGCCTTTGGCCTGCCAGGTGTACCAGTTGCCGTTGAACTCCCAGGCTGGGCGAATGATGGTGCTCGTCATCTTGTAGCGGACGAGGTTTTCGGCGAGGTCCTTGAAGTGCTGGTTGTATTCGCCTTTGGCTCCCTGTTCGAGGGAGACGGTAACGCCTCGTCCTTTCTGGCCGTCGGTGGGGCCGGAGTAATCGAGCGGGCCGGGGAGGATTGGGATGGAGAGGATGAGGCGTCGGTTGGGTTTGGCGTGAACCCATTTGGACCAGTTTTCGAGCCACCAGACGGGCCAGCCGATGCTGTCCCAGGATTCGGTGCCGACGAAGTCGAGGGCCCAGACGGTATCGCGGTTGAGCCAGGTGGCGAACTGGTCGACGCCTGCAGTGCCGTTGGGCCAGTGGTAGGTGCCGAGGGCGGGTTCTTTGGAACGCGTCGCATTTGGTGGCTGAGCGGTGGCGATGAGCACGGTGAAGGCGAGGATAAGGAGAGGAGCGAGTGTGCGGAGGAAGCGGGGCATGCAGTTTTTTCCTATGTGACCAAATGGTTAGATGTCACGGGATTGTTGCATGTTGATTTGTGAATGGGAAGTGATGGGGATTATTGCGCAGAAATACACGGTCGTGAGTCGAGGTCGGGGGATGGACCTGACTTACGGCCGTGTTGGTTTTTGGTGTTGTGAAAGGGAGAAAGGAATAGAGCTCGACTTTGCCCTCGGGTGCCTTACTGGTTTGTTGAGAGGTTGTTGGCGCGATTCCCTCATCCGCCCTTCGGGCACCTTCCTGAGAAGACTACCGCGTCGCCTTCTCTCGTCTCATCGACGAGAGAAGGCTCCTTGCTTCCACGGGGGGAGAAGGGAGCTATGGGCGTTTTATAACGATGTGGGCGTATGGGGACGTGTCTTGTGAGCTTTGCTCACCCAGCCGTGAACGGCTGGGCCACCCATTGCTCGGAAGGCGACGCATTGTTCTCGGGGGGAGAAGGGAGCTGATTACTTGGATTCGAGTTTCTTGGTGAGTTCGTCGAGTTTTTTGATCAATTCGGCTTGCTGGGCCTGGAGTTTTTCAAGGGTGGCCTGGAGCTCTGCGTTTTTCTCTTCAAAGGATTTGAAGCCTTGTGGGAGTGTGAAGCCGTATTGGGCGGTAGCGGGGAAGGCGGGGACAGTCTGGAAGGCGTGGCCGTGGGCAGTGGCTGCGATGTCTTGAGCGATCGCGCGTTCTTTCATGGCTCGGGCGATCTCCTCATTGATCATGGAAGGGTGAGGAACTCCGGTGACTGTGACGCCATCGGGGCCGGTTGTGGTGGAGTTCATGAAGACGCGGAAGGAGGGGCGGTCTTCCTTGGTTGGGGTGAGGGTGACTTTTTCTTCTTCGCCGTCTTTAATGATCTTGAGAATCAGCGTCGTGCCGGCTTCGCCTGACTTGGTGACTTGTTCGGCGAGGTCCTGACTGGCTTTGAGTTCGATGGCTGGCTGGTCGGCCAGAGTGATGACGTTGACGAGAATATCGTTGGGTTTGATGCCTGCTTCCGCAGCTGGTTTCTCGGGGGCGACGTTGGTGACAATGAGGCCGTGATCGAGTTTCAGGTGAGTGCGAACGGCTGTGGGGATGGGGGCGACTTCGATGCCGAGGACGTAGCGTGGCTTGGCTTCGATCGTTTTCGCGGCGGCTGCTGCCTGAGCGGCTTTGATGGCATCGGCTTTGAAGGCATCGTTCCTGTTTTGGAAGATGAGGACGTTTTCGTTTTTGACGCCGGTCATTTCTTTCATGATGAGTTGGATCAACTCAGCGGGCGGGGTATTTTCATCGGCGGTGATGGTGATCTTGCCGTCGTTGACTTCGTAGGTGGGCTTTGATTTTGCTTTTACTTCGTCGTCGGTGACTTCGACGACGGCGGTGGCTGTGAAGAGGGTATTCTTCTTCGGGGCTTCTTCTTGTGCTTTGAGACTGGTGGTGGTAAAGATTGCCATTGTGGTGGCAATTGCTGAGACACGTTGAATGAGAACGGGATGTGACCAGGGCATAGGGGTTCCTTTGGAGTATTCAGTGAGAGAATGATAAGTGTTGGAACATTGAGGCGTTGAAAGATGCACACAGGCAGGAATGTCTGTGTGACGGGGAGGCCGAACAGATGAGGGCATCGGGGTTTTGTGCGCGGCTGGAGTTTCGCGAGGCAAAGTAGCGGCTCGGACGGAGCCTCGCCCTCCCGGTTTTGCTTTGATGTTCAATAGATAGACACAGACAGGAATGTCTGTGCCACCGGGATTTTTTAGAGGCCGGAGGGGTAGGCGACGAAGCTGGTGAGTTCTGGATTGACGTTCTGGGCGTTGTTCCATTGGTCGGTCAACTGGTAGTTCTGTGTGTCGATGCGATAGCCTTGTCGTGCGAGGTTTTCGAGGATGTCGATGGCGATGCGGTCGGTCTCGCTGACCATGATCTGCTCGGGAGATCTGCCGGGTGGAATTTTCTTTGCCAGGCCTGGGCGTTCGCTGGTGCTGGCCTGCATGGAATTCCTGTCATGGTCAGAGGGAGGAATGTGCATTGCTGTGTGTTGGATTGGTTGAGACCGGTCGTTGATCGGGATCAGGAGTCCTGCGATCAAGCCGAGGCAGCAGCTGGCGAGGATGTAGGTCGTGCGACTGGCCAGCGAACGCCGGGTTGGATGAAGGGGGGTGGCGGTTGGGCGCGGTGGCGGAGTCGGGGCGGACTGGAGGAGCGCAGGAGACTTCAGCTGGCCGTCCCAGAGTCGTTGTTCGAGAAGCGTCAAGGCGACGTCTCGCCACTGATCGGGAGCGTGCCTATCGATACCGTGAAGAAACTCATGCTGGGCGGCAGCAGAAAGTTCGCCATCGGCGAGTCGCTGAAGGTTGAGCGCGAACTGGTCGTGGAAAATTTTCATATTGTGTTGATCAGACATAACGTGTGCCTTTGGGAGTCGACTGGTCACGAAGTCTGACCCGCAATTGATCACGGGCCCGGAGAAGTCGATATTCGATGGTATTACGGGAGACGCCGAGATGCTGGGCGAGTTGCTCGTAGGTCCAGCGATGCTCGTGTTTCAACAAGAGGATCTGACGATCCTGATGAGTCAACGTGGCGAACGCCAGTTTGAACTGCTGAGTGTCTTCGGCATGGATAATCTGGTCAATCGCAGGAGTTTCGGGAGACGAAGGGGTGTCGTGTTCTTCATGGGAAATCTGTTTGGAGATGACCCGTTTACGAACGCCACTGCGTCGTCTGTGGGTGATCACATGACGCAGGGCCACCCGGTAAAGCCAGGCGGGAACGACCTTGATCGCGTTGACGGAAGATGGGCTTGCCTGGCGTGTCAACTGGACAGACAGACTGAGCGCGACTTCGGACAGGATATCGTCGACCGCATCGGGTTCAGCGATGCGGCAGGCGATGATCGTGCGCAGCCAGCGTTCATGCTGACGCCAGATCTGGTTCCAATCGAGGCTGGTTTCCGTCACTCAGCGACTTTCCTGGTCTCTTGTGATTGAGCTTCTGTGACAATATTGTCGCGTCAGGAGAGAGAGTTCGGGAAGGAAAACGGAAGAATTTTCACCACGGAGGAGACAGGGGAGCACAGAGGCATACAGGGCGGAATAAAAAAAGACTGGTCCGAATAGAAAATTCGGGCCAGTCTTCAGGGAGAAACGGGCGAGCAGTGAGTTACTTATCGATGGCGACTTGCGCGTTGAACGGGATCATGGGCGCAGCCGAGACAGGTTGGCGTCGGGCGGCCAGTTCCTCAGGGGTTTTCTGCCAGAGCTTTTCGGACAGGCCATCGTTCAGGAGGGTGACCATGTCGGTGTGGCCGTGTCTAGTCGCGAGAGCCACGGCCGAGTTGCCTGAAACATCCCTGGATTCGACATTGGCTCCGCGGGCGATCAGTTCCTGGGCAAGTCTGGTTCGGTTATAGACCGCTGCGATCATTAACGGAGTTTGTCTGGTTCGGTTGATGCCGTTGATGTCGGCACCGCTTTCCATGAGGAGGATGGCGATGTCATCATGACCTTTGAAGACGGCAGCAGCCAAGGGGGTGAAGCCCATCGTGTTGGCGGTATCGAGTGTGGTCGTTGTTTGATTGAGGAGAAGTTCGACAGCGTCTTTGTGGCCGTAGTAGGTGGCGAGGTTAAGGAGCGTATCGCCGCGATCAGTGACGATGTACTGGGGGTAACCTGCTTGGAGGTAGGTCTGCAAGGTTTGGACGTCACCTTCGCGGGCGGCTTTCTGGGCCGTGAGTTTGGCCTGATACAGTTCTTTGGACTCGGCGACGGATTGCGTCTTCCAATTGATTGTGTGAAAGTCACCGGCGTTCGTGAAAGCAGGGGCCAATGAGAGGGTCGCTGATAAGGCGAAGGTCGAGAGTGCAGTGGTATAAGATGTCGTTTTCATGGGATTGCCTTTCCGTAGAGGACAGTCGGAGTTGGCGAGGTTTACTTACAGGGGCGTCGACTTTTCTTTTGAGTCGATGCCCCCCGTCAGTGACGGGGGGCTAAATACCGATTGGCTATCGCAGCAGGTACATCGTCAGCAGAGAGACGAGGACGAGAGTGGTGATGGTGGCGCGGGTGATCACTGCGCGTCGTTTCACTTGTTTCAGGCGTTGGACGATTTCTCGATAGGTATCGAGGTTGTTTTCGACGGTTGTTGAGGCGGGCGAGAGCATGGGGTTCATAACGTGGTCCTGGCAGGTCACAGATTCTTCATGAGTCTAAAACGAAAACCCATCGTCGGATGTGGCGATGAGTCCTGCCCTTGAGACAAGGGGCTTTTAAGAGATGCGACCCGAGGGATAGGTTCGGGCCGCGAATCTTCCGAGATTTCGGAAATGCACCGACTGACGTCTGTGTCACCTGAGATTCGGTTCAGGTGAGTTGGCAAACAGAAGACTTCCCTCCTCCGGCCTCGAAGACGCGGCCACCTTCTCCCCGAGGGAGATGGAAAATGTGAGGGATTCAATCACATCTGACATTGGTGTCGGGAGGATGTTCGTTGCAACGTGCGAATCCTTACGGCGGATCAAGAAATTTTGCAATCGCGTTTGCCGCAGCGGGAAGAGGATTGCTGGATGGGGGGATGGCCTGGTGAGAAGCGGTGAATATGCATGATCGCTTATGAGTTAAGCGCGATGCGTTATATGCATGTGTTTCGATGCGTCTATGCATTGGGTGCATCAGTAGAACGCAGCATGCCGGGCCTGTTATGTATGACGGCCGGATGATGGAACGAGCGTGTCCCTGTCCTTCGAGGCAGACGACAGCCTTTGTCCCGATGTAGCAGCAAACCTGGCGCTCAGAAATCGCGTTGATATCCGACGAAGAAGAGACACTGCTCTTCTCATACAATCCCAATTTAAGCCCGCTCGGTCACAAAAGTCATGCCATGTTCATCGCTTTGGATGAGCATGCTGCTTCGTTTGATGTTGGAGCGTTCAGAACATGCTTGCCCCCCAAAGCTGCAAGCATGGCACGTTGAGAAGACGCGCTGAGTCAAGTGGTGATTGTTTTCAGAGGTTACGGTCCATCACGACGCTCCTTTGATTTGTGAGGACAGATCAGAAGGAGCAGTGTGATCGATATTCGCGTTGACTAGGCGCCTGGGCGAACTTCCCAGTAAGTCGAGATGACGTCGTAGAGGTCAGCTGGGATTTCGACGTCGTCATTTTCGAAGTCGTTGAGCCACGAGCGTTTGAAGCGTGAGGCGTCGGAAATGACGCGGATCAGGTCGGCGAGTTTGATCGACGTTTTGGGCTCTGCTGTGGTCGCGAACTCGTCGTCGCCAGTGTATAAACGGAGTCGGTGGTGCATGTGACGGACCTCCCTTTCGCATTTGAGACAGCGCATCCCGCGCCAGGATATTACATCGGCCGACAGGCGGTCCGGTATTGAGGACTTTTCCGAACATGCGGATTAGTCAAAGGATCTGGTCGATCGTCGAGCAGGAATCGCATGAGAATTTTTTTTAGTGTGAACATCGAGGTGACGCGCGAAATGGAAGCTCTCCTGCGTCGTCTGGCGGGGATGGGACGTGGGATCAGGGCGGTTCGTGAGGAGAAGCTGCACCTGACGCTGAAGTTTCTCGGCGAGGTGAAAGCGGATTTTGTGCCGCTGCTTGAGGGGATTCTGGATGAGGTTGTCTCACGTCATCCGAATTTTGATCTAGTCCTGGAGGGGATGGGAGTCTTTCCCAACGAGAGGCAGCCGCGGATTGTCTGGGTGGGGGTGAAGGAGAACGATGCCTTGAACGCCCTCGTGGACGATCTGCAGACGGCTTGCCAGGGGCCGGGGTTTGAGCGGGATCAGTATGGGTTCAATCCTCACATCACGGTTGCGCGGTGTCAGGCGCATCATGGTCGGGAGATGAAGACGCTGATTGAGGAGTACGAATCGACGGTCTTTGCGACTCAGCGGGTGTCGACGGTGCAGTTGACGCAGTCAATGCTGGAAGAACAGCCAGTGCGGTATCGGATGATGCGCGAGGGGGCGTTGCGCGAGAGAGGTGAGGGGAGAGAGTAGAAAGGAGACTGGGACGCGGAGGAGACCAGAAGATTCACACGCTTTTCTTTGTGAAACTTCGTGTTCTTAGTGTCCTCGTGGTGAGCGCCTTCACTCAGCGTTCCTGTTGATAGATCGCGACCAGCAGGTCTTCGACGGTTTTGAATTTCGAGCCAGTGCCAACCGCGGAGTCGATTTTCTGACGGGCTTCGGTGGGGGTGTGGCCCAGGGAGATAAGGGCGTCGAAGGTTTCGTTGACGAGGTCGCGTTTGACGGGGCCGGACGTTGGAGAGTCTTTGGCGACGAGAAGGGCGAACTTGGTCATTTTACGTCGGAGTTTCGCGACGATGCGTTCGGAGGCGGCTGGGCCGATGCCGGGGAGTGTGCTGAGTTCTTTGACGTTCTGTTCTTCGATCGCGATCGCGACGTCGCGCACGGGGCGGACGAGGGCTTTGAGGGCGGTCTTCACGCCGACGCCGTCGACGCTGCAGAGAGTGTCGAAGAACTCACGTTCGAGTGGCGAGAGAAAGCCGATGAGCTTGGGAACCAGGCGTCCCTTTTGCGGGTTGCCGTCGATGTAATGCATCAGGTGAAGCGTGATCTCTTTGCCGATGAGGTCCTGGAGATGTCGCTGGGCGAATTGTGGGATGGAGATGGAATAGTCGAAATGGCCTGCTTCGACGATGGCTTCGAGGTCTTCCAGGGCGATGAGTTTGCCACGAATTCGGTGATACATTGCGCGGGTGTTTTCGGAGAGAGGGGGGAGATGGGATAGGGAGGTTTAGCAGGTTGTGAGCGGTGGGGGAAGGGGATTGTGTGAGATGTGAAGTGTGAGATGTGAGATGTGAGATGTGAGATGTGAGATGTGAGATGTGAGATGTGAGATGTGAGATGTGAGATGTGAGATGTGGAGAGTGGAGAGTGGAGAGTGGAGAGTGGAGAGTGTGGCGTACTCGAAGTCGTCATTCATGTTGAGAGCACAGGGGACAGGGGGTTTACACCCCCCGCTCGCCTTAAGAGCGTCAGACTTTTAAGGCGTGGTCATGGATGAGTTTTAGGAATTCGTTGAACTGGACGGGTTTGGTGACGTGGGCGAGGAAGCCGGCTTCGATCGAGCGTTCGACTTCGTCCTGCATGCCGAAGCCGGTGAGGGCGATGGCGCGGACGTCGCCCTGGGATCGGATCTGGGCGAGGAGGTCGTAGCCTGAGCCGTCGGGGAGGCCGAGGTCGCTGATGAGGAGATCGAAGGTGCCCGCTTCCCATGCCTCGATGCCCGTTTTGACGGTCGCTGCGGTCTGGACGGTGTGCCCGGCGGACTGCAGCAGGCGGACCATCAGTTTGGCGGAGACTTCGTGATCTTCGACCAGGAGAATGCTGAGAGGTCCGGAGGCAGGCTCGTCGTTGGTCGACGCGGAGGTTTGGTGCGTGGGAGGAAGGGGTGTCTTGTCGAGAACGGGAGTTGCTGTGAGCGGTAAGACAAGCCGGAAGGTCGCGCCCGTACCTAAGCCCTGACTCGTGACGGTGAGCGTGCCCTCGTGCATTTCTGCGAGCGTGCGACTGATCGCCAGACCCAGACCCAGGCCTCCGAATTGTCGGGTGACTTGAGTGCCGCCTTGTTCAAAGGCGTTGAAGATCGAATCAATCTTGGTCGAATCGATGCCGATGCCGTTGTCGCTGACTTCGATCTGGATGCTGTTCTCGTCGGGGTTTTCGGAGTGGATCGTGATCACGCCATCGTTCGAAGTGAACTTGATGGCGTTGCTCAGGAGGTTCCAGAGGATCTGCTGAATGCGGGCTGCATCGCCAGTTGAGGTGACGTGTTTTGCGTTGAGTTTCTGGACGAGATGGACCTTCTTGGCGCGGGCATCGAGATCGACAATCTGGAGGGCGTGGCCAATTTCTTCGTGAAGGTTCAACGGGGTCAGACGCAATTGGACCTTGCCTTTGGCGATGCGATTGACGTCGAGAAGATCGTCGATCAAGCGGCATTCGAGATCGATATTGCGACGGATGATCTCAACGCCTTCGCTCATGGACTCTGGCACATTCGCATCGAGTTCCCATTCGCTGAGAACCAGGCGGACCGGCGAGAGGGGGGTGCGAAGTTCGTGACTGAGAACCGCCAGGAACTGGTCTTTGGCGGCGTTGGCGGCTTCTGCGAGGGACTTGGCTTCTGCCATTTGTTCGGTCGCGAGCCATTCGGGAGTGACGTCTCGCGTGACGCAGAGGACGTGCTCGACTTGGCCATCGACGTTGCGTTCGGGAACGCAGTGCGAATGGAAGCGATGCGGTTCGCCTTTGATATCGAGAGCGAAGTCTGTGACGCGCGGTTCGAGGGTGGTAAAGACCTCGTTGAGCATGGCGTCCCATTGATCGCAGAGTTCAACGGGCATTCCGAGATCCCGGTTGGTCTTGCCGAGGTATTGACTGGCTGGCATGCCAGAGACGGCTTCGATGGTCTTATTGACGAAGACGTGTCGGAGACGTCGGTCGAAGCGGGCGATGATGTTGGGGGAGTTGTCCGAGAGGGTACGGAACTCGACTTCGCGTTGACGCAAGGCCGCCTGGGCGCGTCGTTGCTCGGTGACATCGGTGACGGTGCCAACCATCGAGGCGGGTTTGCCTTGTGCGTCGCGTCGCAGGACGGCGAGGTTGGTGACTTGTCGAACTTGCTGATCTGGCCGGATGATGCGGTATTCGACGGCGAAGTTATCATGTCCCATTCGGGCGGCATGGAGGGCCTGGAGGACGGCGTCGAGGTCATCGGGGTGGATGAGTTTGGTGAAGGAATCGAGCGTGCCGCCGAAGGTTAAGGGGGCATGGCCGAAGATGGCGTATGTTTCTTCGGACCAGAGGATGGCTCCTGTCTGGAAATTCCATTCCCAGACGCCTGTCTGACCGGCACGGAGGGCGAGCTTGAGGCGTTCTTCGCGTTCGAGAATCGTATCGCGCTGACGGGCGATTTCCTGGCGCTGGCGGAAGAGTTCGACGAAGACTTCTGTCTTGGAATAAAGGATGTGCGCGTCGAACGGTTTGAACATGAAGTCAACGGCGCCGGTTTCGTAACCGCGAAACTGGCGGTACTCATCGTGCGCGCCGGCGGTCAGGAAGATGATCGGGACACGACGGGTACGTTCCGTGCCACGCATGTATTCAGCGAGTTCAAAGCCGTCCATTTCGGGCATCTGGACGTCGATGATGGCGAGGGCGACTTCGTGTTGCAGCAGCAGTTCGAGAGCTTGCGCTCCCGAGCGGGCCTTGAGGAGTTGCAGACCGTCACGACGCAGCACCGCCTCGAGAGCAAGCAGGTTCTCGTCGAGGTCGTCGACCATCAGGAGTTTGACGTTTTCGGTAACAGACATTACTTCGTGCTGGACCTCATGAGCGAGGCAATCTGCTGGAGAGTCAAAGGGAGGGCATCGGGGCAGGCAGTCAGGGCTGCTTGTGGCATCGTGGAAATTTCGGCCTGGTCGGGTTGCTGAACAATGGTGAAGCCGCCCAGGTCATGCACAGCGCGGAGGCCTTTGGCTCCATCGCTGTTGGCCCCTGTCAGGATAATTCCCAGAAGGGAAGAACCATAGACATCAGCAGCGGATTCGAACAAAACATCGATCGATGGTCGAGAATAAAGGACTGGATCGTCAACGGATAGCGAGAAATACCCTCCCTCTTCGACAAGCAAATGATAATCCGGTGGGGCGAAGTAGATGGTGGCAGGTTCGATCTGAAGCTTGTCTTCGACTTCGCGAACAGTGGCGGTGCATTTACGAGCGAACAGCTGCGTGAGGGCACTGTCTCTGTCTGGAGGAATATGGACGACAATCAAGATGGAAAGAGACGACTTCGACGGGACGCTGGGAAGGATCACCGACAGGGCTTCAATGGCTCCTGCGGATGCACCAATGACGACTGCTTTGATGCTACGGCTTTCAATTGCGTCCTGGATTCGCTCGAAGGGGGCGGCTGTCATGGACCGTTCCCCCGTTTCTGGTAAATGCGCGCTTCTGAGCAGAACTCGTTGAATTCATCAGCATGTGCGGAAAAACGAAGGCTCTCTTTCGATCCAAGTCCCAGAAACGCCCGACGGGACAAGGCGTCTTTGAAGAGGCCGATGGCGCGGTCTTGAAGGGGGCGATCGAAGTAGATCAGAACATTGCGACAGGAGATGAGTTGCATTTCTGCGAAGACGGAATCGGTGACGAGGCTGTGATCGGAAAAGACGGTGCGTTTGCGCAAGGTGCGATCAAAGAGGGCACCATCGTAGGCGGCTGTGTAGTAGCTGCTGAGGGAGTCTTTGCCGCCTGCTTTCAGGTAATTTTGAGAGAAGAGAGCAATGCGGTCGAGAGGATAGATGCCGGCCTGGGCACGACGCAAGGCATCGGTGCTGATGTCGGTGGCGTAAAACATCGTCCGTGACTCGAGGCCTTCTTCCCGGAAGAGGATCGACAGGGAATACAGCTCTTCTCCGTCGGCACATCCGGCGACCCAGACTTTGAGGGAAGGATACGTGCGGAGTTCCGGAATGATTTTCTCTCGGATTTCGCGGTAATACAGTGGATCGCGAAACATTTCGCTGACTTGGATCGTCAGGTAGGTCAAGAACTCGGCGAAGACGGTGGGCTCGTGGAGGATGCGATCCTGCAGCATGGAGATGCTGTGGCACTCAAAACGGGTCCGCGCGAGTTCGATCCGACGCTTCATCGAGGCTGTTGCATAGCCTCGAAAGTCGTAATCGTATTTCTGGTGGATGGCGTCCAGCAGAAGTCTCAGCTCGATGTCTTCAGTCTTGTTCGTCATAGGAGGATCCTTATCTTAACGACGGATCCAGACCCTAATCAATGACATCAACTTCTCCACATCCAGCGGTTTGGCCATATAATCATTGGCTCCCGCGTCCAGGCATTGTTGCTGGTCGGATTTCATGGCTTTGGCGGTCAGGGCGATGATCGGCAGTTTCTCCCATTCCCGGCGTTTGCGAATTTCTCGGGTGGCAGTTAAGCCATCCATCTCGGGCATCATCAGGTCCATCAGGACCAGGTCAGCAGCGGTGTTGGGATCACTTTGCGAGCGTTCCAGCCAGTCGAGGGCTTCACGGCCGTTGCGGGCGATCGAGACGCTCAGGCCGCGTGGTTCCAAGGCACTGGTCAAGGCGAAGACATTCCGCACATCGTCCTCGACGATCAGGATGCGACGTCCATCCAGCCCGGCTTCCCGGCTTTGCGATTTCTTGAGCATCTCCTGCTGCTCGCTCGGCAGGTCCGAGACGACCTGGTGCAGGAACAGGGTCACTTCATCGAGCAGGCGTTCCGGTGAACGGGCCCCTTTGATGATGATCGATTTCGAGTAACGACGCAGTTGCTGTTCTTCTTCGGTGCTCAGATCGCGGCCGGTGTAGACGATGACGGGCGGGAAGGAATATCGGTCTTCCTGGCTGAGGGTTTCCAGCAGCGAGAAGCCCGAGGCATCCGGCAGGCTGAGGTCGAGGACCATGCAGTCGAAGGTCGCGTGTTTGAGTTTCTCCAGGCAGTCGGAGGCGCTCTGGGCACCGACGGTTTCGATGTCGGAGGTTCCCAGCAGTTGACGCAGGCTGTCGAGCTGGACGTCGTCATCTTCCACGATGAGGATGCGGCGCATCGTCTGCGTCAAGCGTTCCTGCAGGTTCTCGAAGGCATTGACGAGTTCTTCGCGCTTGACCGGCTTGAGCATGTAGCCGATGGCCCCCAGCGACATCGCGGTCTCGGAGTAATCGCTGGCCGAGACGATGTGGACGGGGATGTGACGCGTGCGCACGTCGCGCTTCAGGCGATCGAGCACCGAGAGGCCCGATTGATCCGGCAGGCCGACATCGAGGACGATCGCATTGGGCGTGAACTGAGCGGCGAGAGCCAAGCCTTCTTCTGCGGTGTTGGAGAGGAGGCATTGGAAGTCGAGTTCGTGCGCGAGGTCCAGCAGGATGCCCGAGAAGGGTTCATCATCTTCGACGACGAGGATGGTCGTCTTCTGGCTGTTGAGTTTTTCGCGGTCATCCTTGAGCGAGGAGAAGCCGCCAAATTTACGCAGCGACACACTCGGCGTGGGCGTCTCCGAAGCGGGGACCTGACTGAGCGGATCAGGCATGACGGGACGACGCTTGGGCGTGATCGCGGGGGTGTCGTCGTAAACGGGACGCTGCGGGACAGCGTTGGCATCGAAGCGTTCCGGCACGGTGAGGGTGAACGTACTCCCTTTGCCGAGCTGACTCTTCAGGCGAATCTCGCCTCCCAGAAGTCGCGCCAGTTCACGCGAGATCGACAGGCCCAGGCCGGTCCCGCCGTACTTGCGATTCGTCGTTCCATCGGCTTGTCGGAAGGCTTCAAAGATGACTTCGTGCTGATCCTGATCGATGCCGATGCCCGTATCGGTGACGACGAAGGCGATACTGCCATCCGGCAGACGCTGCACTTCCAGTGAGACCGAACCGGACTCGGTGAACTTCATGGCATTGGCCAGCAGATTCTTGAGGATCTGATCGAGTCGCTGCGGGTCAGTGTAGATCGAGATCGGCGCTGACGACGACACGTGCGTGCGGAAGTCGAGCGACTTGTTGCTGGCGATCGGCTCGAAGGTCCCCTTGAGACTTCGCAGCATCGATTCGATGAGGACATCCGACGGACGCATTTCCAGACGACCCGATTCGATCTTGGAGAGGTCGAGGATGTCGTTGATGAGCATGAGCAGATCGTTGCCAGCCCCATGAATGGTCTGCGCGAACTTGACCTGCTCTTCGGTTAGATTGCCAGCCCGATTGTCCGCCAGCAACTTGGCGAGAATGAGCGAAGAATTCAGCGGCGTCCGCAGTTCATGCGACATGTTCGCCAGGAACTCGGACTTGTACTGACTGCTGCGTTCCAGATCCCGCTTTTGATGCTCGAGCTGACCTTTGGCGCGCGTCAGATCCGACTTCTGAGCTTCGAGAAGCGACGTCTGCTCCTCCAGCTGCGAATTGGTCTGCTCCAGCTCCGCCTGCTGCAGTTCGAGACGCGACTGCGTCTCCTTGAGCGCCCGACTCTGCTCTTCGAGTTCTTCGTTGGAGACGCGGAGTTCTTCGGACTGGGCCTGGAGTTCCTCGGACTGGCGTTGGGTTTCTTCGAGGAGTTCCTGTTGTCGCATCAGGTAGCGCGACGACTTGACCGCCACGCCGATCTGGTACGCCGACAGGTTGATGAACTCCTGATCGGAATCATGCGGTTTTCGATTGAAGGCGAGTTCGAAGACCGAGATGACCATGCCATCGACGGTCACGGGCGTGACGACGAGGTGAGTCGGAACGGATTGACCCAAAGAGGAGCCGAAGAACATGTAACCCGTGGGAACATTGTCGACAACATGAGTTCGCTGATCACGAGCGGCTTGTCCGATCAGGCCTTCCCCGGCTCGAATCTGCCTCGGTGTCTCGACACCTGGCGGGAGCGCATAGGTCGCCATGCGACGGTAT
Source organism: Lacunimicrobium album (assembly GCF_052161635.1). Lineage (GTDB taxonomy): Bacteria > Planctomycetota > Planctomycetia > Planctomycetales > Planctomycetaceae > SXPC01. The sequence continues at coordinate 1,127,115 of NZ_CP197413.1, forward strand.
TCTGCTCCGTCGAGAACATAAAATGTTCCTGCTTGGGCATCGATGTATTCGCCGAGAAAGTTCAGGATGTTTTCGCCCAGGTGCTCCAGTCGCTGTTCACCCGACATCTTCGCGCCGAGTTTCGCCAGACCGGTTTGCAGCCAGTTGTATTGCGCCTGCACCAGCTTGTTTTTCACGGAGTGATAAGAAATGGCGGCGACCATCCAGATCACGATGGCCCCGATCACGCGGTTGGTCGCTGCAATCCCGGGATCGATTTTGGGAGGGCTGGCGAAGTAGCCAATGATGAGCAAAACCGTCGTCGCGGCTGCGATACGGAAGACGGTCGTCGGCTGCCAGAGAAACAGTGTCAACGCAACAGGGAGAAGATAGATCAGCCAGTCTGAGAAACCCAATGGTGAGACCAGATCCCCGACAAAAACGAGGACCATGGAGAGGAAGATGGCAACATAGAGAATCGGAGATGTCTTTTGCTCGAAGCGAGTCATCGAAGCCCAGTATTTACGAATCTGTCACGGAAGTCTCAACCGGTTCACACAATAAACCCTGCGTGGTGAGCAACACGATCGATCGATTTGTTGTCCGATCAATAGATAGCGGCCGAATCATACCGGTGGACTGCGCGCGAGTTCAAGTCAATTCACGAACCACTTCACCTTATCAGGAGAAGTGCGCAGGGTGAAGCAAGATAAGGAGATCAGTCAGAAAACCCGAGACAGATTGCAGAGGGAAACGTCTTAGTTCGAGGCAGTGCGGAAGCGGCTCCATTCGAGGTTGAGTTTACGCATTCTGGCACGCAGGGTATGGGGATTGATGCCGAGGATGGCGGCGGCCCCTTTGCGGCCTTCAATGCGGCCTTCGGTGATCTGGAGGACTTTTTCGATGTGGGCTTTCATGGCGTCATCGAGAGTCAGGATGTGTCCGGGATCGACGGAGATGACGTCACGGGAATTGTTCAATGGGCGTAAATCGTAACCGGTTGTGAAAACAGGTTTGGTCGCCGTGCGGACGGGCTGGTTGATCCCGAGGGACTTCCCGATTTCAAGAGAACGTCCTTCTCCGAGAATCGCGGCGCGATCGATGACAGCGCCCAGTTCGCGGATATTGCCCGGCCAGGTGTAGGACTGGAGTTGGAGAATGTCGGAATCGGCAGGTTTCACGGGGGCAAGACCGAAGCGAACAGAGGCCCGGGATGCGAAATGCTCTGCAAGTGCAGGAATATCGCCCAGGCGTTCGCGCAGCGGCGGGATCAGGATCGGGAAGACCGCTAAGCGGTACCAGAGGTCTTCGCGGAACTGGTGGTCGGCGACCATCGTCGAGAGGTCACGGTGGGTGGCGGCGATGATGCGGACATTGACGTGAATCGGGTTGGCACCTCCGACCCTCTCGACGAAGCCGTCCTGGAGAACACGGAGGAAGCGGACCTGAGCTTCGAGGGGGAGTTCGCCGATTTCGTCGAGGAACAGCGTTCCGCCGTCAGCGCGTTCAAACCAACCTTGACGTGTTTGATCGGCACCGGTGAAGCTGCCTTTTTCGTGACCGAAGAGCTGGGAGTCGATCAGTTCGCGAGGGATTGCACCGCAGTTGACGCGGATAAACGGGCCATCGTGACGGTCGCTGCGATTGTGTACGGCACGGGCGATGACTTCCTTGCCGGTCCCGGTTTCTCCGAGGAGCAGGACGGGAACATCGGAGATGGCAACCAGGGAGACGCGTTCCATGACCGGGCGTAAGCCCTGGTGTTCGCCGACGATGCCATCGGAGATTTCGGTGCGGCCCAGGCGACGGAGCAAAGCGCCTTTATCAGCTTCCGCTGCTTGACGTAGGGCGGCGATTTCCTCGACACGAGTGTCATTGGCGAGGGCGGTGGCGAAGGGTTCGATCAGCTTTTCGGAGAGGGATTCCTCAGAGTCGCTGAAAGAGAGGCCATGGGAGGCAACGAGCAGGAGAACGCCGAGAGGCTGATTGTCTGTCAGCAGCGGAATCGCCAGGACGTCGGATTTGATGTGTTCGGGGAGGATCAGCCCGAGATGGCCGGTGAGGCGTTTACCTCGACGGAGAACTCGGCTATTCGCGATCCAGCGGGCGAGTTGTTCGGTCTCGTCAATCGACAGCGATTGACGATCTTCGGTGGCGGTATCGGTCGATGTGTTTGACGACATCGCGACGGTCAGGACCGTACGATGACTCCGATCAAATCGACGGATCAGCAGGGAGCCGAGGGGGAACAGCCGCGAGAGGATCGGGCGAACGGTTCGCGCGAAGTCGCCGATTTCGATGTGCTTGCAGGCTTCCTGCCAGATGTCTAAGAGGAGACGTTGAGATTCCATAGTTCTTGCTAATCCTTGGCAAGGACGCGATCCTGGTTCCGTGAACGGGCACAGGGATTCTATTATATTTGACGGACGAAGGCATCATATTTCACGGAATATGACGCCAGTTCCTGCCGATTAACACGGCGTTTCCATCAAATGCAACTGGCATTCCTTGGCCGGGGGCGAGTCTGAGATTGTGCGTCAGTTGGCAGCGGCCATGGAAAGCGTCTGACGGGAGTTGCGAAGATCAACAGCCAGCTGACAGGGCAGCGTGGGTGATCAATAAAGCGTGGGATTCTTTCACCGACCCGGAAAAAGCGGGCAGCCTGCGGCGTGTCTTCTTGTGAGACGACGCCGAGGCCATTTTGCCCAGTTTTACTCAATTAGCTCTTGTTGTCTGCGGTGTCTGATTTGGGTTTTTCAGACTTCTTTTCAACTTCCGCTTTCAAGGCGACAGGTTTGCCTTCTTCATCTGCCGTGACGATGAACTGATCGCCGACGGCTGGGGTGAATTCGACTTTCTGTTCTTTGGCTGGCTGATTTTCGGCGACTGCGTCTTCCTGTGGAAGTTTGATTTCCAGCTGTGGCTGACGGCAGCGTCTGTGAGTGCGGACCATGTTCGGTTGCAGTTCGTACTTATCGCCAGCGACGGCGTACGAGATGGTTTCTTCCGAAGTGTTGGTCACTTTGAACATGATGATGCGGGAGTGTGGGCGACCGAACATCTGGACGGCGTAATAACGACCGCCGTTTTGTGCGATGCCGACGCCGGTCTGAGTGACCGAGGAGTTCATCATGTTGGCATAGTGTCCCGACGAATTGCGCCAGGTGCGGTAGAAGTAATTGGCGAGGGCGTCGCCTGAGTAGCCGGTGCCGGTGTAGGCGATGTTTTCCATGACGGCGCAATTGTCGTACTTGCGGTTGACGGCGCGACGTGTGGGGGTGCGGCCATCAGCGTAGTGGCTGAAGCTGCCCGTGCGTGCCATGTAGTTGGCGAGATCCTGGGCGGCGGAGGTCAGTTCGTCGCTGGTTTCGACGGGGCGACGGCCGGAAGCCATGCGCATCTGGTTGGTCTGTTCGGTGATTTTCTTTTCGACATCGGCCAGGTCCATCTTGGCGCGGACGGTTTTGGTGATGGTCTTGGTGACTGTAGTCGTTGTCTTGGGGGTGTCTGACGAAGTCGTGGATGTGACCGGGGTGTTCTGAGCGAACGCGGAAGGAAGCGAGCAGGTCACAGACAATGCACATGTTGCTGACAGTGCAATCGCGAGGCGGGTAGGTCGTAGCATGACATCTTTCACAATCGGGGAACATCGTGTTTCGTTCTCATCCAGAGAACACGTCTAGGAAGTCTAGGCAAACTTTCCTGACGGGTCTGCCGCGGAATGCCACATATTTGCCCCCTGCAGAAAGCCGAAGATTTGGTGGTCTCGTGGAGGTTGACGAGGGGGATTTTTGTGGTAGGTCTCGGTGTCTGCACATTTGTGCGTATTGGGAATTCATCCGGACGGGATGGGCGTTGATCGCCTTAGAAGACCCAACTTTTTCAGCCTGCGAAGCTGAGTTCGCTCGACCGCGTTTTCCATAGCCAAAGCACAGATATGCGTGACTCAAGCAGTGTCACGTGAAGCACAATAAGGAAAGAAGTGCGAGCGGAGGGAGTCGAACCCACACACCTTGCGGTACCGGAACCTAAATCCGGCGCGTCTGCCAGTTCCGCCACGCTCGCAATTCGGGCATCACTATCGAGTGATTAAGGTATCGTAACCGAGGGGCGTTCTCAAGGGTGTCAACCTGTGGAGATTTGAAACCGGGGAGAGTTCACCACCAAGGCACGAAGTACACAAAGTCTCACAAAGAAGAATTCCGTGCAACTCCCTTTAGATATCAATTTGACCCTCTCCCCTTTTGTCAGGTTCGGAGTGGAGCATGGCGTGTCGGGGATGTGTGTTGCCAGAACCTTCCCCCAGTCGCTATAACTGGCCAAACGGTCGGGAGTTCGATCAGGGAACGATCACTGACGTCCCGTACCTGAAAACGTGGCTTTGACAGGCGGATGCCTGCCTCACGTGGGATATGAATGAACCAGCGACGCATACGAGTGGCCTTATTGGGAGCAACCGGCTCGATCGGTCGCAGCACGCTCGATGTGATCAAGGCCCACTCGGATCGCTTTGAACTGGTGGGAATTACGGCGAATTCCAGCTCGTCTCAGTTAGCGGAAATCGCGACGCAATTTGGTGTGCGGACTGCGATTCTGACCGCTTCCAATGGGCGGGAGCTTGTCGATCGAAGCCGATTCCCGAAGAATTGCGAGATTCAATTCGGCCAGGACGCGGTCGAAGAACTCGCAGCAACTGACGATGTCGATATCGTCGTCTCGGCGATTGTCGGGGCTGCTGGGCTGCGCGGATCACTGGCAGCCGTGAGTGCTGGGAAACGCCTGGCGATCGCCAACAAGGAAACGATGGTCATTGCGGGGGCAACGGTCCAAAAGCTGGCTCGCCAGACGGGGGCGGAATTGCTCCCGGTTGACAGCGAACACAGCGCGATCTATCAGGCGATCAAGTCGGGGCGGGAAAAAGAAGTCTGTCGGGTGATTCTCACGGCCAGTGGCGGGCCATTTCGGGATTTTCCCAAGGAACAGATGGACCAGATTACGCCTGCGATGGCGTTAAAACATCCGACCTGGAAAATGGGCCCTAAGATTACGGTCGACTCGGCGACTATGATGAACAAGGCGCTCGAGATCATTGAGGCACGCTGGTTGTTTGACCTGAAAGCCGGGCAAATCGAGGCTGTGATCCATCCGCAGTCGATCATCCACTCGCTGGTTGAATTCTGCGATGGCTCTGTGATTGCGCAGTTATCGCCGCCGGATATGAAGCTGCCAATTCAGTATGCGTTGAGTTATCCGGAACGATTGGACGGAACGAGCCCACGTCTGGACCTGACGACGCGTATGTCTTTAGAGTTGATCCCTCCCGATATCGAGAAATTTCCAGCGATCCCGCTGGGACTCGAGGTTGCGGAGCGTGGCGGGTCGAGCGGCGTGGTCGTCAATGCGGCAAATGAAGTCGCGGTCGATGCGTTTTTGAATGGTAAACTGTCATTTTCCCAGATCGTCCCGGCTTGTCGGGCGATGCTGGATCATCATGAATTCATTTCTGAACCGACATATGAAGAAATCACGTCCCTGGATAACTGGGCACGTGAGGAGACGATCAAGTGGATGCATTTGTGTTGCTAGCGGTGACGCTGGCTAATGTGCAATCGATTGTGACTGCGGCCATCGGGCTGGGGCTGGTGATCTTTTTTCACGAGCTCGGTCACTTTGCTGTTGCGAAATGGTGTAACGTACAAGTCGAACGCTTCAGTATTGGCTTCGGGCCGATTCTGCTGCAGAAGAAGTATGGAGAAACGGAATATGCCCTGTCGCTGATTCCGTTTGGCGGATACGTCAAGATGCTGGGGCAGGATGATGCTGACCCAAGCCAGATGACGGATACTGACCTGGAAGCGAATCCTCGGTCGTATACTTCCAAGACAGTGCCTCAGCGGATGGCGATTATCTCGGCTGGCGTGATTATGAACGTCATTACGGGGTTGTTGTTTTTCATGTTTGCGTTCCGCTCAGGGGTCCATGTGCCTCCGCCGATCATTGGCGATGCTGCGATTGGTCAACCTGCGTGGCAGGCTGGTCTGAAGACGGGCGATACGATTGAGAAGATCAATGGTCGCGAGATCAGCACGTTCATGGACATCGTTCGTGCCAGCGCCCTGTCTGGCGGGGAGCCGTTGAAGCTGGAAGGCAAGACAGCGGAAGGAACTCCGTTTGATAAGACGGTAACGCCGCGACTTGGAGAGTCTCAAACGCGAATGCAGATCGGTGCAGAACCATCGGTCAGTATCACACTGCCCAAGCCAGCGGATAAGGACTCCCATCCTGTCGCACCGGGGACGCCTGCTGCGGAAGCCATTCCGACCTTTGATGGGGGTGACCGCATCGTTGGTATCGATGATCAGCAAATTGAGAACTACGCTCAACTGCGAGAGTATCTGGCAGAACACCGTCGGGATGCTGTGACGTTCAAGGTCCACCGCGATGGGGCCGCCAAGGGCGAAGTTGTTGATATCAAAGTTGCTCCTCGACCCTTTCACACGCTGGGCTTTGCTCCGCTGATGGGAAAAATTGAATCGATTCAGGATGGATCGCCTGCGCAAAAGTCGAATCTCCTGGTTGGTGATACGATCATCCGGATCAATGGTCAGTCTGTGGGAACGGAACTGAACCCTCTTCATCTGCCGGGTTGGTTTGCCGATCATCAGGGCGAAACCGTCGAGCTTTCGATTCAGAGAGAAGAGCCAGGCAAGGCTGCCAAGGAAATGACAATCAGTATCACTCCGATCAAACGGGGCGGGTGGCTGGAAGCTCCACGCGATAAGAATGTGCCTCTGTCGATTCCAGCGATTGGAATCGCCTACCACATGATGTCGACCGTCAGCAAGGTTGACGAAGATGGTCCTGCCGCTGAGAAGCTGAAAGCGGGAGACCGAATCACCAAGATCGAGCTGATCTCGACGGACTTCCAGAAGAGTTCAAAAAACTCGAAGGAACCGAAGGATCGTGAATCTTTCGCGGTCAAGGAAGGGGAGCGAAATCTGGGCGTTGCGTTCTGGATTCTCCAGCAGCTCACGAAACCCAAAGTCAATTTGACGGTTACGACTGCAGAAGGACAGGAGAAGACAGTCGAAATCGAACCAATTGCTGATAAGGAGTGGTTCCAACCCAATCGCGGGATTCAGCTGCAGAATCTCTCCATCGAGCAGAAGGGTCAGAACCTGTCGGAAGCCTGGACGATGGCTGTGAGCCACACTCGAAACTCGGCTGCCGAGATTTACATGACACTGAGCAGCTTGATCAGTCAGAAGCTTTCAATCAAAGAACTGCATGGTCCATTCGGAATTGCCAAGGTTGCGTATGTGGTCGCCGAGCAGGGCTTTGCGGATTTCCTGATGTTCCTGGGATTCCTGAGTATTAACCTCGCAGTCCTGAACTTCCTGCCAATTCCGGTTCTGGATGGTGGACACATGGTTTTCCTGATCTGGGAAGGCGTGACCGGCAGAAAACCAAGTGAGAAAGTTCAGGCAGCGGCGATTTACATTGGAATGGCGTTTGTGTTGTCGCTGATGATGCTGGTCATTTACCTCGATATTTTCCATCACAAACTGTTTTCGGGTGGTAACTAGTCCTACGCTTTACCTAGTTTCCCCAGTCTGAACGAGCCCTGCCTGTGGTCTTCCCGAGTGGAAGCGCAGGCAGGGCTTTTTTCATGTCGATATTTAACAAGAAGGAAAAAATCTCCCTCGATTTAACATATAAACGATCTAAGATGCGTTAGATAGCCGATCACATTACTATCACCTCCTGCTCTTCACATCTTCGGAGCGCTCACTGTGATCACCATACGAAATCGTTCCAACGACAAATCGGGTTTTACTCTGATTGAAATGCTCGTGGTGATTGCGATCATCGCGAGTCTGCTCACCATTTTGTTTCCTGCTGTTCAGCATGCCCGCGAGGCGGCAAGGAGGTCGAGCTGCAAGAATCATCTGAAGCAGCTTGGTCTGGCTTTGCACAATTACCACGATACACACAGCGCTTTCCCGATGGGAATCTCGCATCACAAAGCGGGCTGCGGCGAGGATCCTGGAACAGGGTTCTATATCAGTCACTGGAATGAGCGGTATGCATCGTGGACTTGGCAGGCAATGATTCTGCCGTATCTCGAGGGGGGAAGTCTTTACGATGATATCGGTGTGGGCGAGGAGGAAGCTTACGTTTCGCTGCGGAATTATCAAAATCGTCCGCTGCTTCAACAGCCGATGGCGTTATTAAACTGTCCCAGCGACGATGGTCCGAATCAAAACAATTACTCTCTTCGGATGGCGCGTGCGAATAATGGATCGATTTATCCGGTCGCCAAGTCTAACTATGTTGCTGTCCATCATCATGGGCTTGCCACGTGTAATAATACCAGCGGAAGAATCACCAGCTCAAACTTCTTAAATCTTGCAGGGAATGAGCCTTATAGCGGAATGTTCTCTCACAATGTATCGACTCGAATGCACGACGCGACTGATGGATTGAGTAATACTCTGTTAGTTGGTGAGCGTGCATGGCAACTGACCATTCCGGGGGCCATCAATGTCCCGCGTGCTGCCAATCAGTTTATCTCTTCAGGACTTCAGTCTGGGTACTCCAATGGTGGGATGAGTTCTGTTTTCGGGACCAGCGTGATTGGAATTAATCAATCAGGTGCCACAGAAACTCTCATGCGAAACACGCGACAAGGCTTCAGTTCCAGGCATTCAGGCGGTGGCCATTTCTGTCTGGCAGACGGATCAGTGAGATTTGTGATGCAGTCGATTCAACTCAATTCGAGCTCATCGGTGGACAGTCTCTTCGAGAGTCTGGTTTCACGAAACGATGGGCGCGTCATTGGTGATTTCTAGTCTCTGTCGCGGGGATGTCTGGTTGCGTCGGTCACTGCATTATTTCGTTCAGGTCTGCTTGGATAAGTAGGTCTCCCATGTCGAACCCAATTCATTCTTGCTGTTGCTCGTTAACAATTATGCTCCTGGTCGCTGGATGCGGGAGCCAAGGTCCGGAGGTTGTAGACGTCAAGGGACGTATTACGGTGAATGGGAGTCCTGTCGAAGGATTGCAGGTTTATTTCCGACCGCCGGATGGGCCTCAGTCGATCGGGGTGACCGATGCCGACGGGATGTATGAACTTCTGCTGCCGGGCGAGATTTCCGGAGTTCCGCCAGGGGCATGTGCGGTCGCGATTGTGGGACGTGATCCGAAGCTCTCTGCTGAAGGATTGGACGAACTGAATGCTGCAGCGAAGGAATCAGAGTCGACGGCAGCCATTTCTCTGGCCAAACTGCCTGTTATCCCCTCGAAGTACAACGACCGCACGGAGCTAGTGGCCAATGTCTCCAAGACAAGCAGTGAATTCAACTTTGATCTTGTGGTGACGAAACGAGGCAAGCGTTGATACTTGTAGAGGTGGCTACGAGAGAAGTAGTTTCTCTGCTTCAAAGATGGGGCCTTCGATGCAGCTGCGTTTGTAGTCCCAGCCGTCTTCGGAGTCATCTTTGACTTTGACGACGCAGCTGAAGCAGGCACCGATGCCGCAGGCCATGGGGGTTTCCAGAGACAGCCAGCAGGGGACATTGTGAGATGCTGCGATTTGGGCGACTCGTTTCATCATGAGTTCCGGACCGCAGCAGTAAACTGCATCGACTTCGCCTTTGGCGAGCAGGTCATCGAGGGGTTCGGTGATGAAGCCTTTGTGGCCAGCGGAGCCGTCGTCAGTGGCGACGGTAATGGTTGCATTGGGGAGTGACTCCAGTTCGTGGAGTTTGGCGAGGTGAGACTTGCTGCGGGCTCCGTAAAGCATGCTGACGCGGCGCACAGGCTGGAATGCCTGTGCCACCTGGGAAATTGTGGTTGACTGGCCGTAGGTTTTGACGCCGAGGGCTTCGAGTGTCATGGCGATCATGGGGGTGTAACCGATGCCGCCGGCGACGCAGGCGAGATGTTTGCCGGTGAATTGCGGGAAGCCGTTGCCGAGAGGGCCCCAGAGGTCAACGACCTGGCCGGGGATGAGTTCCGTCAAGAGGCCTGTTTGCTTGCCGATGACGTGGTAGCCGATGTCGAAGCCGACGGTGTTGCCTTGGGCGTCTGCGTATGTGTCGTAGAGAGCATAGGGGCGGCCGAGGAGGGGATCGGTGCGTCCGGGAAGTCGGAGCATCAGGAATTGGCCAGGCTGGAAGCGGGTTGCCAGTTCCGGGCAGGCCAGTCTCAGTCGATACGTGTGAGCGGCGATTTCGACATTGGAGACGACAATTGCGCGGGCTTCAACGGGGGTGGCGACCTGACGGGGAGTGGTGAGCATGTTCGAGAAGGCTTTAACTGGGGAGAAGGGGTGGAGATCCGACCGTTAGTTTATCGGGTTTGGGGGTGGGGGGAAACTGTGGGTGGGATATCGTATTCGAGATGAGAGATTAGTGAAAATCGCAGAAATCCCTCATCCGACCTCGAAGACTCGGCCACCTTCTCCCCGGGGGAGAAGGATCAAATGAAAAAGAGCGAAGAGATGACTTGCATCTCTTCGCTCTTTTTGAATTCAAGACTTCCGGGCTGCGGGTTAGGCGGCGGCGGAGTCGGGTTGGCTGCCGCCGGTGGTCAGTTCGCCGCGGACCATGTTGCCCGTGATGACGTACTGTCGTCCTTCGTTGCCTTCTGGGAGGTCGTACATCATGTCGAACATGACGTTTTCCATGACGCTTCGCAGGCTGCGGGCACCGGTCTTGTTCTGGATGGCTTTGCGGGCGATTTCACGCAAAGCTTCATCGGTGAACTCGAGGGTGCAGTTTTCCATTTCGAAGAATTTCTGGAACTGACGGACCAGAGAGTTCTTGGGCTCGATCAGGATCTTCATCAGGTCGGCTTCGCTCATCGGAGACAGCGTGCTGAAGACAGGCAGTCGCCCGAGGAGTTCAGGAATGATACCGAACTGGAGAATATCGTCGGTCGTGACGTTCTTGAGCAGTTCGTTGCGAGACCGCTCTTTGGCTTCGTCAGACTGGACTGGCGAGCCGAAGCCAATCATCTTGCGGCCCATACGCTTGGCGACGATCTCTTCGAGACCGACGAAGGTACCGCCGACGATGAAGAGGATGTTCGACGTATCCAGTTGGATGTACTGCTGCTCGGGGTGCTTGCGTCCGCCTTGTGGGGGAACGTTGGCAACAGTGCCTTCGAGCATTTTCAGCAGTGACTGCTGGACGCCTTCGCCGGAGACATCGCGAGTGATCGAGACGTTCTGGCTGGTCTTGCCAATCTTGTCGATCTCATCGATGAAGATGATCCCGCGTTGAGCAGCTTCGACGTCGAAGTCAGCAGCGTGGAGCAGCTTGAGGAGGAGGTTTTCGACGTCTTCACCGACGTAACCGGCTTCGGTCAAAGTCGTCGCATCGCCGATGGCGAAGGGGACCTGAAGGAAGCGGGCCAGCGTGCGGGCCATCAGGGTTTTACCGCAACCGGTTGGACCGATCAGCAGGATGTTTGATTTATCGACTTCGACGTCTGAATCACCAGCCCCTGAGACCATCAGGCGCTTGTAGTGATTGTGGACGGCGATCGCCAACGTCTTCTTGGTGTGCTCCTGGCCGATGACATATTTGTCAAGCTGAGCGACGATCTCACGAGGAGTCGGCGTATCGGCAAAAAGTCCTTTGGACGTGCCGCGACGCTTTTTCTCCTGGTCGAGAATCGACTGACATAGCTCGATGCACTGGCCACAGATGTAGACATCTTCTGGTCCTTCGACCAGCGGTCCGACATCTCGGTAGCTTTTACGGCAAAACGAACAGGTGGCGTGTTTTTTCGTTCCGGTGGGAGTCTTTTTTCCGGACATGAAATCCTTACCCGGGGTAGGGGTGGTCATCTGATTTCCTTCGTTGCGGTCGATCGGCGAATAAACTTAGTCAACGATCGCGCTGATTTGTCGCTGGCTAAAGAAATAGAGCACCTCCTTTTGCCCCGTCGTGACAACGTCAAGTCATTTTGTGTTGGATTCGCGTCATCATTGTTCGCGAATGCCACACAAGACTCCGTGATCCTCGCCTCATGCGAATTTCTCGTGAAGCGTCCACACATGGATCACAACGCGAATTATCGTCCAAAACGGAATGAGTCTTGGCTGATTTCAGGTTGCGAGGGTTCACTTTTCCAGCAGGAAAATAGGAAACCGATCGCAACGATCGCGCAGGCCCTGGTGGCCGACAGACTTACAAACTGGCCCGGCAAAACCGGTTTTAATTAAAGGGCGTCTTTGCCACTCGACTGATTGAGCGTCCGATCCTTCAGACGTTCAGAGACATTGCGTTTGATCTTGCGATATTCCTGTTCGGAGAGACTTCCTTCCTTGCGAAGATTACCGGCCTGATCGAGCAGACGGCGGTCTTCTGTGGAAAGGTCATCGTTTTCTGTGAAGTAATTTCTCAGTACCGTAATGATCCAGATTCCCAGTCCAATACAGAGGACTAGCAGTCCGACCTGCCACCAGGATGCATTCAGGATTTTCCAGAGTGTTGCATCGTTCATGGCTGAGTCGTGAAGGGAAATAAGGTTCAGAAATGGGTATCAGAACGTGGGTCGCAGATCACAGCAATGCATTATCGCAGTTTGAGGAATTCGGGACAAGGTGAGAAGCCTGACGTCGGAATGTGGTTTTCAACGGTTTGTGACGTGGGTGTCGTTACGTTCGAAAGTGTCTGTGCAAATTGCCTACATTCCCGGACCCGGAGAGTCTTGGTAGTCTGCCGGATGCGAACGGAGGATGGGGTTTCTGGGGTCGAGAAGCCAAACAGGGCATTCGCTGCTCATGGCTGAGTGATAGACTTGTGAGTCGACCACATCGCGGGCTGGGGAGATTCTTCAGTCAGCGGTCGGCGGCATTGGTTCCTTCGATCTGGTTCAAATAGCTTTTTGCGACGAGCCTGCTGACGTCAAGGATGACGGCCCTCCTGATTTTCACCATTGATCCCGCCCATGTGAAAGCACAGCCAGGACCTATGACTCGTCAACGCTTTTCTATTGTGTCTGAAATGCCGCGTGTGTTTGGTATGCCTCGACTTCGTTGCATTTTCTTATTGATTACGTTCGCAATCAGCGGACAGGTTCTACTCGCGCAATCTGCAGACAGTGCAGGAACGCAGGTTTCTCAGTCAGCGACCGCTGCGACGAATGCTGCCAATCCTGTTGAAATCGAAGCGCAGGCGAAGAGTACTGCGATCGCGCTCAATTACTGCAGGGCTGCCTTTCACCGGATTCGGAAGTACCCGACTCTCGAAGTGATGAACGAAGAACAGGATCAGATTCTCAACAATCTGAACATGCAGGGGATCGCAGACAGCGAAGTCATTCGGCTGTATTCCGAAGTGCTCGATGAGATCGCACGCAAGCCGATTCGTGAACGCGAGAGTGATCTATATACGCGCAAATACAAAGGAGCGATCATGCGTGGAGCAGCGATCGATTCTTTGTCCTTCATGCTGGAAGTTGCCTCGGCTCAGTATCTTTCTGCTGTTCGGACGGGCGCGAACGGGTTCTGGGATTATCGAAACCAGACGCTGACGCGCGAGCAGGAAATGATTCGTCTTGATAAAGAGTATGTGACGTCGGTTGTGCAGAAGTCTTCGCTGTTTCTGGACACGTTATGGAAGCTGAGTCAGAAGAGGAAGATTCCAGATCATTATCTGGTACGCGGGACGGATCTGGACAAACTGGAAGAAGCATCGAAGATCACCGATCTGAACGCACGCCTGCGGGTCCTCAACCGCATGGAAAATTACATGACCTGCTATCCGCCGTATTGGTACTACGTCGGACGGACGCAGCAGGCGCTTGGGAAATTCAACGAGGCGGCTACCACCTATGCCCGACTTGAAGGTATGGGCAAGGGGTATTTTCGACGCGATGAAATGCTCGCGGCTGGTGTTTCGAATTTGGCGCTGATTCAGCATCATCAGGGAAACGGCGAAGCGGTGGCGACGGCGCGACGGGCTCTGAGCTACACATCGGACGTGTGGCAGGCGAATCTGCTGGCTGCGAAGGTGCTGATGGACCGAGGCGATGCGATCGCAGCGGAAGACGCGCTGTTCCGGAACCTCGATGTCGATCTTGAAGGTGAGCAGTCATTGGCGTCGCTAGTGGTCCTGTATGACGTTTCGCAGCAGAAAGAGAAACTGATGCTGAAACTTGCTGAGCAGAGAACGCTGGACGTGGTCCCAGCCCCGATTCTGTTGCGGGCTGCGTCTCACTTGACGGTTCAGCAGCAGCCCATTGCTTATCAGAACTGGCTGGCGAGTTCGTTGCGATTGACGCCTCAGAAGTCATTTGGCGGGACCGAACTGATCCTGCAGGCGAGCGGGAACTGGTATCTCGATAAGTCGACCATCAGTCTGAAATCGGGTGGGCGGACGCTGACCGGCCAGTTGGTGAGTAACAATAAGGGCGGGATGGCGATCCGATTCAATCCTCAACAGGACTGGATATCGAGTTATCAGACGCCGACGCTGGAGATGGCTGAAATTCAGCTGCAGTATGCGTCATTCGAGCCGTTGAAGCTGGCGATGAAGGATGCACCGGGGTCTTCGACAATGGTGGCGAATGGGAATGCTGCGGGTTACCAGATCGCGACGACGAGTTTTGAAGGGAAGAACGACATGGGGCCGTCGATTGCTGCTTCCGCTGCGAGTTCGTCAGCGACGAATGCGACGCCGGGGGTAGAGAAATCGAAGCTTGGACCGCTCCCTTATGCTGTGATTTTCGATGTGCGGGCTGTGTCGGTGAAGACTAAGGAGGAGAACGAGATTCAGGATATTCCTGTGACTGTGGATCCGTTGAAGTAGAGAATATTTAATTCAACCAATTCTCAAACCGCAACCCGGGAATCTGCTCGAAATGCTGTTCATTGGCTGTCAGTAACAGGCAGCCACGAGTAACTGCGATAGATGCAATTTTTAAATCCATTGACGCGAGGCGAATTTTTGATTTTCTGTACTTGTCGAATTGATCTGCGGCTCCGGTATCGAACGACAATATTGTCCAGTCATTGAAGACTGAAAAAGATTAGCGAGTCGTGCGTATGCTGGTACTTGATCATGAATATCGTGTATGCGGTGAATTCGAGCGAGCCACCCTCGCATTTGTTCTTCAAGGGTGATTACTGTCGTCGCGAAATCTTGATCCGGCGAGGATTCGATTCTTTCAATCAGCCGTCGATTGCTTTGGCTTTGCGAATACTTCAGGGCCGAAAAATGGTCTGTATCAAGAATGATCATGCTTGGCCTGTTCGCGATCCAATTCCCGAATTCGCTGTCCTTCCAAGTCAATCTCTTTCATGAGTTGATCTTGTTCAAAGATACCTAACGTGCGACGCCAATTTTTGCGGGGTGATGGCGTACCCTCGATCGCTGAGAAAAGCAGCTTAACCTGCTCCTCAAGATGATTTAGTCGGTCTACGATGTCGGTTGGGGGCATATTGTCACCTCTGCTATCAGTTTAAGAACCTATGTCGCTTATCGTCAAAAGGAATCTCGAACGATATCATGAATTCCCTTCAGATGAGACGATTGCATGGCCAGCATGATATTCGAGCTAGTTCTTAATTGAGAATCGGCGTAAGGTTTTGTAGGATATCGGGTTCGATCTGTGAACCCTTGCCTTCTCCAGTTGGAATGATCCTGTGTCTGGCGATGAAACGAATGTGATTGCTGATGCTCCGCGTGCTCTTTTAGATTTGACGTTGGAAGAGCTGTCTGGGTGGATAAAGGAGCAGGGAGAGCAGGCGTTTCGAGCCAAGCAGATCTGGGGCTGGTTGTATCAAAAGCGGGCCAAGTCGTTTGATGAGATGAATGATCTGCCTAAATCGCTGCGTGCCAAGCTCACGGCTGCATTTCGTCTGTTTCCTGGTGAAATCGTGCGACATCAGATCGCCAAGGATCGGACGGAGAAGATACTGATTCGGCTGTACGATGGGGAGCATGTCGAGTGTGTGCTCATGCGGGAGACGTCACGGAATACGGTCTGTATCAGTACGCAGGTTGGTTGTGCGATGGGCTGCGTCTTTTGTGCCAGCGGGATGCAGGGATTGAAACGGAATCTATCGACGGCTGAGATCCTGCAGCAGTTGCTCCTGGCGGATCGTCTTCAGGACGCCGATGAGAAGATCACCAATATCGTCGTCATGGGAATTGGAGAGCCGTTGGCGAATTTGCCCGGGTTGTTGCCTGCTTTGAAAGCGGTGCAGTCGGAGGAGTCGTTGGGGCTGGGTGCTCGGCGCATTACGATTTCGACCGTCGGGTTGCCCAAGAAAATTCGCGAGTTGGCGCAGTTGGGGATTCAGTACAACCTCGCGATTTCTTTACATGCCCCGAACGATCCATTGCGGACGAAGATCGTGCCGACGAATAAAAACATTGGGATCGAGGAGATCCTGTCTGCCGCTGATGAGTTCTTCGAGAAGACCGGGCGACGGGTAACGTTTGAGTATGTCATGCTGTCGGGGGTGAATGACTCAGCGGAGAATGCACGGGAGCTGGCGCAATTGCTCTCTGGTCGCATGGCACACGTGAATCTGATTCCTATGAATTCGGTCGAGCCGCTGGAGTTTGCGGAGCCGAGTCAGGTGAGGAAGGATGCGTTTGTTTCGATCCTCGAACGAGCGGGTGTGCCGGCGACGATTCGGAAGCGGAAGGGTGAGGATATTGATGCGGCGTGTGGGCAGTTGCGATTGAAGGAGAAGACGGTGGTGGCGTTGGAGGTGAAGTGATAGTTGGTTTTCAGCGGCGTAAAGCAGAGTATGCCTGCCTTTGGTAAGCGAATGAAAGTTTAAACTTGCCTATCATCCGCCCTTCGGGCACCTTCTCCCCTCAAGGGAGAAGGGACGGGTTGTGGGGCGTTAATTCAATTCGCAGAGGTCCCTCATCCGTCAGCACTGTGTTGGGTAAACACCTGGGGTGTTGCGCTGCCACCTTCTCCCGGGGGGAGAAGGGATGTTTTATGAAGCGAGCAGGTTTTGTTGGTGGTGGTAGAAGTGGCAGATGGCGATGGCGAAGGCGTCGGCGAGGTCGTGGGGTTCTAATTGTGTCTTGAAGCCGAGTTCCTGGCGGACGGCGAGTTCGACCTGGTCTTTGGGGGCTTGTCCTGAGCCGGTGAGGATGCGTTTGATCTGGGTGGGGGTATAGTGGGTCACGTTGAGGTTGTGAGTACGGGCGACGTACAGGATGGTGCCGCGGGCGTGAGCCATTAGGAGAGCGGACTTCGGATTCTTGGGCAGGGAGAAGACCTGCTCGATGGCGAGGGTGTCGATTTTGTGCGACTCAAGAATCTCGTGCAGGTTGCGGCCGATTTCATGGATGCGGTCTGCGAGGGAGGCCTCAGTCTTTGTGCGGATGATGCCGCCTTCGACGACGATTGGCTTGCGGCTGCCCATTTTGAGGATGGCGTAGCCGGTGCGTTTGAGGCCAGGATCGATGCCGAGGATGAGCATGGGAGGGCTTAGGGCTTAGGGCTTAGGGCTTGGTTGGAAGACATGATGAAGCCGGTTATTTGAGTTGGGTGGTGATCAGGATGGTTTGGTTATCGGTTGTTTTGGGTTCGCAGTTCGGGAACTCGTTAGGAATCGATTTGTTTTTGGGGGTCGGTTAGTGCCTATCGCTCACCCTCATCCGTCAGCGAAGCGCTGCCACCTTCTCCCCTCAAGGGAGAAGGGACGGAAATGGAGGAAGAGGGATGTTATGTGAGTAACACGGTTGCGGCGGCGTCGATGACTTCTTCTCGGCCGACGGCGCCGCGGGATTCGCCGGTTTTGGCTTTGATGTTGACGAGGTTCTCGTTGATGTCGAGAAGCTGGGCGACGCGGGATTTGATTAACGGTTTATGGGGGACGAGTTTGGGTTTTTGGGCGAAGATCGTGCAGTCGATGTTGGCGATCTGGTAGCCGGCGCTGCGTACTTTTTCGACGACGACGGAAAGCAGTTTGGCGGAGTCGGCGCCTTTGTATTGCGGGTCGGTATCGGGGAAGAGTTCGCCGATATCGCCTTGGCCGATGGCGCCGAGGAGGGCATCGGTGATGGCGTGGAGCAGGACGTCGGCGTCGGAATGGCCGTCGAGTCCGAGGTGATAGTCGATCTTCACGCCGCCGAGGATGAGGTCGCGGTCAGGGGCGAGGCGGTGACGGTCGTAGCCTTGTCCGATTTTCATCTGCGGATGATTGCACAGATCGGGGAGGGAGACAAGACAGAAGGCTAACGAAGGGGAGAGACTGGAACGCAGAGAGCGCGGAGGGGAGCTGAGCTCGCGGAGAAAGCGGGAGAAATACTCATGAGATCAAGACGTTAGCCAGCGGGCATGTCTTGTCTATTTATTGCGAATCTGAGATCAGCTCGGCGACCTTAAAATGGAGGCGAAGGACCCAAGATCAGAAGCCGTATGCGGGGTTCTTGGGATTGAAGTCTCTCTCGGTCAGGTTCACGTTGGTTTGGATGTTGGTAAAGGTGTATTCCTCGACCAGGATGGGTTGTTGGCCCTGGACTTGAGGAAAGGCGTATTGTTCTAAGCGGATGGGGTAGTGGGTGGTTTTGTCGAAGTAGAGTCGTGTGATGTGGAATCGGAACTGACGACGCGGTTGTGGGTGAGTGGCTTCGATGACTTCGCAGGCGATCTGCCCGAGTTTTGCGTCCGGATAAAACTTGACGTCGACTTCGCCGAATTTGGTTTCTTCTTCCCACTGTCGGATCACGTTATTGAGCAGCGGAGACATGCCGAGCATAGTGATCGGGTAGCGATTTTCTTCCATGACCATGGGGCTGTTCGTCGCCAGCGACACAGTACCGA
The DNA here is from genome assembly GCF_052161635.1 of Lacunimicrobium album. GTDB lineage: Bacteria > Planctomycetota > Planctomycetia > Planctomycetales > Planctomycetaceae > SXPC01. The sequence continues at coordinate 1,145,907 of NZ_CP197413.1, forward strand.
TCATGGCCTTGAGGCCAGCCGTTTCATGGGCCAGCATCTGGTTATTGTTCTGGCCGTGGACGTAAAGGACTTCTCGACCGGTCGCAGGAGTTTTGTATTTGATGTAGACGGAGTACGGTTCTTTTCGCTGTTTAATGTCCATCTGCTGGACGACCATTTTGCCGTTGATGAGTTCCTGCTTGCTGAACGAGGCCGTGAAATCCTTGACGTTGGAGAGCAGGTCAGCTGACGAGCGAGCGTATTTCAAAGCCGGTGCGAGAGGGTGTTCTGGACTGGCTTCTGCATTTGGCGTGGCCGCGGCCTGTTGTGTCGCCTGGTTTGGCTGGGGAGGCTGTTGCTGGGCGGAAGCCTGGCTGGTCGCGAACGCCATGCCGACGCAGACAGTCAAACGGGCAGCATTTGAATAGATTCGTCCTGTGCGCATCGTCATATCTCACCAATCGAAGTTTTTTTCTGCCCGCGATCGCGTTGGGCCGTTATTCCATAACCTTTACCCGCGGGACAGAACGTTTCATTTCTGGCTGCGCGGTTTCGAGTCGGTCAAGGAAAAGGCTCGTCGCGTCGCGGATCGAACACCCGGCTGCACGGATCAATCGTGGTGTATGCCGGAAGGGGGACTGTATTATTTGGACATGAATTTGGCAATCCGTGATTTCTCTCTACCAATCTTTGACCTGAGTCATCGTTTGGCAGGAGTCATCTCTGGTCTGCCCGACTGGCCCTGGCCTGCTATTCAAATTATCGGAGTCCTGGTGACCTGTGGCCAGAGGAGACTTTCGTCGAGGGCATCCATAAAGAATGGCTTGGGTTGGATTGCTCCGAAGACGTAAAAGAGTTGTCCGATGGAAGAGCAGCCCGGTGAACGTATCTTACGGAGAGTGGTCAATCGTCAAAGTTTCTGCGATCCGGCATGTTTGCGTGACCGTTGAATTTTGAAACTGACATTGTCGCGAAATGGATTGGAACATACCATCCCGTCGCCTAAACAGGCCGAGACGCGGGAACGTCTCGTTGAGCGCCTCCAGGGAAGGACTGGCATGTCGAAGATTTTCGGCCCGATTTTTACGTTTCTGCTCGCAATACCACTCGCGCTTGTGCCGCTGATCGCCATCGTGGGGATGCCATCCGCTGATCAATTGGCTAATGGCTCGTTTGGTAAGACGAAGCTTGGACAGTTTGTCACTCACTTACTGTCGTCTCCTGAGTCGACTGAGACAAAAGAAGCTGAAGAACGGGATGAGCTGCCGGAAGCACCTGCCTGGGGCGATAAGAATACTGCTCAAGTCGCGTCATCGACAGTGATGGCGAATGATCCGATGAGTACGACGGGTTGGGGCCATACTCCTGGTTCATCAATTCCACCAGTCACTCAGACCAGCGGCGTTGTGAATATGTCCTGGCCACAAGGACAACCAGTCGTTGCGACGGCGGCGGCTCCGGGGTCTTCGTGGAACAATTATCCGATCAGTCAGCAACAGGTTCCCCAGCAACCTCAGGGGCCTCAGATTACGTGGCAACAGGCTGTCGGTCAGCTGAACTCGATGGGGATTCGTGAGTATCACCTCAAGCCAGGTCGTCGACCGGGAGAGTTTTATTTCTTTTGCTTCTTCACGCCGCCCAATCGCCCGCAAGTGACGATTCGCTATGAAGCGGAAGCAGATGATCCCTTGAAGGCTGTCGAGAATGTTCTGCAGCAGATTCAAGTCGCTAATCACCAGACACGTCGTCCTGCAACTTGAGAACGAGGCAGGCGATTCATGTGGCATCAAGTGGGAAATCTGCTGAGATTATCGACGCCTTCGCGCGGGCAAGCAACAACATCAAGTGGTGAGTGGTTGCAGAGCTGGCGTCGACGAGGTACACAGGATGAATCGTCTCATGCTGGACGTGTTGTCGGGCGTCGGACGCCCAAGCAGGCACGTCTGGAAGCCGTTCTGATTATCAGCGAAAAGGCGATTTCGGTGGGGAAATTGACACAGCATGCCTTGCTGGCCAGCAACGAAGAGACTCGTCATCTGATTGACGAGTTGAATGCTCTTTATGACGAAGTGGCGACGCCGTTCCGCGTGGAGAAACTGGCGGCTGGTTACCAGTTGATGACGCGGTCCGAATATGCGTTTTGGCTTTCTCGCATGCATGATCGCAAGCAGGAACAATCGATCTCAGACTCCGCCATGGAGACGCTGGTAATCATTGCGTATCGACAGCCGTTGACGCGGGCGGAGATTGAATCGATCCGCGGCGTGCAGTGTATTGAGCTCGTCAAAGTGTTGATGGAGAAGGGGCTCGTTAAAATCGCAGGGCAGGCCGATACGCTGGGGCGACCTTATCTGTATGGAACGACGAAGAAGTTCCTGGAGATTTATGGACTGCGTTCGCTGAATGAACTGCCGATGAAGGATGTCCTGAGGCCGGTGAAGGAAGAGGCGGTTGAGGAAGAGGGCGAAGCTGTGGATGACGCGGATGGAAGCGTGGCGGCTTGAATTGTGTTGCGGGCTGCTACAGCGAGAGCAAGGTTCCGTCTGAGCCGCTGTGCTGCGTTGAAGCTCGAACGAGTTTTGGGAAATAGAAACCGTCGAGGCCATCGTCGTATTGTGCATGGCTGGAGTTTCGCGAGGCAAAGAAGCGGCTCGGACGGAGCCTCGCCCTCCCGGTATTGGCGCGACAATTTGCAGACGGAGATTCTGTCATTCAAACGGCTTCTGAAAAGCGATCGCGGCTCTTATTTTCTGGTGGGTTTCTCTTTGGGATTCGGAGCAGGCAAGTCGTCGGTCGGCTGATTCCAGAGCCGATAAGGATCGTGCAGGCGACGCATTTCCGAGTGGAGCAGGGCTTCCATTTCTGCAAGTTTCCCGGCGTATTGGGGATCGTCTGCAAGATTGGTTTGTTGGGCAGTCGGTGTGTAGCCAGTCAACGCGATTACGGCGGGGTCATGGTGTTGAGGGAGCAATTCGTGTGGATTGTCTGCGAGATTGAAGAGCTGGGTTTTGTGGACGCGTCCGTTATCGACATCGTATTTGACGAGTTTCCAGTCACCTTGACGGACGCTGCGCATGCCGGGTTTGTCGCCGCCGCTGTAGACGCCGTAGAGGACATCACGGACGGTCTGGGCTTTTCCTTCCAGTACGGGCTTGAAGCTGATGCCTTCGTTGCTGTCGGGTGCTGGGATACCGGCGAGATCACATAAGGTTGCCAAGGTGTCGAGCAGGTAAACATTTCCTGTTGCTCGAGTGCCAGGTTGAATGCAGGGGCCTTTGACGATGTAAGGGACACGCCAGCTGTGTTCGTAAAGGTTTTGCTTCCCCTGGAGACCATGACGACCGACGGCGATGCCATGATCGGACGTGTAAATAATGTAAGTGTTGTCGAGTTCTCCCAGCTCGTCGAGTTTTTTCAACACGCGGCCGATTTGAATGTCGATGTTCTCGCTGCAAGCAAACAGCCGACCTTGTTCGTTGCGAATGGTCTGTTGATCGCGGTTTTTCCAGACGCCGGGGACTTCGATTTCATCGCGGACGTCTGCGTGACCGTTTGGAAAGGGATGTTCTGGCAGATAGTTCAACGGAAGGGGTGGCTGGTTGGGATGGAATGTTGGCAAGCTGTTTTCGTCGGTGTGATTGGTAGCGCCATATTTTGCCAGCAGTTCCGGTGTCCCGTTGCGGATATCGTGTGGGTGAGAAAAGCCAAACTGGATGAGGAAGGGGGCGCGGTCGGTTTGTGAGGCGCGCTGGTTGAGATAATCGAGCACATGCTCGGCGTGCCAGGCACTCCCTGTTTCGGGAGTGTCGCCGCGTTTGGTGGCGTCATGGCGAATCTTGAAATGCTTGTTGGCGGCTTCGTAGCTGTTGCCCTTTTTGCAGGTTCGGACCGTGTCATAGCCGGCGCGGTTGAAGACGGCGGGGATCGTATTTTCGTCCAGGTTCTTTGGGCAATTCTCTTTTCCGGTCGGGCCGATCGGTAAATGCCAGACCGTGCGGCCGCTCATGATCATGTGGCGAGAAGGAGTGCATACAGCACCGCTGAACGAGCCCATGTGATAGGCTCTGTCGAGAACCATCCCCTCAGCGGCCAGGCGGTCGATGTGGGGAGTTTCCAGCTTTGACTGAGGGTTATAAACTTTCAAATCCAATGGCGACTGGTCATCGGTCAGGATGAACAGGATGTTTGGCTTCCCGGCTGGAGAAGATAATTCGTCGGCGAAAAGATCTGCCGGGACAGCAAACAGCGTTGCGATCAGGATGAGGAGTTTCATGAGAGGTGAATGAATCCACAAAGTTATTGAGGCAATGTTTTAGCGACTTTATCTCAAAATACTTTAACACTGTCGCTGGGTTTAATCTTCATCATTATCACGAGCGGCTTTTTTCTTGGCCTTTTTGGGTTTCTTGTCACTCGTACCCATCTCTGCCTGAGGTTCGGCTTGTTCTGCGTTCCAGGCATCATAGAGGGATTGCAGTTCTTTGACCTTCTCGCGTTGCTGTGTGGCGAGATCCTGCTTTTCTGAAATGTCCTGGGTGAGGTCGTAAAGCTCAGGACTGCCACTGCCTTCGTCACCGACGACGAGTTTGTAATCCCCGTGACGTACTGCCCATTGCTCGCCGTATCGCCAGAACAGCGATTCGTGCGGCGGTGTGGCCTTTTTGCCGGTCAGGTAGGGCATCAGATCGACGCCATCGAGATTCCAATCGTGATCGACTTTGCCACCGGCCGCAGTGATGAGGGTGGGGAGTACGTCGAGCTGAATCACGGGGTCCTGGTAGACTTTTCCTTCCGGCAGATGTCCTGGCCACTTCATACAGAAGGGGACGCGGATGCCTCCTTCCCAGACCATTTGCTTCAAGCCTCGCAGTGGCAGATTACTGGACGTTGTCGACTTGGTGGGACCACCATTGTCTGACAGAAAGACGATGAATGTGTTTTCATCCTGCCCCAGTTCATGGATTTTATCGAGAATGCGGCCGACGCTATCGTCCATGCAGGACATCATTGCAGCGAAGGTTCGTCGTTTCTTATCTTCGATGTGTGAGAACCGGTCCAGGTAGGCCTGTGGAGCCTCCAGTGGATTGTGCTGGGCATTGAACGGCAGATAGATGAACCAGGGCTTATCGCGATGTGATTCGATCCAGTCGGTCACGCGAAGGCCGTATTGTTCGGTGGTGTAGAATTGATCGTCGTCGATGGAAATCACATCAGGAGACTGTCTTGAATCGACGAACAATTTGGGATGAAAGTAGGACGTGTTGGCGAGTGTGCCGTAGAACTCGTCATAGCCACGTTTGAGCGGGTGATATTTTTTGACTTCCCCGAGGTGCCATTTCCCGACGGCACAAGTGTCGTATCCCAGTGGCTTGAGTCGATCAGCGATTGTTTTCTCGTCGACATTCAGACCTAGCTTTTTCATCCCGCTGTTGGATTCGTGGCCAAATCGGGTCTGGTAGCGTCCTGTCATCAGGCCGGCGCGTGTCGGGCTGCAGACCGGGCAGGAAACATAGCCTTGTGTGAATTTCACCCCTTTAGCGGCGATGGAATCGATATGAGGCGTCGGAACGTCCGATGCACCCTGGAAACCGAATTCACCCCAACCGCAATCATCGGCCAGAATCAGCAGGAAATTGGGCTTGGATTCTTCTGCACTCAGCTGTCCCGGAACAAAGCACGCCAGGCTGGTAAGCAGGGCGAAAAGCATGACAGGGAAACGTCTGATATTTGATTTCAGCATGGGAAATGATTTCTCTTGTAACGGTTTCTGTGATGACGGTGAAGAAAGATGGAAGTAGTCAGTGTCAATTAAAACTCACCCATGACTTGTCCATCAGCGATCGCTGAGAGACGCTGATACAGTCCGTATGGACCGCTCGCGGAGACGCCGGGGTCGTTGAAATTCGAGGAGGTGTTTTCGATGCTCATGCCGATGAATCGAACGCCACCATCGCCCAGAAGAAACTGGCATCCCCCTTTGTGTGGGCTGGAGAACGCGGTGTGATACTTGTCTGGGTATTGGGCCTTCGTTGCGTTCATAAATGTATTCGTTGAACGCACGTGGTTGTATGGGCTGGTTCGATACTCCGTAAGATCGGTGCAGTCAGCGCCGCCTGCGTTCGCTAAGGCGCCATAGATGGATGTGTTTCGTGTCTGCTCCCAGTATGTTTCTCCAACGAGCATGGAGTTCGACAGGCCGTCCGTAAAGTCTCTGAAGTTGAGACCTTTATTGACTCGAAATGCGCCGATCGAGCGCTCGCTTTGCAGTCCTGGATTGGCTGTGTTGCAGAACTGGGCGTTGAATGGGCCACTATTTCCGACATAGCTGCTGGTTGCGATCGCATCGACAATCCCGTTCGCGGTGCTGGTTGCTGCGGGATCCGTGCTGCCTGATTTTCGTGTCGGCGGCTTGGTGTCCGACGGACAGGAGAATACCGTGAGAGGATTGGCAGATGCTGCAGTATTGCGTGCTTCGTTGGCCTGTGTTCCATGGGGGTGAAAGCGAAAATCGAACTGCTCGAAGAGCGTTGACTGTTCCAGTTGTGGCAGGAGCTGCGCTGCCCAGCTCCATCCGCCGTCCTGAGTGGCGGCGTTGGATGTCGTTGACCCGTTCGTGTCGATATACCCGATCGGAATGCAGTTGAAGATGTCGTGATAGTTGTGGATGGCGATGCCAATCTGTTTGAGATTGTTCTTGCAGGACGAACGTCGTGCGGCTTCGCGGGCTTGTTGCACAGCAGGCAGGAGGATAGCCACGAGGGTAGCGATAATCGCAATCACGACCAATAACTCAATCAAAGTAAAGCCATGAGAACCCGGCATGGCTGTTGTCCAACGATCGGAACTGAGTTGCGTCTGGCGAGACTTAACAAAGTGAGATTGGGCAGTCATTTATTTTTCCTGTCATGAATTCATCAATACGGCAGAATGTCAGCCGGACGCTACGAAAAAGTTTCAAAGCTGTTGAGCGTTGTTTCCGTTAGGGGTAATTCGTTCAAGATGACAAGGGTGACATTGTTTGTTGCGGTTGCCACCGAGATGCCTTGCTTGGTCGACGCGTGAATGTCGCCTTGGGACCAGAGTTTGTTATCATGGAAATCATTATCTTCACAGCAAATTAACAGTCAGCCTATTTTAGACAGGTGTCGGCTTGGTACATTCAAACGACCAGCATAGGTGGCTGCCCACGTGCACATGTTTATGGTTCCGGTTTTCCGGAAAACTTCCATGATTTCCCAACTGGCCGGTGAACTCAGATCGCTGTGGGGGGGGATTTAACGGTGACATCTGAAAACGACTCTGCCCCCAATCAGGCAATGACTGCGGCGAGTTCTCGCGCGTTCTTAGCCAGAAACTGGGGGACAGTCCAAGCCTCGTTGCTGGCGTTCCTGACGGCATCAGTCCCGCAGTTTTCAGACGCAGAAGACTTGCTTCAGGAAGTTGCGGTCGAGGTTGCGGAACGATTTGATGACTATGATCCTTCGCGGCCTTTTCTGCCGTGGGCACTTTGGATCGCGAAAATCAAGATCGCAGAGTTCTACCGAAAACAGCAACGACGTCAGGTTGTCCTGGTGGGGGACTCGATGGATGCCCTCGCAGAGGCGTGCGTCAAGATTCATGAAGGCCTGTCGGATGAACAGGTTGCGATCGAAAAGTGTTTAGACAAGTTGACTGGGCGCTCGCGGGAAATGTTGAATCTCCGATATGCCGATGGGATGAGTTCTGCAGAGATCGGTGCCCGCCTTGGGATGTCGGTTCAGTATGTACGCGTTGCCCTGACCAGGATTCGTACGACATTGACGGAATGTGCTCAAGCGGCAGTGACCACTCAGTCTGCGTTAGAGGCGTGAGCAGTAATGCAAGACCAGGAAGCTTTCGAACTGCTTGACGCTCATCTGGATGATCTTCATCTGACCGATGAGCAGATCGAAGGGCTGAGGGCATGGCTTCAAGATCATCCGCAGCACGCCGAGCGTGCATTTCACCGTATTTTTCTGCACTCATTTTTGCGTCGACGTTTGCATGCCCAACGACTGCCGGTCCTCAGTGATCGCACTGATCTGGTGATTAACGGAGCAGCCGATGTCGAATCCTTCACAGAACTGAGTCATTCTCACACTGCTACACTCCCAGGTCCTATCCGATCTCCTGTTGGAAGGAGGCGAACAGTGTTGGTTGCAGGCGGGGGCATCATCATGGCGGTGATCGTCGCCTGTTTGTGGGTGATACGTCCCACGGTCCCGCCACCTGTCGTGAATGCAGATGCCTATGATGGGTTTGCGTACCCTGCGACATCGATCCCAGTCACAACACATGACGATGAATCATGGCCGACGACCGGAGGGTTACAGGGGCTGGCGGGCGGGACGGGATGGTCCGAGCCATGGCAGGAAGCCGGTACTAAAGTCGCTGTGATTGTGGATCATGCCAATCAGGAGAACTGGGATTCCAAGGACATGCGAAAGTTCAGTCCTCTGGGGCATACCGATGCTCAGGGACATGTCCTGCAGACGTCCGGCTTGCAGATGAGAACCGCGATGGGGTCGCGTTCCCTGACGTCTCGCAAATTCGATCTGACTGCTTTTCCGAACGAGATGAAAGATGAAAACGGACTGGGAAAAGATGGGGCAGTGATCTGGTTCAGCTTTCTTGCGCAGTCTTACAACAGCACGGCATCAAACAATCGGTTCACGTATCTGCAGGTTGGCTCGCGTGAAGTCTCAGGATTTCGCATTGGAAAGGTTGGCGCTGCACCCTCCGGGAACTGGACGGCGACGGGACTTTTAACCGGCGCCCAAGTCAATCTGCGCTCGAGCGCCGTGCCATCGGGAGAGATGACCTTTCTGGTGACGCGACTGGAGTTTCGTCCGGGGGCAGAAGACGCAGCGGTCTGGATCAACCCTGCTTTGGGTGACGAGCCGAAACTGGAAGACGCGACACTGCGTCTGTCGGTTCCAGATTTTCGGTTCGATGGCGTCACGATCAATGCCAACTTCTCGACCGACATCGACGAACTGCGGTTTGGAAAAACCTTTCAGGCCGTGGCTCCGGTTAAATAATGCGGCAGGTAATGTGGACCACATCTAGGAGCACCGCGGTTTTCAGACTGGCTGGGCGGTCTGCAATGGTCCTCTCAGTCTGACCATCAACAGTATCAGTCCGTTCTCATTGCGTAATTATCACGGCTCTGTCTTCTGTGTGACTGACGTCGAATCATGGCTTCCAGCCTGGCAGCTTCGCTGCTTGTTTGATCCAGCGGGTGAACTGCGCTTCGTCGAGAGTGTCCGCTTCGTAGATGTCGATCCAGCGGGCTTCTTTACTCTTTGCAGTCCCGCCAGGGGGGATTGGATTCAGGGACATGCCGTCGAAGAAGGTGACTTTGACATATTTGGTCAGGCAATGCACGTTGAGGAACCAGCCCTTACCTTCGACGCCATAAAACGGCGAGTTCCAGCGGATCGCTTTTTGAACGTCTGGAAGTGTTTGCACGATGAGTTCGTCGACCCGTCTTCCGACACGCTGTTTCCAGCCGGGCATGGCGTCGATATAAGCCTGCACCGGAGCATCGCCGTCAGCTTTGGCGATTTGAGGATTACCGCCAGAGAGGAGGACGACTTTGTTGGTGGTCGTGATTGGGGAAACTGGTTTCGCCGCGGGTTTTCGTTTCATGGAGGTCGCCTGAAGATTTGATGCGACTGCGGACTGGATCAGGTTTTTGAAGGCTTTCGTGTCGAGTTTCTCGCCTTGCCGGATGTCGATCGCACGGCGTGCGTTGCCTTCAAGACTGGCGTTGAACAGCTGTTCGGGATCGGGCAGCGAAGCGCCTTTGGCGAAGGTGAGTTTGACGACTTCTTTGTAGGTCTCACCCGTGCAGACGATCCCGCTGCGCGACCAGACAGGAACGCCGGACGGATTGCTCGCCTTGGCCCATTTGCGTTCCTCAGTGATTTCTTGATCTGCTTCGAGGATGAGTGCTCGTATGTGGTCGAGCATTTCATCCCGCCAGTCGGAGGACTGCGTCGCTGTTTTGCCTGACGTCTTCCTTACCGGCATCCGTCGAATCCTTGCAGGAGAATGATCGCGTCGACGATTTATTTCAGATGCTCGTTGAACCATTTCAACGCCTCGTTGACGGCAGCGGGGAGATCACTTCCGAGAGTATGACCGGCGTTCTCGTACAGGACAAACTTGTTCTCGACGCCGATCTCGTCCATCTTCTCGTGGATCCAGCGTCCCTGTTCGGGAAGGACGAGCGTATCTTTGCCGCCCGACATGATCAGACAGGGGGCGTCATCCTTGGTCACGAAATATAAAGGCGAGACAGCCTCTGCTTGTTCGCGCGTGATATTCAGCCCGGGGAACTGGCGGTACTGGTCTTCCAGTCCTGGTGTACTCCAGACGTAGTTGGTGATGTCGCTGGGCGGGACGAAGGCAACTCCGGTCTTGATACGACTGCTCACCTTTTCGAGTGGGTTATTGGCTTTGGGATTTCCGTCGTCGCCGGTGGTCGCGAGCATGAGAGTCAGATGGCCGCCTGCACTCATGCCGTAGACGCCGATTCGTTGTGGGTCGATCGCATAGTCTTTGGCGTCACGACGGATATTGCGAATCGCCAGCTTCACATCGGCAACAGCATCTGCAATGGAATAACGCGGACTGCTGCCGTGGCGGACAGCAAAGCCTTTGTATCCGGCGGCGAGAAACGGCCCCATCGCGATTCGCGTTTGCGCAGGTGGTGTCCATTTAGAAAACCAGCCTCCACTGACGATGAAGACGACGGCGGCTCCATTTGGCTCAACGTCTGGCTCGAAGACATCGAACGTCATCGCGAGACCGTCTTTGTGGCCGTAGATCACTTCCTTACTTTTACCCGCGAGAGGTTCCTGGGATCTGGTTTCGGTTGTCAGGAGGAGTAACAGCAGGAATGCGGTCAGCTTGTGAAGTGTCTTGGTAGTCATCGAACTCTTTCCAATGTGGTATTCAGATCCTGTGTGATTTGAATTTGACCTAGCATAAATGAACGATCACCCCGTTCGGAAATGATTTCCCATGTTTTTATTACTCACGGAATTATGCTTCCATGAAGTCATCGTGAATAACTGCTTTTGCTCGCGTTACTTGCGTGAGACATAAATGTTGCCAAACTGATTGAACTGGATGACATCGTCCTTGGGAAGCCTGACTTCTCTGTAGCCTCTCGCGGATCCGTCCTGTTTCACGGCGTCGGCAGATCATTGTCGGGCGACCGTCTCGAGAGATCCCTTTCGTTGGTTTCGTGTTTGGAGTTCTCCATGGATTTTTGCTCGTCAATGCGTTCGCTGGTTTCGTTACGAGGTGCAATGACTCTCGTCGTTGCGGTGGGAGTCTTCTCGGACATTCGAGGTATTGCGCAGGCCGCGGAGAAGAAGCCAAACATCATTTACTTCCTGGCGGACGACCTGGGACGAGACGACGTCGGCTGGCGTGGAAGCCCGATCAAGACTCCGAACCTTGATCAGCTTGCCAAAAGTGGAGCGGAGTTGACTCAGTTTTATGTGCAGCCAGTCTGCTCGCCGACTCGGGCCTGCCTGATGACTGGACGTTATCCGATTCGTTATGGACTTCAAGTTGGCGTCGTGCGTCCCTGGGCCGATTACGGACTCAACACAGATGAATACACTCTGCCGCAGGCACTCAAAGAAGTCGGCTACGAAACAGCGATCGTTGGCAAGTGGCATCTGGGGCATGCCAAGCGGGAGTATCTGCCGACGAAGCGTGGGTTCGAGCATCAGTATGGTCATTACAACGGCGCATTGGATTACGACACCCATGACCGCGATGGCGGGCACGACTGGCATAAAGATGATCAGCCAAATTATGACAAAGGCTATTCGACAACGCTGCTGGGGAAAGAAGCGGCCCGACTCGTCAAAGAGAAGAATCCCGACAAGCCGCTGTTTTTGTACGTCCCGTTCAACGCCGTCCACTCGCCATTTCAAGCTCCCGGCGGTGTCATTGAGCAGTATCCCGAGTTGACCGGAAATCGCCAGAAATACGCGGCGATGCTTCACATTATGGATGAAGCCGTCGGCGAAGTTGTCGCAGCTGTGGAAGCGATCGGCGAGACCGAGAACACACTGTTTCTTTTTTCCAGTGACAATGGCGGACCGAATCCAGGCAAACTGACCAACAACGGCATTCTCCGCGACGGGAAGTTCTCTGTGTATGAAGGAGGCGTTCGTGTGGTGGCGTTTGCGACCTGGAAAGGCAAGATCACCCCGGGTTCAGTCGTCGATGAGCCGATTCATATCGTCGACATGTTCACAACTCTGATCAAAATTGCTGGCGGATCGACAGCGAAATCAAAACCACTGGATGGTCACGATGTCTGGGATGTGATTGCCCATGGCGCGAAGTCGCCACGAACGGAGACCGTGCTCAATATTGCTCCCAACAGCGGGGCCATCCGCATCGGGGACTACAAACTCGTGAAGAAACAGGGACGTCGTGCCCGCAACCAAGGTGATGAATCCACCGGCAACTATGAACTCTACAACATCCGGGAAGACATCCGAGAGAAAACGGACCTCGCTGAGAAGCAGCCCGAGAAACTCAAAGAACTGATCGCCCGTTACGAAGTGCTCGAAGCATCGGCTGCCAAGCCTCACAACGAAGGGGATGCGAAGCCCCCAGGTTGGACAGTGCCGTCAGTGTACGGGCAACAGTGATTTGTGAATTCATCCGAAACGTGGAGCGAGAGGCATGGGGAAAAATGCCTCTCGTGTCTTGTTGGTGGCCAGGTCCTCCTCTAATCTCATGAGATCAAAACGCAATCTTCATGGGAATAACTTTGACGATGAGATCAAACTGCTTCGTTCGTTTGTGTTACGCTGGCTTGATGATGCTCATGCTGATGGCATCTGCCGACGGGACTCAAGGACAGGAAACGTCTGGCACTCCTGTCTACCCCTCACGGTCAGTTGATGCCAGTCGCGATCAGCTGCCAACTGTCTTTCCTCGCTCTGCAATTCCAGCTGACAAATTGTTTGTCTTCAATGCCGTGGCCTTGCCACGTGAGACGCAGGCGTTGGTAGCTTCGATTCAAGGACTGGTGAATCGAGAGAAACCGGAGCTGTACCTGATTCTCAGTCGGAACCGGATCAATCCAATTGTTGAAGAAGGTCGACGTGAGCCGATCGATCGGGTCTGGCTCGACTGGCTGACAGAGAAAGATTACGTCGAGTCGCATACTCCCATCGAGTCGATCGAAAGCCTGTTAGCTCAGTATCAGATTCGCGATGTAGTCGTCATCGATCCTGCATTCCCGGCAAGCGTTAATATTGCGACGATGATCTCCTCAGTTCGCGGCATCCCGATGGCCTATCCATCCGATGTCGAGAAATACAAGCTGAACCCTGTGGAAGATACCCGAGGACGTTGGAAAACAAACATCGAAGCCTACCAGTGGGCGTGGGAAAACCTCTGGCCGCAGATGAATCAGTCAGCGATCGCGATCTTTTCGCCGAACATCAACGGGCATCTGCGGGACTACCTCGTCGAGCACAAGATTTTTACGTTCTGGATCTCGAACAAAGATTATCAGGACGACTTTACAACCAATCATGATCTTGAAGACTTCAAGAAAATGCTCAAGCAGATGCCGGTGAATATCCCGGTTCTGGGCTATCCAAACAGTGGGGGCAAAGACTCGGGAATTGGTGAGGGCTTAGGGGTCAAACTGCTCTCCGATCATGGCAAGTTCCTGGTCCCGACAGACTGGCATACGAACCTCTCTGTCTGGACAGGCTGGGATCACAAAACACAGCCCTTGAAGCATCTGGAAACTCGCAAGCTGACCTACGATCCCGCGAAACGCTACCTGTGCATCCTCGTCAGTGACGGGGACAACATGAATCTCTGGCTGGACTTCATGCCGACCGAGAAATACTGGCGCAGCCCGCTGCGTGGCAAGTTCCCGGTTGCGTGGACCATGGGGCCTGCGATGCTGCAGCTGCATGCTCCGCTGCTCGATTATTATTACGACTCGCTGACTCCGATGGATTCCTTCGGCTGTGCTGTCAGCGGCATCGGCTACATGTACCCTCTCCACTACGGGGAAGCGTATGGCTCGCATCAGCAGGAGATTTTGAAGCAGTATCATCAGCTCACCAACCAGTTCAATGAGAAGCTGAACCTGCGCTGGTACTGGGGAACAATCGTCGGCGAGCGAGGAGGGACGCAGTTTGCAGACGTCGCCCGCGAGCTCAAAGGGATGACCTGCCTGATGGAAGGCTACGGACGCCAATGGTGGCGCGATGAGCCTTATCTGACCGATGGCATCCCGACGTTTCACTTCCTGAATGACGCGGTTCCGGAAAAGCAGACGGAAGAACAGGTCACTCGCATGCTGCGTCGACGCGACCCGAAATTCGGCATCGTCTTCATCCAGAACTGGGAGTTCGACATGGAGAAGATGAAAAAGCTGATGGACGGCATCGAAGGCGAAGTCGAATGGGTTCTGCCGGAAGAACTCGCGGACGTGTATCTGCAGTCGTTGAAGGCAACGACCGGCAAGTAACATGTTGGCGTTCGTTCAATCGATGCATGAACTGGCCAGTTTAAGTCGGGAAACAATGACTCATCAGGCCCAGCTGCAGTATTGAACTTTCAAGAATTCTTTTATGATAGAACTGCGAATCGCTCACACCTTCTCCGACAAACGAAAGCTGACGAAGTACCGATGAGTATCGAAGGCGACTATGCAGATGTACTGGAAACTTCCGCAACAAGCGATCAACTTTACTTCCCGGAACCAGGTGAACTTCAGCTGACCATTCGGTCCATCCTGGCGGGGAGTGTTGTGGGCGGAGTTGTTGCTTGCACAAACATCTACATTGGTTTGAAAATCGGCTGGACATTCGGAGCATCGATTACCGCAGCCGTGCTTTCGTATGCGTTGTTCTCGGTTTTCAAAAGCAAACTTTCGGTTTTGGAGACAAACACCGTTCAAACGGCCGGATCAGCAGCCGGGTATATGTCTTCGGCAGCTGGACTTGTGGCTCCAATCCCAGCCTTGATGTTGCTAGGGATTGAGTTCCACTGGTTTCATCTTTTATTGTGGACGATCTCCGCAGCATTTCTGGGCGTATTCTTCGCAATCCCGTTGCGTCATCAAATGGTCGTCACGGAAAAACTGCGATTCCCGTCAGGGACAGCGACCGCTGAGACGATTCTTGCAATGAACAGCAACGCAGGTGAAGCCACTTCGAAGGCGTGGGTATTACTAATCTTCGGAGTCATCGCGGGAGCATTATCACTCGCGGCCCACTTCGTACCTGCCGTCGAATCGCCGCCGCTGCATGAATGGTTTCCAGGCATCGCATGGTTGGGTGTTCTCGCGACATGGGGTTTTACCGTTTACCTGGGACCTTCGCTGCTCGGAGCAGGATTTCTGATTGGACCGCGAGTTGTTCTCTCGTTGCTGGCAGGAGCAATTATCTCGTGGGGAATTCTTGGTCCAATCGCCCAGGAGCAAGGCTGGGCTCCGGGAAAAGTCATGTCCTACGCGGACGGGCCACGCGGCTGGCTCTTATGGCCAGGTGTCGCGTTGATGGTCTCTGAAGCGCTGGGCGCGCTTCTGCTATCTTGGAAGACATTTTTCAACGCCTTCAAGATGATCTTTGAAGCCAAGAACGATTTAGAGACAGAATCGAATCGCTCGGAAAATGTCCCCATGTCCTGGTGCATTGGTGGACTGACTCTGGGTACGATTCTGACAACTGTGATCACGTCGACGATGTTCGGAATTGCGTGGTATCTGGTTCTCATCGCAATTTTCCTTTCTGCGATCCTCTCGATCGTTGCATGCCGTTCTGTCGGAGAAACAGACATCAATCCAATTGGCGGAATGGGGAAAGTCACACAATTGGTTTTTGGTGGACTGGCACCTGGGTCTCTGACGACCAATCTGATGACCGCTGCGATTACCTCGGCTGGCGCCTCCCAGGCGGGCGATATGATTACCGATTTGAAGACGGGACATCTTTTAGGGGCGAGTCCCAAAAAGCAGCTCATTGCGCAGCTATGCGGGATCGTTTTTGGAATTATCTTTTGTTTGCCGGTCTACTACGTTTTTACAAAAGCCTATAAACTCGGCAGCGAACAAATGCCAGCACCAGCTGCAATGGCATGGAAAGCGATGGCTGAAGTCCTCAACGAAGGATTTAGTGCGCTGCCTGCCATGGCACCGCAAGCAATTATCATTGCGGCAGTCATCGGTTTTTTACTCGCCTGCCTGGGACGAATCAAGTCGATCAAATCCTTCGTTCCCAGCGGACTGGCGCTCGGCATTGCCTTTATCATCCCTGCTCACTTTTCCCTCGTGATGTTCTACGGGATGCTGATCTGGTTGATCTGGTTGGCAGTCGCTCCGAAGCAAGTCGAGCGATACAACTTTGCTCTGTCATCAGGTTTGATTGCTGGCGAGGGCTTGATGGGAATTGTGAAAGCAGTACTCACAATCCTGGAGATTGATCATACGATTTTTGGTCTGTAACAGATTGAGGCCTTGGCCCGTCAGCAGTCAACCAACGGGTCAGATTGTGCGCAATGTTCGGGATTGGGGAGTTGTCCATATTGTTTCCTGCGGATCGTCTGCGCCCACGCGAATTGATTTCAACGAGTCTTTCGAAGGCTGCCGATGCTTGAGTATGAAGTCGTGGCTGGGCGAGAACTCGCTTGTCCATTACGAAATGAACAACTCATCGAGACGGTAGAATCGGAATATATGATTCAAACAGCACGCATGACAAACGGACGCCTTCACTCGCGTGGGCAACGCATTCTCGCTGTGATCGGCGTTTGTCTTCTCGGACATGTTGGCGGATCGTACGCCGCTGAGCCGCGAACTCGCGAACCTGGCTGGCTGCCTGTCGTCGTTGCCACCGGGGAACTGGAGAAACAGATCGAAGCGACGCCGATCGAGAGTCGTCCTTATCGCCCGTTGCACTTTTACGGCAACACAGTCCGACGGATGCACTATCGGGGAACGCCGCTGCCCAAGGTGGGAGAAGTTGTCGCGTTGCCGGTTCGTGTCATGGGGCGTGGAAATACAAATGACATGAAGATCAACTCCAAGTCGACTCGTGCTGCTTCGCGCTTTTAAGTCGTGATAATGCCCCTTTTGCCGAAAGTCGCGACGCTAGCAGCCTTGCTTGCACAGGAAATACTGTTATCGATCAACCAATGTAAAATTCGCCAGGTGAGTCGCCCAGATTGCTCGATGATTCGCTGACTTCGTGTTGCGATCGAAAATTGTTTCGCTGAGACTGAATGGGACGACGCCTCATTGCGCAGGCGTCCTGCCATCGCGAGACAGTTGGGAGATGCACGGTGTTACGATTTTCTGTTCGATCGAATGTGTTTTGTTTTCTTCTGCTTTTGACCTCGGCTTTGCAGGCTGCCGAGTGGTCGGTTCCCGTGGGTGGGAATGCATTCCGAAGTGCGCCCTCCCCAGAAGGTCGTGGAATTCGACGCGATGGCATGCTGGCGTGGGGTGACACTGAAGACGTTTACTCGGTCTACTTTCATGTCAATCAGCCGGCCAAAGTCACATTGTCGATGAACGCTCGGGTGTCAGAAGGGACGTCGGAACTCAGCGTCCACGTGGGCGATCAGAAGTTTCCCGTCAGTGTCTCGAAGACGGAGTTCTCGACGATTTTCGTTGGACAAGTCGAACTCAAAGACGCTGGTTACGTCCGTGTCGACATTCAGGGCGAGAAGAAAGCAGGCCGCACGTTTGGAGAAATTCGTGACGTCGTCGTCGCGTCAGACGATCAAGGGCTTAAGCTCGATTACGTAAAGACCAATGACGGCAACATGTTTTATTGGGGACGTCGCGGGCCGTCAGTCCACCTGACGTATGAGATGCCGAAGGATCAGAAGATCCAATATGCCTACAGCGAGATCACCGTTCCCAAAGGCGATGACGTCCAGGGCTCGTATTTCATGGCCAATGGCTTCGGCGAAGGTTACTTCGGGATGCAGGTCAATGGCCCGCAGGAGCGTCGAGTCCTGTTCTCGATCTGGAGTCCATTCAGCACGGACAATCCCAAAGACATTCCGGAAGATCAGCGGATCGTCAAACTGGCGTCTGGCCCCGATGTTCGCGTCGGCGAGTTTGGGAACGAAGGATCGGGCGGGCAAAGTTTCATGGTTTATCCCTGGAAGGCAGACTCAACCTACTGCTTCCTGACCGAAGTTAAACCGGATGGACCAGAGACGACCAGCTACACATCCTGGTTCTGCGACAAGGCAACAGGCGACTGGCGTTTAATCGCGAGCTTTCGACGTCCGAAAACGAATACCTACCTGCGACGTTTCCATTCATTCCTCGAAAACTTCAATCCGTCCTATGGGAACGTCACTCGTAAAGCAATGTACGGAAACACCTGGGTTTGCGACGTGGACGGGAAGTGGTATGAATGCACGAAGGCTCGCTTCTCTGTCGACGCGACCGGCGGCGGCAAGCATCGTCTTGACTTCACTGGCGGTGCGGACGGGAACAGCTTCTACATGAAGAACTGCGGCTTCTTCAATGAGACCGGGAAGCCGGGCGATGTTTATACGCGTCAGTCAAACGACAGCGCAAAGCCAGTGATCGACTTTGACAAGCTCCCCCGATCCTGACATTTACTTTCGACGCTGAATTTCTCCCAGGGAATCATAAATCGGGGGATTACGAACCAGTGTCGGGACAAGCATCGACGTGAAACAGGCTGCGAGCATCGGCAGTAGCAGCGTATCACTCGATGTCAGTTCGATGGCGAGGATAATGCCAGTCACCGGAGAGCGAACAACAGCTGTGAAAAACGCAGCCATGCCAGTGACGATATAGGGCGTTGTCTGCGAGCCGAACTGTGGAAGCAGTTGGGTGGCGAATGCGCCGTAGAAGTGTCCTGCAATCGCGCCAAGAACAAGCATGGGGGCGAAGAGTCCGCCAGGGGTTCCAGCGGCATACGAGATGGAGCCCATGAGAAATCTGATGGCGAATACCATGACAAGAAGTGACGTCATGACGACCTTACCATCCAGGACATTCTGAACGATCTGTTCGCCACCTCCGACGACGCCCGGTGCGAACCAGGCCAACAGTCCGACGAGCCCACCGACCACGCCAGCCTTGACTTCGATGGGAATGGAAGTGAGCCGTCCTGCTATCGCGAAGACCGTCAGGATCGTCCAGTTATACGCGACGCCGAGGACTCCGATGAACAGGCCCAGGACGAGGTAGGCAATGAGTGAGCCCGTCTCAGGATAGGATAATTCCGGGACGACGAAATCGGGCTGAACGCCGAGGAAATACTGCGAGATGGCGATGGATGTTGCCGATGCACCAAGCGTTGCGATGGTGATTCGCGTATCGAAACGACGCATCAATTCTTCAAGAACGAAGATCGAACCGGCGATCGGGGCATTGAACGCCGTTGCTAAGCCAGCCCCTGCACCGGCTGCCAGAAGAATGCGAGCATCGGCAGGAGAGAGTCGAGAGAATCTACCGATCAAGTGGGCGATAGTTGCGCCCATCTGCACAGTCGGGCCTTCCCGTCCGAGGGCGAGCCCTGAGCCCATCGCGAGAAGTCCGCCCAGGAATTTAACCGGGATGAGAACAGCCCCCGCGGCCGCGATCTCGCCTTTGAGAACTGCCTCGACGTGAGGAATCCCGCTGCCCGAGGATTCAGGAGAGAAGCGTCCTACCAACCAGGCTGCAAAAGCCGTTGCAGCCGATGCCAGTCCAATGACGAGACAAAGACCAATCGCGTGATCGATCTGGTTGATTCCGAGCCAGTGGATTTCGTGTGCCCAGTCAATGAAGGCATTGCGTCCGGCGTCAGCCCTTTCCAGAAGTCGACGAAACAGCGCGCCGGTGAGACCTGCAGCCAGACCCGCAATCAGGGAAAGAAAGGCCAGACGCAGAAGGCCGCGCGGCGTTGGAAGCGCTTCATCGATCGTTGATGACATGGGGACCAAGTCTTCTAATGGTCGCTCGAAAAGTAAGGTGAGATACGCGAATAAGTGGAGCATTCTATCACATCTGCCTGAAGTCGTAACGATCACTTATCGCCTTGCAAGGCGGTCGATATGATGCCTGTATGAACTTCAAACGCGACTGGTTTTTAATCGGAATGGGCTTGGCGATTCTGCTGGCCTGGATGTTTCCCGGGCCGGGAGCACAAGGGGGTTGGCTGCATCCCGAGTTGCTGACGAAAGCGGGCATTGCGCTGATCTTCTTCCTGCATGGTATGGCATTGTCCTTTGACGCGATGAAGCAGGGGGCATTGAACTGGCGTCTGCATCTGGTCGTCCAGGGAAGCGTCTTTCTCGTGTTCCCGTTACTCGGGTTGCTGTTACTTCCTGCAACGAAGGGGTGGCTGTCAGATGACCTTCGTCTGGGGATATTCTATCTGTGCGCACTCCCCTCGACGGTGTCCTCCTCGGTGGCATTAACAGCCGCAGCGGGTGGGAACGTCCCAGCGGCTGTGTTCAATGCGACTCTGTCGAGCGTGCTGGGGATCGTCGTAACACCGATGTGGTTGAAACTAGTCGCGGATGGGACCGGGGCGAGCTTCCCGATAGGAAGTGTCGTGATGGACTTGGTGGTCTGGCTGATCTTGCCGCTGATCATAGGTCAGATCTCGCGCGTCTGGCTGGCAGGTTGGGCCAAGCGGAACAAATCCTTGACGAGCGTCATCGATCGACTGACCATTCTTCTCCTGGTCTACACGTCGTTCTGCGATTCGATGGCGTATGGAGTCTGGACAAAGCACGGCTCCGTGGCGCTGGTGACGAGCTTTGTACTCTCGCTCGTCCTGTTCTACATCATGCTCTACACCGTCGGCATGATCTGCGACATGCTCAAGTTCACGCCCGGTGATCGAATCGCCGCGATCTTTTGCGGCTCGAAGAAATCAATGGCGACGGGCGTCCCGATGGCTCAACTGATGTTCGGTGCCAGCCCGAGCCTGGGACTGATCCTGCTGCCGATCATGATCTACCACCCGCTGCAACTGATCATCTGCGGAGCATTGGCGAGCAGGTGGAAGATTCAATCGGAGTCGGATAATGAAACAACTTGAGGGAGATCATTGAAGTCAAAGCAGCAACTTCTGCTTAATCTGGAAGTACTCGTTGATCAGCGGTGCGGTCAGGTCTTCGGGAGAGACATCAAGCGTCAAGACGCCAGCGTGGCGCATTTCGGTCAGGGTCTTTTCTCGCCACGACAGAATATCGGCAGCGGCTGCGGCTCGGTAAAGGCTGGTATTGTTGAGGTTTTCTGGTCCTGCATCCCAGGCATGTTCGACGGGTTTGAAAAGCTCCGGGTCTCGGAACAGCACTGTTAAGGGAAGATGCTGGCCGACGAGATTGCTGGTGTGCATCTCGATGCTCGAGGCGTTGCGGTCGTCGATCACATTCGAGATAAGAATCACCAGCGAGCGTTTTCGACAATGTCGATGAAGATGAAGGAAGGCTTCATCAAAACGACTTTCCACAAAGCCCGGTTCGACATCGTGGACCGCGTGGACGAGCGTATTCAAATGGCTTCGACCAGCTTTGGGAGGAATCCAGCGAACGACCTGGCTATTGAAGCACATCAGACCGACCTGATCGTGCCCGTTCAGCGCGACATAGCTGAGCGTCAGAGCGGCGTCGATGGCAGCATCAAACAAGGAAAAGCCGTTGGACTCATTGACCATCATGCGACCGCAGTCGATCGCGAAGATGACACGCTGGCTTTGCGTTGTCTGAAAATCGCGAACAGTCAGTTTGAGACGGCGGGACGTCGCACGCCAGTCGATCGCGCGGTAGCGGTCGTCGGGGGTGTAGTCGCGGAGACGCTCGAATTCGTTCTCCGAACCAGCCCTGCGGGTTTTTCTCAGTCCCAGCAAAGACATGCGATTCTGTCTTGCCAGAAGAGCATATTTGCTGATCTGCTTCAGCGCAGGATAGACACGAAGAACCTGCGTCTGCCCCGAGCGAAAAAAGCTCTGCCACAACTTTGCACGGCTGACAACCATGACGTGCACCTGGCCGAGGGTAAACTCACCGCGACGTCCAGGGATCAGGTCGATCGAGAAGGCATTGCGTGATCGAGGTTCGAGCGTTGCATTGATGACGTTACTTTCTGTCTGAAACGTCTGGTCGAAGTCGTCACGCATCTGAACCGATAAAGTTCGGTTCGTGCGATTCTGGACGATCAACGTCAACTCATGCTTTTCGCCACGTGTCGCGACCGACTTCATCGCACGTTGGACGTCAATCAAGTTCCGTCCAGGCAGCGAAAGCAGATCGTAGAGGGCATAACAAAACAGCGCGACATCAATCGCCAAGACGACCCAGGTCATCGACGGCACCGCATAAAGGGCAAACGTCATGATCAAGGGGATCGTGCTTAACAGATATAGCTGACGCGTGGGGGCGATCATAGGCGTGGAACCTCGATCGAACTGCGCAGGGCAGCCAGCGACTTCTCGACCGTCACGCCTTCCACTTCTGCTTCGGGAGAGAGGATGACGCGGTGACGAAGTGCAGGAATGACGAGTTCGACGACATCATCAGGAATCACATAAGAGCGCCCCGCGAACGCTGCCAGAACCCGGCTGCTTGCCAGTAACGCGATCCCCGCACGGGGGCTTGCTCCCATGTAGAACGCCGGCCATTCGCGAGTTTTGCGAACGATGGCGTTGATATACGTGATGACTCGATCATCCACATGGATCTCGTGACAAGCCTCCTGCAGTTGGATAATCAGTTCCGGCGACATGATTGCCTGCACGGCGGTCATGATTTTCTCAGGGATCGATTCAGACTGGCAGTGCAGTTTGAGAATCTGGTCTTCTTCGTCCTGAGTCGGGTAATCAACAACGAGCTTAAACAGGAAGCGATCCAGCTGAGCTTCCGGAAGATTATAGGTTCCCTCAGATTCAACGGGGTTCTGTGTCGCGAGAACGAGAAACGGCGGCGCGATCGGGCGAGATTTTCCATCCACCGTGACCTGCTTTTCCTGCATGATCTCAAGCAAAGCCGCATGCGTCTTGGCAGGAGAGCGATTGATCTCATCGGCCAGCAGAATCTGTGTGAAGATCGGTCCTGGCCGGAAGACGAATTCGGAGGTGCGCTGGTCATACACAGGCTGACCAGTGATATCGGAAGGCATCAGGTCAGCAGTAAATTGGATCCGCTGAAACTGGCAGCCCAGGATTTTCCCGAGAACCTGCACGAGCAACGTCTTACCAAGGCCAGGGACACTCTCAATGAGAACGTGACCGCCAGCCATCAATGCGACGAGCGTCAGACGGACGAAGTCTTCCTGACCAACATAGACTTTGGAGACTTGCTGCATGATGTCTTCATAAGCCTGCTGAATCCGCTCTTTTGGCTTTTCGACAGGTGGTGTGTTCTCGGATGTCGGCTCAATGTCGTTCATGATTTATTCACTCCGCGTTTGCGATGCTTTGTTTGCTGATCACGCCATGTTTGAATCTGTTTAAGGGCAAAGTCGCGCTGTCTGGTTCGTCTCAGAAGATCCGCCATCGCTTCCACGTGTGCGCCAAAGCGTTTGACATCCCGAGAGACAGTCCGCTTGGGGCGTCCGAAAATAGGAAATCGGGCCAGACAAAACAGGACAACGAAAATCACGAAATGTGCCACAATCCAGGGATGAGGAAAGACCTTCAGAAACTGCCAGGAACTGGGGCGTTTGCCAAATTCCTCCAGGTGACTGCTGGTGATGACAGCAACCTTCCCGCTGATCGCGATTTCTTTTTCCAGCGCGTCGACGAGTTTTCGATTCTCCGGGGTGATCAATGCTCCGTTGAGTAACGGGAACCCGGAACTCAAGGCGAAAACCTCAACCGAATCATACTCGCTCCACAGCAGGACGGGTTCCTCGTCCTCAGCTGTCTGCCAGAGGACAAGACTCTCTTCGGGAGGAATCATCTTTCGATACAACTGCCAATCACAGGGAATCTCTGAATCAACCTCACCGTCTTCATTCAGACGGGTGACATGCTTGACGGTTCTTATCCCGTTGGAGGGACTATCAATGTCAAAGAACCAATTGCTGTGCTCGTCTTTGAATTTCCTGGAAAGATCTGACGTCGTCTCGTTGCGTACGTCAGTTGCAGTGGATGCTGCAAGATCGGCCTTCTTCTGATCACCCTTTTCGCGATACTGCTTGGAGACGGCATTCCAGTAGTCAGCCGCGACATCCAGATCGCGACCGATGTAAAGAATCTTTGTGCACGCGCCTAACTCAGCCAATGACCAGATCTCTTCGACCGATTCGGTTTCAGGTCCACTGAACTCATTGTGAAAGACGATGATGACTTCGTAATCCTCATACAGTCTCTCATTCAGAGAAGGCCAGACATCGACGCGGTGCCCTTTGTCTCGCAGAAGTTCGACGAAAACCCGTATCCCGTTAATACTAGGACCGCGATAAGACCCATACGTCGTATCGAGCATCTGGCATCCCGTAGTCGAGACCAGCACGATGCTCAGCATGAGAAGGCGACACATCATCGTCATCGTACTCCTCCTGTCGCCATTCGTTCGGAGGTTTTGGACGGTGTGCCCGCACGCTTCTTCTTGGCTGTCGAGGTCGGCTCCGTGCGAAATTGATTTCGCAACTGCCAGACAGCGTCAAACTGGTGTTGGTCGAGAGTCTGCCCGCCATAGAGGACATCCTCGAAATGACGCATGCTCTGCTCGAAGATTGCGTAAGAATTGATATTCGCTCGTGCCGCCTCACGCAGATACTGCCGATTCGTTTTTCCGCATTCCAGCTCGATCGCCTCATTTGAATCGAGCATCAGAAGCTGCCAGGCAAAGTAATAAATCATGGCGAGATTGAAATCACCCGCATTGGCTTTGGCCTGCGCTTCGCCGAGGAAATCAGTGACTCCGCGCGCGACTTCGGGAAGAAGTTCCAGTCGTTCCTTGCGAAATGTCTCTTCCGGTTCAGATTGAGAATCAGGAGCCGGGGGAAGATCTGTCAGGGCACGCCAGATGAGAACTGCCAGCACAACGAGCGCCCCGATAATCACAATCCACATCACTGTCCGTAACAGCAGCGACGCGGCGCTTAGATCCCCGCTGGAATTAGCACGAGTACGTTCCTCGCGAGGGATCGTCAAAGGCTTGAATTTCTCTGTTTTCGCGTCGTACCAGGGAAAATCAGACAGCGCCTTCTCCGCGACTCCATCTTGACTGGATGACGGAACGTCAGCCGAGGACACCAGTGAGTTTGATGCCAGCCACAACATGACCGTCAGGAATAAGGTGAATAGCTTCATGAATAGTGCTGGCCTAACGATCGTAACTTCAGCTCAACATCCCATCCTTCGTGTCGAATACGCGTATCGAGGTAAGTCGTAAATCGATACACCCTCAAGAACGAAATCATGACAAACAGGGAAACAGAAATCGGCCAGTTGAAAAGGTGATACTCGTTCTCGAACATCGTTCCATCGACATATTCAAGCGGCGTATAGTTGCTCTGCTCTGTCCACAGGTCACGCAGACTGAATAAGAGCGTACTGACGATGAAACCGCCAACAATCAGAATCAGGAACTCTGCCATCCGCGACGTCAGAAGTTCGCCGATCTGCTGATCATGCAGGTAACGACGCCGCTTCCAGGCCGACCACATTGACGGTCGTTCGAGGAGCAAAATCTCATTCATGAAGTACATCGAAATGAATGCGACTGGACTCAGAATGATTGTTAGACACAACACTGTTTTCAGCAGGACCTGATAGACAAACAGTGATGGGGCTTGTCGAAAAAGAATCCAGGAGGCTTGTTTCAATGAGAAGCTTTGCAGAAACGTCATCTGTCCCAGGTACAGCGTCACGAAAACCGTCGACAACGATAATTCAGCCGGCAGGAGAAAAATCGTCAGTCCAATCATGGTTTCCTCTTCGGCTGACATCCAGATGAAATGATTCAGCAGGACGAAGGGAATGATCCCCACAGCCATCGCTAATCCCAGCCCGATGGGATGTCGACCACAGAGCATGAATGCAAGATCAAGGCGATCCATGATTGAACGTGGTCGGATCGTAATCAGTGTCTGATTAAGCTGCATCAGACACCTCGCGAGATTTCAAAGACGATGATCGACGTTTCCGATTCGAGAGGTACCACGGCATCGACAGCCAGATCAGCAGCAGGATCGTGCAGATGATCGCCATCGCTGCTTTGATCTCGTAAGGCAATGGCAAAGGAGAGAAGTTCCCTTCAATCATCGCCGCCAGGATGAAGAGGACACTGGCTGTCAGTGCCAACTCCAAAGCTTCTGACGCATTGCGTCTCAACGAGTCTCCACGACTCCAGCCGCTGGTATCAATGATCGACCACCCTAGCTTCAAACCCGCTCCCGCTGAGAGCGCGACCGCCGTCAGCTCAAACGGACCATGGGATGTGACAAAGTTCACAAAGTTACCAGCCTGAGGCGAAGACAGCATATGCCCGAAAATCGCACCCAGAAAGATCGCGTTGAATGCCAGAACAAACAGACTCCCGACGCCGAAGAAGATCCCGTACGCGAAACACTGCAGGCCGATCCCCGCATTGTTGAAGACGTAAAACCCGGTCATCATCGAGCGAGTGTCTTCTGTCGACCCCAACCCGATTGGCTCCGAGTACATGGATTCCATCTGTGTCAGCGTCGATTCCCCGACCACTTCTGCACTGAAGTTGTCGAGAAAGATCGCGCCGAGCATGCTGCCCAGAAACAGTCCCCAGAAGACCGACATGGCAATCCAGGTGCACGGTTCCGTCACGATCCGTGCAGGCACATCCAGGAACAGTACCTTGCCCCAGTCTCGAAGCCGAAACGTCTGGCTGCGATAGATCAGGGCATGCCCGTCGGCGACCAGCTGGTGCAGATAGCGTGTCGTTTCAGGAGGGAATCCCATCGACAAAGCCATCGAAAGGTCGCTGCAGATGGCGCGATAACGTCGTCCAAAATCCAGAAGCTCTTCTGGTGGAATGCGACGAATTGATTTGCCACGAATCTTATGGATCTCCGATTCGAGCTCCTTCCAGTCTTTCTGGCGTATCGCGATCACCTCTGCAATCTTCAAGCCACCACCTCCTTCGGACTGGCCTGATTCACCGGTTCACCCTTGAGTCGATAGCCCTTCGACCGGGGAGCTTCAGCGACCGAACGAGAGTAAAGCAGACATAGCAGCTGATCTGGATCTGTATTCGCAGGCAGACTCCAGTTGCGAATGAAATGACGTGCCAGCCAGTAGGCAATCTCACGACGTCGCGCCGGTGACAGCTTGCTTCGACGGGCCATATACAACGTCAGGCCCTCAATCAAATCACGATCTGCCCGGAACGAGGCAGGTACCATCAGTAACGAGACTTTCTCCGTCACCACGGCAGCAGGGGTTTCAATCTCGCCACTCTTCTGCTCGATCACGACGATCGTTCCCGCGGCTCGATCACCGAGTCTTTGAAACATCGGGCTGAACATCATGGAGACCGAGGCGGTCGATCCCCCCAGAAGAAGGTCAGCTGTTCTCAAGAACCCTCTCAGAAATGCCTGCTGACTATTAATCGGCAGGCCATTTTCGGACACGACTCGCAAACGCATGGCCATTTTGCCCAGAGTCTGGCCGTTGCAGAATGTTTCCATCAGGCCCGCATATCCCCACTGCAGGATAAAGAAGGTAATGAAAACCAATCCAAGAGAGCCTTCCCCGATCAACAGCAAGGAAATCCAGAGGAGTCCGAAGACGATCATCAGGATGAACGCATAGTCGATCACCATCGCAATCAGTCGACGCGTCGGCCCAGCCAGACGATAGTCGAAACGCACGTTTTCGGGCGTGATAATGACTCGCACGGTATCAATCGATGACCGTGCGTCGGAATTTGCTGACTCCACGCGAAAAATCGCCCTTCGTTTCAATCATAGTTTCGGCGAACGCAGTTGGATTATCGAGATTTCACAACCAATGTTCCAGCCATGATGTCATGAAGAGCTTGTTTTTTCTGCGTAAAAGGTTGCATCAGATAGCCGATCAGCAAGATGGCAGCTGAGATGATTTTTCCAAAAAACCGTCCGGTAGAACGCATAAATCCAATCGGACGTCCATCAAGATCCGTTACATAGATCCCCATGGCCTTTTTACCGAGAGTTGCCTGATAAGATGATGCAATCATTCCTGCCTCGTACAGCCAGCTGACCAGCAATCCCAATAGCGATAAGAGTGCCTGTGGACCTGGAGTGCTCGGATCAACTCCAGTCCCGACGAACACGAATCCAATAAAGATACCAATTGCAAACCCAAGAATGTTCGTGATAAACCCGTCAATGAAAACAGCGGCGAATCGCCGACCAAAGCCTGCGTATTCAAGATTTGCAACATCTCCATCCGCGATTCGACCGGAATAATCACTTGCCTCAGGTGCGGCATAAGGGTTGAAATCGTTATCGAATTCACGCTTTGATCCGACTGGCGCCATCTTGGTCTGTCCTCGTGTGTAAGCAAATGTATGTCAAAATCTGATCACATAAGACGTTACTTGGTCATTCATTCACTGTCAAACATGGAAACCGGTGTCTGGATAAAATGTCATGTCTGAAAAGAACGTTCTTCGCATAGTTCTCCCAGATTGACGTCAGATGTGCGTTCTGGAGAATTTAACTCGCGAGTTCAGCTCTCAAACGGGCGACATCGCGAACCGGCGGGTGGCCAAACAGGCGTTTGTAATCTCGATTGAAGTGAGAGGCATCTTCATACCCAACCCGAAAGCCCGCCTCGGCAGCATCGAGACTTTCGCTGAGCATTAAACGCCGTGCTTCCTGCAGGCGCAATTGCTTTTGGAATTGCAAAGGACTCATCGAGGTTGCGGTCTTAAAATGAGCATGAAAGCCAGAAACGCTCATATCCAGATCGGCGGCGATCTCCTCGACGCGGAGCAGCTTATCGAAATCGCGTCGAATGCGATCGATCGCCCGGACCATGCGGTGAGAACTGCCGCCGAGGCGCGCGAGGTGTCGCATGCGATTGCCCTGGGGACCTGCGAGCAGACGATAGATGATTTCCCGGACGACCAGCGGTCCGAGAACTTCGTAATCCAACGGAGAATCCAGCAGGCGAACCAGTCGCAACGCGGCGTCCAGCAGTGTCGGGCCGAGAGGGCTGACATCCATCGCGCGGGTTTCTGTTCGCGATTGAGTCTGAGCCGATTCCACCATCACGGATGTCACGACCGAGGGATCGAGCACGAGACGAAAACTGAGATAAGGTTCCTCAGCGGATGCCTTCGCGACTTCCGCCATGCACGGAAGTTCCATCGTACTGATGAGGTAATGCGCGGGATCGTAGCGAAAGATGTCATCACCAAGCTGGACAGTCTTGCTCCCCTGTGCGATCACGCAAAACGACGGCTCGCAGGAACCATAAAAGCGTCCCGCCAGCTCAGCGGAGCGACTGAGGAAGACGCCAGGACGCATCTCGATCGTGCCATCGTCCTCAATCAACGCGGCGATCCGCTGAGCCAACTCCGCCAGATCATTGTCCATGCGTGAGTTCACCAAGCGTTCATCTGTCATCGTCGACATGGGAGACTTTCAACGCTTCAACACGTGATGATGGAAATAACATGATCGTTTAGAGAATCGTTCAAGAAGATTCGATTCTCATCCTACCACATGGTCACGGTCGCCTCATAAAATCCGCCAAGTCGACAACATGATCGTGACAGCAAATTCTTTCACGCATGGACTGGAAGTCAAGAAAGACGACCTCCCAACACACTGTTCAATCACATCCGGTTGATGTTCTCAAACCCCGTTCGACAGGAAACAACTCTCATGACTCAGACAAAAGCATACGCCGCTGCGAGCAAATCTTCGCCTCTCGATTTTGCACACATCCCACGACGCGAACTGACCGCTAAAGACGTTCAGATCGAGATCCTTTTCTGTGGCGTCTGTCACTCCGACCTGCACCAGGCGAGAGATGAATGGCATGATGCCGCTCCGACGGTCTACCCCTGCGTTCCTGGCCACGAAATTGTGGGCAAGGTGACGAAGGTCGGGTCAGGAGTCACCAAACACAATGTTGGCGATCTCGTCGGCGTGGGCTGCCTGGTTGATTCCGATCGTACGTGTCCAGAGTGTAAAAAGGATGCAGAGAATCTCTGCCACCACATGATCCTGACCTACAATTCGCCGGACAAACACGGGACTGCTCCTGTGACCTACGGCGGTTACTCCGAAGGCATCGTGGTGGATGAACACTTCGTTCTGAAAGTTCCATCGAACCTCGATCTGGCAGGCGTTGCTCCGCTGTTGTGTGCAGGCATTACGACGTACTCGCCGATCAAACGTTTCGGTGTCAAGAAGGGGATGAAAGTCGGCGTCGTCGGACTGGGCGGACTTGGGCACATGGGCGTCAAGTTCTGCCACGCCTTCGGTGGTCACACGGTTGTCTTTACGACGTCAGCCAAGAAGAAAGAAGATGCTGTGCGTCTGGGAGCAGACGAAGTCATCATCTCGACGAATCCCGACGAGATGGCCAAGCACGCTGGAACCTTCGACTTCATCCTGGATACCGTCTCAGCCGATCACGACATCAACGCCCTGCTTGGAATGCTCAAGTCCGATGGAACGCTGACACTTGTCGGTGCCCCTGAGAAGCCGCTGCAGATCTCAGCATTCGCGTTAATCTTCGGTCGCAAAAAACTGACCGGTTCCCCCATCGGCGGTATCGGCGAAACCCAGGAGATGCTCGACTTCTGCGGCCAGAACAATATTACCGCTGACGTCGAAGTCATTCCGATGCAGAAGATCAACGAAGCCTACGATCGCCTGCTCAAGTCGGATGTGAAGTATCGCTTCAGCATCGATATGGCATCGCTGAAGTCTCAAATTTCGTAGGGTCCGCTGTGCGGACCGTCAATGGACGACGTTTTCAGCAAACGCAATGTAATGTAATGTCTCAGCAAAGATCACGTCTTATCAGGAATGTCTGTCGATTCATGGTCCGCACAGCGGACCCTACGTCCTGATCTCGAAAGTCGTCCATGTCGGCTGCTGTAGCCAATGTACGAATTAAAGAAGCTCCCTGAGTGAAAACTCCGGGAGCTTTTTTTATGAACGTTCATCACGTGGAATTCCTCGGACGTCCAGAACTATTGGAGTGCACAGCATTCGACGCCGAGAATTTCTACGAAATCCGAAGATTCGCGACACCGATGGAGGTCGTTCGGAGTTGAACTTGTACAACTCTGTCAATTCCACACAGTCCATTCTCGGGTGCGATGATGCCAACGATTTTTAATCATGTGCTAACTGTTATTCTCGCCGTCTGCATGCTGTCGTCGTTTGCACAGGCTGATGAATACAACCCGCTGGAATCAACCCAGGAGGTGACTTCGGAGGTTTTTACGCTGGTTGATGCGTCACGTAAACGCGAGATCCCGGTGCGCTATTACTTCCCGGAGCAGAAGGGGCCGCGTCCTGTTGTGCTTTTCAGTCACGGGCTGGGCGGGTCTCGGGATAATAATGGTTACATTGGCAAGCACCTTGCCGGGCGTGGGTATGTCTGTGTCTTCATGCAACATCCAGGGAGTGATGAATCGGTCTGGCGAGGCAAAGGGATTGCAAATGTGCAGTCGAATATGCAGAAGGCCGCGAATGGCGAGAACCTCAAGTTGCGAGGCGAAGACGTCAAAGCTGTCGTGGAGGCACTCTCGGTCTGGAACACGACGAAAGGACATCCGTTGGAAGGTCGAGTCGACACAACACGCATTGGCATGTCGGGCCACTCATTTGGAGCACAAACGACTCAGGCTGCCCTTGGACAGAACTATGGGCCCATGGGTCAAAAGTTTTCCGTGCCTGAAATTCGAGCCGGGGTTGCCTACAGTCCGTCCATTCCACGCATCGGTGATGAGAACAACTCATTCAGCAAAATGGATCGTCCCATGCTGCTCATGACCGGAACGGAGGACGAATCGCCGATA
Organism: Lacunimicrobium album; assembly: GCF_052161635.1. Lineage (GTDB taxonomy): Bacteria > Planctomycetota > Planctomycetia > Planctomycetales > Planctomycetaceae > SXPC01. The sequence goes on from NZ_CP197413.1 coordinate 1,177,914, forward strand.
GGAGGCCAAACTGCGGAGTCTCGTCGCAAGGTTTACCCTGCGTTGCCGAACACGATCGATCGTTATGAACTCGTCCTCGATGGTGGCCAACACTCTGCGTTCAGCGAACGAGAAATCCGACTTCGAGCAGCAGGCGGGGGAGCGAAGAATCCGAACCACCATCGTGTCATCCTCGCGTTGACAACCGCTTTCTGGGACGCCTACCTGTTAGACGACGCAACCGCCAAAGCCTGGCTGCAAGGGGATGGCCCGCGTCAAATCATGGAGAAAGCTGACGTCTGGCAGTTTGCGACAAAGAAATAATTTCCTGAATATCTCGCGAACCGTTGATTCGTACCCGTTGTCGGGTGGGCACACTTGAATGAATGGAGGTGCCCCATGAACGATCACAACACCCAACCCGATCCTCACGAGTTCGACGAACGTCCCTGCTTTTGAAACGATGAGCAAGCGTCGGAAAGGCTACCCGTCGGAAACTCAGGTCAAACGCGGCGTCCGCATCGTCAACGGCGATAAGCAACTGGAAGAAAAGCTCGGACGCAACGACCTGTGTCCCTGCGGCTCGGCCTTACGCTTCAAAAAATGCTGCCTCGACAAAGGCTGTTTTTGACGGCGTCAACCGCCATCACTTCTTTCAGGGAATGATCACCACACTCGAACACGCTCACGCGGAGAAATCTGCGTGAGCGTGTTTTCGTTTATTTAGAACCATCGGGTACTGGGTTCATCACTGCCAACGCTCTCTTTATTTCGATGAGTTTGATATCTTCGACGAAACTCAAAACGAAAGTCTCGACCTCGAACGTCGTACCGGAATGACGGATTCGCTGATGGAAGGTCTCTCCCTTCGCGTGGAAAATAGCGGTGTCGTGACCGGTCGGGCAACGTTTCTCTCTCACCTGGCGTGGATATCTGGAAATGAATTGGCAGACACTCAAAAACGCATCCCTCGACGACATCATTGGCTGGGCCGAAACTCAGCCCTGGTGCTTGGAGATGGCTTCGTGCACACAGGATTCCGAGTGGCACGCCGAGGGAGACGTCTGGACGCATACGAAAATGGTCCTGAATGAACTTCCCAAACTGGATGACTGGAACTCGCTCAGTCCCAACGAACAGAACATCCTCGTCATGACGGCATTGTTTCACGACATCGCCAAACCGATGACCACCGAAGTCGATTCGGAGACCGGGCGAGTCCGTTCTCCCAAGCATGCCGTCAAAGGCGAAGTCGTTACGCGCTCGATTCTTAGAGACCTTGACTGCGATCTGGAGACTCGCGAGCAGATCGCGCGACTCGTTCGCTTTCACGGTCGACCGGCGTTTCTCCTCGAGAAAGAAGAGCCGACGCATGAGGTCATTCGTCTCTCGTGGTTGTTGAGTAATCGCTTGCTCTATCTGTTTGCGTTAGCAGACACACGCGGTCGCGATACCGATTCGATGACTCGTCCGGAAGAAAATCTTCACTTCTGGAAGATGCTTTCCGAGGAGCAAAACTGCTTCGAGCAACCCTATCCTTTTGCGACAGACCATACTCGCTTCACCTTTGCACGAAGCGAACGACCGAATTTGCATTATGTTCCCTATGAAGAATTCCGTTGTGACGTCACGATGCTCGCAGGACTTCCTGGAAGTGGCAAGGACACATGGATTCGTGAGCATCTGGCGGACCGTCCCGTCGTGTCGCTGGATGATATGCGGGAAGAGATGGCCGTTTCGCCAGAAAGCAATCAAGGAGCAGTTGCTCATGCGGCCCGGGAGCGTTGTCGCGAGTATCTGCGCGAGCAGCAGTCTTTTGTGTTCAATGCGACGAACACCACACGTCTGCATCGTGCCCGCTGGTTGGATCTTTTCGCAGATTACCAGGCGCGGATCGAGATCATTTATATCGAGCCGACGCTTGATCGAATTCTCCAGCAGAACAGGGAACGCGAAAATCGAGTCCCGGAACGAATCATTCGCAAGCTGGCAGAGAAATGCGAGCCGCCAACCTGGCTGGAATGCCATCGTCTGAAATATGTCGGCAGCTGAATTGGAGACGTCAATTGCGCAGCAGAACTTCCATCGGATGGCGCGAGCGCTTGACGACAGCCGACTGAGCGTAAAGCAGCAGCAGCTGGTGCATGCTGGCAGCGTGTAATTTCTGCATGGCGGAGGCTCGGTGTTTGGCGACCGTCTGGAAAGAGATCTCAAGACGGTGGGCGATCTGCTTGATCGAATCACCTTCCATCAGCAGGTTGACGACCTCTTTCTCGCGTCGACTGAGTGACAACATCGAGTTTTCAAACGCCCGGTGTTCCTGATACTGCTCCCAGCGACTACCACTTTCATCGAGCGCGGTTTGAACCAGTTCGACTGCAGATGTCAGCAGCTGGTTGTGTTCGACATAGTCAAACGCACCACGCCGCATGACCCGGACCGCCAGCCGAGCATCGAGGAAGGAAGACGTCATGATGATCGGCGGCACGAACTCCATCGAAGCCAGTCGATCCAGCAGAGACAGTCCGCTCATCATTGGCAGCTGAGTATCAATGACAAAGCATTCACACGCTTGGCTGTCCGGTGAGTAGCAAGAGAGAAAAGCCTCAGCAGTTCTCGAAGTGTTTATTGTGTAACCGTGCTGTGAGAGTCTCTCGGCTAATGTCGAGACGAGTGTTGGATTCTGATTGATGATGTAAACGGTGTGCTTCATAAGGCCGAACTTGCTCGTTTGGGGAGTCGTACGAAGAGCGTTCACTCCCAGTATGGATTGTTGTCGGTAGAAGATCGTTTTTGCTCAAGCATAGTGGAGCAGAGAAATGAAATTGCAGGTCATTACTTCACGAAAGGTCGACATCCCATCCGTGTCGCGCGTGTGACACGACTGAGCGCTGTGCGCCATCTGTAGATAATTCACCTTCATGTCTGGGCAGACCAGTTTGGCTGTTTGTCAGGCATCACGCTGCATCTGAACGAACCGAGTGCGTCGTTATCGCACTGGGGGCTGAATGTTCACATTTATCAACGCAGCTTCACTAGAACGACCTAGATTTCCTAGACATCAACGTCGGATCAAGGAACAAGATGGGCCCCGATGAGCTGGGTCAAGAGCGACGGATACCAGGAGTAGACATGTTCTCGCAAATCAAGCTTCTTATTGTGACTGCCCGAGTCGAAACAGGAACAAGCGTTCTGGAACTCGTGCGTCGTTCTGCCAGTGGCACGCTGAATGTCCAATGTATCGGGCATGATCAGGTGGCATTCGCTGGCCAGGATCTCAGTCGTCATGTGATCCTTGTCGAGATTAACGAGCAATGCCGCAGTGGATTGAAGGTCATTCAAGAACTTTCCCCTCGAGCGATGGCTGTTCTCGCGGTTGGTCGGAAAGCCTCACGCGAGTGTATCCTGGAAGCCATTCGTGGCGGGTCGCGTGATTACATCGAGATCGATGATCAGTTCGGCTCGCAAGTTGTTTCGGACGTGCAAAAGATTCTCAATGCCTGTCCTGAGAAAGTTTCCGCCAAGTGCATCGGAGTCGTCTCGACTCAAGGTGGAACAGGCTGTTCGACGATCGCCAGTAACCTCGCCGTCAATTTGTCCATGCGAAGCCTTTCGACCGGTCTGATTGACTTCTCCTCGCGCTCCGGCGATCTGGCGATCATGCTGGATCTGATTCCCGAACATACCCTGGGCGAGATTACGTCGCGTTTCCAAACTGTCGATGATGAACTTCTCGAACAGATGAGTACCAAACACCCCAGCGGCCTCTCCCTTTATAGTCTCGACGACATTCTCTCTGAGGGGGCACGCCCGATGTCTGTCGACCTCTCACGCGATCTCATTCGAGCAGCATGTGCCAGATACAGCTATGTCGTCGTCGACCTGGGTGGCCGCACTCAGGCGACAATCGACACGCTGTCTGATTTATTCGATTCGATGCTGCTGGTTGGTCTGCCTCAACTCGTTTCACTGCGATATCTGCAGTATGGCGTTCAGAAATGGACAGAGCGTCATCCTGATGATGATCGCTTTGTCGCGGTCGTGAACCGGTTCGACGAACCCGGGGCACTTGATGGAAACAACATCTCGATGCTGCTGGGGGATCACCCGACTTACATGGTTCCTTCCGATCTGGAAAGCTGTCATCTGTCATCCAACTGCGGTGTTCCGGTCACTATGAAGCGCCCGTTGTCCAAGCTGAGCAAGTCGCTGGGCAAGATGACCGAGTCACTGCTCAAACCCAATGATCGCGAAACTGTTCCTGCTCCGAAATCGCGTCTGGAACGCTACCGGGCTATGGCCGTCGAGTTGTTCAGCTAACAGAAGTACCAACATCACAGCCCTGCACAACTTTCACTTTTCGCGAGCATGAATCATGGAAGCCGTTATCGATTCTCAGAAGAGTGTGGACGAGTTCAATCGTCTCAAAAAGCAGATCCATCAGAAGCTGGTCTCGCGCTTGAACCTGGCGCGAATCAACACGATGGATGACTTCGAGATCCGACGCGAACTTCGTCTGGGGGTCAACGAGCTTCTGCGAAACGAACGCAATCTGGTCACCAAAGAAGAACGCGAACAGCTCTGCGAAGAAATCATCGACGAGACACTCGGCCTGGGACCGATTGAATCACTGATGAGCGATTCGACGGTCTCGGACGTTCTGATCAATGGCCCTAACAATGTTTATGTCGAGCGGAAAGGCAAACTGGAAAAGACCAACGTTCGCTTCCACGACAACGAACACCTGATCGAAATCATCAAACGAGTCGCAAGTCGCATGGGGCGACGCCTCGATGAATCCTGTCCGATGGTCGACGCGCGGATGTCCAATGGCAGCCGGGTCAACGCGGTCATCAATCCACTCGCGATCGACGGAGCACTCGTCTCCATTCGCCTTTTTCCAGCCAGTCCACTGGAAGCCAGCGATCTCATCACCAAGAGCGCCCTGATGCCACAGATGATGCACTTCCTGGGTGCCTGCGTGAAAGCAGGTATGAATATCCTGGTTTCAGGGGGAACGGGTAGCGGTAAGACGACTCTCCTCAACGTGCTGTCATCGTTCATCCCCAAAGATCAGCGGATCACGACGATCGAAGACGCTGCCGAACTTCGTCTTCAACAGGAACACGTTGCCCGGATGGAGACGCGTCCTGCCAACCTCGAAGGCAAAGGTGAAGTCACGACTCGGGACCTGATCAAGAACGCGCTGCGGATGCGACCGGATCGCATCATCGTCGGGGAATGTCGGGGCGGAGAAGCCTTCGACATGCTGCAGGCGATGATGACCGGTCACGAAGGCAGCCTCGCAACGATCCACGCCAATCACGCCCGTGATGCCCTCTCGCGTCTGGAAATGCTCGTCGGGATGTCGGGTATGGACCTGCCTTTGTGGTTCATTCAAAAGCAGATCGCCTCGGCTATCAATATCGTTGTGCAGTGCCGACGTCTCAAAGGAGGGCAACGCAAAGTGGTCCAGATTTCAGAAGTTGTCGGGATCGACAACGGAAATTACATGATGCACGACGTCATGAGCTTCGAACAACGCGGTGTCAATGATCAGGGAAATCCGATCGGCGACTTTCGGTCACACGGCATCATGCCACATTGCCTGGACAAGCTCCGGGAAAGCGGGATTGAACTGCCGGCCTCTTACTTCGACGGTCGAGTCTTCACACTGGAACGTCCAGAAATCAATCGACGACAAGGAATTCTGACATGACGTTGACGCTCTCTGAACTACTCATCTGTGCTGGCGTCACTGGCGGCGTTGCCTGCCTGCTCTGGGGCGCGTCGGGAATCTATGGCGACTTCTTCGGACGAACGTCTCGACGCATTCGCAAGGCAATCCGTCCACGCGATGCACGAGGCGGCGTTCACCAGACGCTGCTGATGCAGGAGAAGCAGACATTCACCGGCTGGACAAGAAAGTTCCATCTCTGGCATGCCGAGATCGCTCGTTACATGCTCCAGGCCGGTTGGACGCATGGTGTCTTGCCATTTGCGGGCTGCTGTTTTGCCAGCGGAATGTTCTTCTGGCTGGTCGCGTTGTTGTTTCATATGACATCGTTCCTGGCGATTTCTGCATTCGTCGTCGGCATTTCGATCCCGATCTTTGTGGTCATGCAATTCCGGGCATCGGCGTTGGCTCAGCTGTCACAACAACTGCCAGATGCACTCGATCTGATGTCTCGCTCGATGAGAGCAGGGAGCACGATCGAAGGGGCAATGAATATCGTCTCAGCGACATTTCCTCGACCCATCTCGCCCGCCTTTCAGACGTTCTGTGATCAGCAGCGACTCGGCCTGCCGTTTGATAAAGCCATCGAACAGATGGCCCTTAATCTTGGAGTCGCCGATGCCAAAATCTTCTGCGTCGCGATGCTGATTCAGCGTCAGTCGGGTGGCAATCTGTGTGAAGTTCTCGAACGACTTTCCAGCGTCGTCAAAGTTCGACACCGCCTCCAGGGCCGCATTCACTCGCTCACCGGCGAAGGTCGGATGCAGGCCAATGTTTTGACAAGCCTGCCATTTGGAAGCTTCCTGCTGATCTGGTTTATTGACCCGACTTATGCAGAGAAGCTGCTGGCGAGCTACTGGCTGCTGGGCGGGGTTTGTGTCTCGATGTTGATTGGTGGTTTGTGGATCCGTCAGATCGTGCGTATCGAGTACTAACACAGACTGTTTGAGAAAGAACTCCAGGAGCCATCTATGTTGAACTGGGATAGCGCGAACGTCATGCTCGCTTTGATTTTCGTCTCGGTGATGTTGATTCCCATCTTGATCTATCACGGTCTGTTCTCTGCAGACAGACAGGTCAAAGCCCGCGTTCGTCGTGCCTCTCGGCGTCAGGCTCCTGGTCCCAACGAAGCCAGGGAAGCGATTTCCGGCAAGACAGCCCGGATGCCAGGTTCGCGTCTTCTGCTCGCAACGGAAGCCGTCAGTGTTGACGATCGACGTTACGGCGGCCTACTGCAACTCTTCTATCATGCTGGCCTGCGTGACTCGTTCGCGATCAGCGCCTTCATCATGACCTGGGCCGCATTGATCTTTGGTTGTATGGGAGGAGCATTGTGGCTGTCGAGGTGGCTGAATTTCAATGGCATGGCCAGTCTCAGCGCGACCGCAGCCGGAGCCATGATCGCGATTCCGATCCCCATATTCTGGCTGAAGTCCTGCATTAAAAAGCGACGTGGATTGATGACCCGATCGCTGTCTGATTTCATGGACCTTCTGGTGGTCTGCATTGAAAGCGGATTGAGTCTGGAAGCTGCGGTCAAACGCGTTGTGTCTGAACTTGAACTGGCCTGTCCGATCCTGGCGGAAGAACTTCGTCAAGTCGATAAAGAACTCGAATTCGGCGTTACGCTGGAAGACTCGATGAGCCACTTCGCGAACCGTTCCGGGTTGAAGGCCGTCAAAGTGCTTTCGTCATTCATTGCACAATCTCGACGCTACGGCATGAGTATCTGCGAAGCCCTTCGCGAACACTCCGCTCTGCTGCGTCACCAGCGCGAACTCGAAGCCGAGGATCGTGCCCAGAAAGCCAGCGTTGTCATCCTCATTCCCATTTTGTTGTTCATCTTTCCTGCCACATTCGTCGTCCTCGCCGGCCCTGCTGTCATGGACTTGATGACGATGATGACCTAGGCACATCAGCGAATCGACTGAAAGTCCCAGTGTGCCACGGCTGTGTCAGCCGTGTAAATGGACGTCCATTGCGCGATCGCACGGCTGACACAGCCGTGGCACACAGCACCGACTTGTCGTCCATAAAACGACAGTACACGAATACACCTCCGAGAGACCCGTCTCATGCAACGCCTCGGCATTCCATTCAATGTGACCTCCAGACCCCGCGATGGCGTGGCAACAATTGAACTGGCAATCGTTCTGCCTGTTCTCATCACACTGGCCATCCTCGTGATTGATGTCGGGCATCTCGGCTATTTTTCGTACGCGGTCTCGAATGCGACACGAAGTGCAGCCGTTTATGCTTCGACCAATCGTCGTACCGAAGTCAACGTCACACGTTGGCTAAGCGAACTCGAAGCCATCGCCCGAGCGGAATTCAACGGGATGAACGGCTATGAGGCATCTCGATTGTCAATCGCGACCACGCCTGATCCATCCGTCAAAATGACCGCCAATGAATACAGCGTCACCTGCCGCTATCAGTATCGTCCGATCATCAGTTGGCCCGGTTCTGCGGGCATAATTCTGATCGAGCGAACCAGTGTCTTCCCCTCTCATCACGAGTAATCATCCTTTCTCGCCTGCAGACTTTTTACGAACCCGGAAGCGGGAATGAACTCATGAAACGACATCTCTTTTCTCAAGCTCCACGACACGGTGTGACCCTGGTCGAAACCGCCATTGTGCTCTCGCTCGCTATGACGGTCATCGTCGGCCTGCTGGAACTGGTTATTTTTATGAATCGTTATCAATCCTGCTCGCACGCCGTGCGGCGATTAGCGAGAGAAGCCGTTCTGCGTGGGAATCGATCCGGGACGGAAAAGACAGTGTGGGGACCAACTGAAATCACAACCACCGCCAGCAGCAGTCACGACATCGCGCAGATGGTTCGCCCCTGGCTGATGATGGTTCGTCCTGAAGACGTCACCATCCGGATTCGCTATCCGGATGGCGACAATCGTCGCGGGGACAGAGTTCAAATCGACCTGTCGTATCCCTTCACCAGCACATCGCGACTCTTCGGTGCGTCTTCCAGTATGGTCAAAACAATCACGTCCACCATGGAAATTGCCCATTGAACGAATTCCCTGTGTGTGCCACGACTGTGTCAGCCGTGTGATCGCGCAGGGAAGGTCCAACTCACCGATGACGTATATTCCTGATTGAAAATTGAAATCATGAAAAGCACCATTCGCGACACTATCACAAAACGCCGTTCCGGGAAGATTCTCATTCTGGTTGCGATCAGCCTTCCCGCGTTAATGGCCGTCGTGGGGGTCTTTACGAATTCGATGACCGGCTTCAAAGCCTCACTTGATTTACAGCACGTCAGCGATGCAGCGGCGTTAGCAGCGGCGAAGGTCATTCGTGATAACGAAGGAACGGTCGCTGCGGCGGCTCAGTCGGTTCTCGATGACCATAATCTGACTTCAACGGTAGCCTGTGTGGTGACGCGTCCTCCGACAACGGGGCCGTATGCCAGCAATCTCAACTACGTGGAAGTCACTCTCACGAGTCAGCGTGCGATGATGCTCTCCCGATTCATGAATCACGGGAACACGGTTCATTACTGCGTTCGCTCAGTCGCGGGCGTGGAAAAAGAAACCACCGATGTTGCACTCCATATCCTCGATAAGAATCCTGCACAGCTCTCGGTTCTGGGGATCTCGGGACTGCTTCCGTCTCTTCCGGCGTTGCTGGGGGGACTGGAAGTCCTGGGGCTCGGCAGCGTTCGTGTCGATGGCTCTGTCATCGTCAATACAAAATGGAGCGGCGAAGATGCGCTTGGAGAGAAAGTCGGCGAGTACGGGAATCTTCCGTTGCTCCAGCATGCTGTCTCCTGCACGCCGCTTTTGGCTTTGACGCGTTTTCGGGCCGATCAAATCTGGGTCACCGGCGGTGTTGATCGTAAGGAAAACTATGGGCCTTGCAGCGGCGACGATCACCCGCTCATCGCAAATCAGTGCCCCGTCGACGATCCGTTTGAGGATCTGCCTGTGCCGACATCGTCTGTTGATCCGACCAATATCAACTCGACCTACCGAGGCTCTGTGACTGTTGTGAGTCTGCCGATCCTGCTGCCGCCGGTTGTCCTTCGTCCCGGGATCTATGACTCCATCAATATTGTGTCAGGACGTGTACGTTTTGAACCGGGGATTTACATCATTCGCTCAACAAATCTGCTGGTCGGAGCAGGCCTGGTCATCGCGGCAGGACAAGTCGAAGCCAATGGCGTGATGTTCTACATCACAGACTCAGCATCTTACAATCCTTCCAACGGCTCCCCCGACTCCCATGACGCGGATGTTGATCCTCATGATCCTGGTGTACTCTCGGCACTGCCAAGCGTCGTCATCAACGCCGCAGTTCTTAACAGCAGTTATACAGGCCTGAACGATCCATCGAGCCCTTTTCACGGAATGCTCATCTACCAGCGCCGACACGACCGTCGCCCGATTGTCATCCTGAAACAAGACCTGCTTCTGAGTGACAGCACGTTTGAAGGCACGATCTATTCCAAATGGGGGCACGTCATTCTCTCCGGCCAAGGACAATTCAATACCGCGATTGCAGCCGGTTCGGTACGCATTCTGACGGTCACTCAGACGAATATCTCCCCCAGCCACAAACTGCCAGCGGCGAGAAATATCACTCTGGTCGAATGATTCGTCGATCTGGTGATCGCATGACGCTGGCGAATTTTGCATCGAGTCCCGAGCGTCTATGGGATCTGGTTTGCTGAAGGGACAGGATTTCGGCCTGTTTACAGCAAAGATGCTATCAGATGCTAATAGATCATCAGACTGAGGTAACAAAGCATAAGAATTTCCGGGCACTTCCATTACAATAACTGGCTCACAGAGCGTTAGTTGTTTGTTTGAAACAAATTGGAAGTGATTCTTGTATGAACCGATCTGTGCTGAGTTTGAAGCGTGAAGAGAAAGTTCCGGTCACGATTTTCCCAGACGTGACGGGGGTCAATAAGCAGGTCGCACACATTATTGTCGACCTGGTTCGCCAGAAAGCGGCAGAAGGCAAAAAAGCTGTGCTGGGCCTGGCGACTGGTTCCTCGCCGATCGGCGTCTATCAGGAACTGATCCGCTATCACAAGGAAGAGGGGGTCAGCTTTGCTCATGTGGTGACGTTCAACCTCGATGAATACTTCCCCATGAAGAAGGAAACCGAGCAGAGTTACTGGCTGTTCATGCACCAGAACCTGTTCAATCACATCGACATCAAGCCAGAAAACATCAACATTCCAGACGGCACCCTGGCTCCAGAGCAGGTCGCTGAGTTCTGTATCAATTACGAAAAGAAAATCGCGGACGCTGGTGGACTCGATCTGCAACTTCTCGGTATCGGACGAACTGGACACATCGGGTTCAACGAGCCGGGTTCCGACGAAGAAACCGTGACCCGTCTGATCACACTGGATTCAATTACCCGCACCGATGCCGCCAGTGACTTCTTCGGCGTTGAACACGTTCCGACCCGTGCGATCACGATGGGCGTGAAGACCGTGATGTCGGCTCGGCAGGTTGTTCTGGTCGCCCTCGGTGAAGGGAAGTCTTCCATCGTCGCTCAGTCGGTCGAAGGGGATGTCACTCCGCTGATTCCTGCGACCTATCTGCAGCTGCATGACAATGTTCATTTTTACGTCGATCAAGCCGCGGGGGCTGGGCTTTCTCGTTCGAAATGTCCCTGGTTGTACGGAAGCCCGGAATGGACCGATCAGCTCGTCAAACAAGCCGTCATCTGGCTGGCTGACAACACCCAGAAGGCTCTGCTCAAACTGACCGACAATGACTACAACGAGAACGGCCTTCAGGGACTTCTCGCGGACCAGGGGCCTGCTTACAACATCAACCTGAAGGTCTTCCGAACGATCCAGCAAACGATCACAGGCTGGCCCGGCGGTAAGACGCCCGATCGACAGCAGCCAGGTGATCGACGTCGGCGCTTTGAAGATATTTATCCCAAGCGAGTCATCGTCTTCTCTCCACACCCTGATGACGACGTCATTTCGATGGGCGGCACCCTCATCCGTCTGGCTGACCAGGGGCATGAGGTGCACATTGCGTATCAGACTTCTGGGAACATCGCGGTTTTCGATGATGATGTCGTTCGTTATATCGACTTCCTGAAGTACGTCAGTCAGGAAGTCAATCTCGCGCCCGAGATGGCGACCTCTCTGTACAAGGACGTGTTGACCGCGTTCACGAAAAAGGCTCCGGGGCAGATTGATCCCCAGCTGATTCTGAAAATGAAGGGCTTTATCAGACGCAGCGAAGCCCGTTCTGGTGCTCGCGCCAGTGGCGTGCCCGATGAGCGGACACACTTCATGGATCTCCCGTTCTATGAGACAGGGAAGGTCAAGAAGAACCCGCTTTCCCAGGTCGATATCGATATGACCAAGGATCTTCTCAACAAGATCATGCCCCACCAGATCTATCTGGCAGGTGATCTCTCTGATCCCCACGGCACGCACCGCGTCTGTCTGTCAGCGGTCTTACGTGCATTGGCAGAGCTGAAGGATGCTGAGTGGCGACAGACTTGCGAAGTCTGGCTGTATCGAGGGGCCTGGCAGGAATGGCCGGTGCACCAAATCGAGATGGCGATTCCGCTCAGCCCGCAGGAAGTCGATCGCAAACGAACAGCGATCTTCAAGCACCAGTCACAAAAAGACCGCGCTCTCTTCCCCGGAGCAGACAGCCGCGAGTTCTGGCAGCGTGCCGAACAGCGGAATGCAGGATTGGCAGAGCATTACAATCGCTTAGGACTGGCTGAGTACCAGGCCATGGAAGCGTTTGTGATGTGGAAGGGCTAAGCTCATCCGGAGTCGCGACCATCAGGAAACGGAATCGATCGCAAAACTTTTAGCAGTGCAATAACCCGGGTTGCTCGCCCGGGACTTTCAATGAGACTGGTGTCGGAATGAAACGGATGCGAGTGTTGTGCGTTGGGGCAGGTCACATGGGACGCTCTCACGCGCTGGCCTGTCAGAAACTGGACGCCTTTGAAGTCGTCGGCTTGTGCACGCGACGCAAAGAAAGCAGCCAGGGACTCCTTGATGAACTCGGCCCGGGAGTGACGCATTACAGCGACTACTTCCTTGCACTCCAAGAACTCAAGCCGGATGCCGTCTGCATCGCGAGTTACACCGAGTCTCACTACCCCTTCACGAAAGCCGCTCTGGAAGCTGGATGCCACGTCTTCGTGGAGAAACCACTTGCGGAGACTCTCGAGCAGTCGCTCGAACTGGTCGACTTGGCCAAGACGAAGAAGCTGAAACTGCTGGCCGGCTATATCCTGCGTCACCATCCCGCCTGGACAAAGTTCGTCGAACTGGCCCGTGATCTTGGCAAGCCGCTGGTGATGCGACTGAACCTTAACCAGCAGTCGTCCGGATCGAACTGGATGACGCACAAGAACCTGCTAGCCTCAGTCTCGCCGGTCGTTGATTGTGGCGTGCACTATGTCGACATCATGTGCCAGATGACTCAGTCAAAACCGATTCGAGTTTCTGGGATTGGCGCTCGTCTGACGGATGAAATCGGTGCGGACAAGATCAACTACGGCCAGCTTCAAGTCACCTTCGAAGACGGTTCCGTCGGCTGGTACGAAGCCGGCTGGGGGCCGATGATTTCCGAGACAGCCTTCTTTGTTAAAGATGTCATCGGACCAAAAGGATCAGTCTCGATTCGAGCAGAGAAAGCCGCCTCGGAAGGGAAGAGTTCAAACGTCGATTCGCATACCCAGACCGAAGCCTTCCTCGTGCACCATGCCGAGTTGACCAAAGAAGGGACGTTTGCCAAGTCGGATGAAGTCATGCGAGTCGACGAAGATCCCGATCATGACGACTTGTGCCTGCGTGAGCAGCGTTACTTCGCGAAAGCGATCGTCGAAGATCTCGATTTATCGACACACCTGACGGATGTCGTCAACTCGATGCGGATTGTCTTCGCGGCGGACGAAAGCTTCCGCACCGGCAAGATGGTTGAGCTTTCGTAGACGCAAAGCACGTCCGATCAGTTGCGAATCGTTGAATATTTTGTGATGTTGGGAGCCGCTCGCGTTTCGAGAGATACTTCTATCCCTGATGGGGATACTTAGACAGGATAAAAGATGACGTCGACGAAGCTTCGCTTGAGCATCATGATGTTTCTGCAGTTTTTCATGTGGGGCGCGTGGTACGCGACGCTGGGGACGTATCTGGGGAAAGCCGTTTCAGCGGACGGAGTGCGACTCTTCTCCGATCCTTTCATTGGTGATGCCTACGGGACATCAGCCATCGCGGCAATCATTGCGCCCTTTCTGGTCGGCTTGATTGCAGACCGATACTTCGCCGCTGAACGTGTCCTCTGTGTTCTTCACTTGATTGGTGCTGGTACACTGTGGATGGCGAGCCAATCGTTAACGCCGACGATGTTCTACATCTACGTCCTGGCTCACTTCCTGTGCTTCATGCCGACGTTGTCGGTTGCCAACTCACTGACCATGAAAAACCTGGCCGATCCCGGCAAAGAGTTTGCCTCGATTCGTGTCCTGGGAACGATTGGCTGGATCGTTGCAGGCTTGATGATTGGTTCGCTCGTCCTTTACAACGGCCAGCTCATGGCGTTGCCGTTTGAATTCTACGGCAAAGATCGTCCTGCAGAATACCAGTCCATTGAACCGACGGCCTTCCCTTTGATGATCGCTGCCATCTCAGAACTGGTGCTTGCTTTCTTCTGTCTCTTCCTGCCACATACACCACCTTCCGCTGCCGGTCAAAAGGTGACGATTCGAGACATCCTCGGCCTGGACGCGATTGCGATTATCAAAGAGCCGAGCGTTCTGGTTTTCGTCATCAGTTCTGTTCTGATCTGCATTCCGCTGCAGTTCTACTATGGGCTGGCCAACCCGTTCCTCAACGAAATCGGCATCAGTTCTCCGGCCTCAAAAATGACTCTCGGACAGGGCTCAGAAATCTTCTTTCTGTTGTTGCTGCCATTCTTTTTCAAGACGGTGGGAGTCCGCTGGATTCTGCTGGTTGGGATGATGGCCTGGGTCGCCCGCTACACCGCCTTTGCGTACGGCGATGCGGGATCGAAGCAGTATCTCATTTACATCGGCATCCTGCTGCACGGCGTCTGCTATGACTTCTTCTTCGTCGCCGGTCAGGTCTACATGGATTCTAAAGCACCCGCTCACCTGCGTAACTCGGTGCAGGGCTTCCTGACGTTCCTGACTTACGGGCTGGGGATGTTTGCAGGCTCGGTCATGCTGGGACGCGTGCTGGAACATTATGCAACACCCGATGCAGCCATCAAGCACGACTGGACGAGCGTCTGGCTGGTTCCAGCTGGCTTAGCGGCGGCAGTGTTGGTCTTCTTCGCATTGGCATTCCGCGAGGAAAAAGCTCCTGTCCCGATGGAGTTGACCACCGAGGGTGGCACAGAGCCAGTCCCTGCTTAAGGCGAGCGGGGGGTGTGAACCCCCTGTCTTCATTGGTTCTTATGAATCGAGCGCGTACACATTTTAAGGTGAGTTAAGACAGGGGGTTGACACCCCCCGCTCGCCTAGAGGATGCCGTGGAGTGGGCCGCCGGGTTTGGCGAGCTCGTTGATTCGCTGGGTGACTTTGGGGTCTTCGACAAGCGGCGGCGCGTGGTGAGGCTTGATGCGGGCGTCGATGACGAGTGGGCCGGTGCAGCCCCAGTGTTTGTAGACGGTCGATGAGCCGATGCCATAGATATCAGTCGCCGGGTTGGAACGGGTGAAGGTCATCCACAGGAAGTTGTTGAGGCTCTCGGACGCGAACTGGCTATCGTCGACGATGATCCACAGCGGGAAATTGGTCAGCGGATGGTCGAGGGGGATCGACTGCGTGAAGCGTAGCATGTCCTGTTCATAGCCAGCATGCTTGCCGGATGGTCCCTGGATGAACGCAATCCCCGGCAGCAGGTTCCCCCGGACATTGCCGAAGCCATCTGGCAAGGAGAAGGGACCCGAGATCTCCCGCAGCAGGTCGCGTCGCTTCTCACCGGCGGCGGCGATGACGACTTTCGAGCCGCTGTTGAATCCTTGGCCGGAGTAGTCGAGGGTGTCGATGGTGGTTTTGGTCTGGAAGTGCAGATCGGTGTTCCAGTCGACACGTTCGAGCAGGTGCATCAGGAACTGATCGATATGATGAATGTCGAGTCCGGGGGCGTCTTCGGTCGCAATGATGAGCAGGTACTTGGCGAGCGAAAGTTGACCTTGTCCGAGAATCGCGTTGGCGATGGTCAACAGTTCCATCGGCCGTCGTTTTTTGTTGTAAGGCGTGTAACGCTCGCTGCCGATGGCCAGGAGCAATGGGTGAACGCCGGCCGCATCAACGGCATGAATCGCATGCACCCCCGGGAGGACGGTCGGGATGATAGGACCAGTGATCTCATGGATGATTTCGCCGAACGACGTGTCTTCCTGCGGCGGACGACCGACAGCGGTGAATGGCCAGATGGCATCGGGACGGTGATAGACAGCGTCGATGTTGAGGACCGGAAAGTCGTGTTGAAGGCTGTAATAACCAAGGTGATCGCCAAAGGGGCCTTCCGGGAGCTGGCGGTTCGGATCGATCGTCCCGACAATGCAGAAATCCGCTTCCGCATAAATCGCGGGTCTGCCGGGTTGGGAGATCATGGGAATCCGATGCCCGGCGAGGGCGCCTGCGAACATCAACTCGCTCATCCCTTCCGGAAGCGGCATCACCGCTGAGAGAGTCATGGCAGGTGTTCCGCCGACGAAAATGTTGACCCGAAACGGCTTGCCGGCCTCAATCGCAGCGGCATGGTGAACGCCGATGCTGCGATGGATCTGGTAGTGCAGGCCAATCTGTTTGTTGAGTTGGTACTCGTTTCCAGACAGCTGGACCCGGTACATGCCGAGATTGGATTTCATCAGGCCGGGGGATCGAACGTCTTCGGAATAAACCTGTGGCAGGGTGACAAACGGTCCGCCATCGTTGGGCCAGGAGACGAGCTTGGGAAGGTCTTCGATCTGGCAGGTCTGTTTGAGAATAGGCCCACGGGAAACCTTCTTCGGCAGCATCGACAGCGCCGTCGGGACCGCGCGGGCGTAACGAAGCGGATTGGACCAGGCGACGTTGGGATCGATCTTCAATTCGACAAGTCGACGGACATAATCGAGCGTATCCCGAAACAGGAATCGGGTGCGTTCCATCGTCCCGAAGAGATTGCTCACCATCGGGAAGCGGCAGCCTTTGACCCGTTCAAACAAGATCGCGGGACCGCCCGCCAGATAAACGCGACGCTGGATCTCCGCCGCTTCCAGATGCGGATCGATCTCGACCGCGAGACGGACGAGATGACCATGTTTTTCGAGATCACGGACAGCGGCTTGGAGGTTGCGGTGCATGGAAGATGTCTCAGAAAAATTTGCCACAGAGATCACAGAGGTCTCAGAGGTGAGAACGAGCGAAGAATGAAGTCAGATCAAGACTGAGAAAGATACAGACTTTGATCTTCCTCGGTGACCTCTGTGTCCTCTGTGGCTAATAACATTCTAAATTCTAGGAAAGCAGGATGAAGAAGTCGTCGCACGGGTGGCGTCAGGTGAACAGTGGCGTTAAAACCGAGGGACATTCGGATGGAACAACTCGACTTTAGTGCGGGCAGAATGCTCATATTTTTGTATTACGTTTGGTTATGGCTGGGGTATTGCTGGTGGCCAGTTGCTGTCTGTAATCGGTTTTTGAGTTTGCCGATTCAAGATCACAAGCTCAGCCTGATTCGCGTCATCATTCATGACCTGCCGATGCTCGTGGGGCCTTTCATTATTGCAGTGGTGGCATGGAAGGAACAATCGACGTCCAATCCTGTTACTGGGGACATAATTCGTTTTTTTACCTGGGTCTGTTGGCTGGGCTGGGTTGGGATTCTCTGGGGCTATCTGCGGAATCAGCTGCAATGGAGGATGTCTCAAAGGTTGTCGCATGAAGAGGTTCTTTCACGATTTACTCGGGCGGAAACCCACGCTTTTCCGGTTGTTGGCTGGCGCCCCAAGGCCATCGTGGCGAAGTTTCCGGGGAACGAATCACGCCGGTGTGAGTTCAACCGCAAACGGCTGGACCTTTTTCACTTACCCGCGCAACTTGATGGACTGCGAATCCTGCATTTCAGCGATGTTCACTTTCTGGGGGATATCCCGAGGGAATTTTTCGAGGCGGTTTTTGAACGAATTTCTCAGACAGAGTACGACTTAGCAATTTTCTCGGGGGATCTGGTCGACGATCCGAGTCAGGCTGAGTGGTTGACGACGACATTCTCTCGTGTGAATGCCAAATACGGGCGATTCGCGATTCTCGGAAATCACGACTGGGCGTTCGGCGATCCGGAGATTCTGCGGAATCAATTGCGAGACATCGACTGGACCGTTCTCAATAACGAGTCAGTGGTTCTCGAAATCAATGGGACAACGATTGGCATTTATGGCAGCGAGTTCCCCTGGATGGGGCATCTGCCGACGGACATTCCAGACTTCGCGGGAACGGACTTTCGGCTCCTCATCAGTCACACCCCGGACACGATTGCCTGGGCACGGCGTCAAGAGTTCGACCTGATGCTCGCAGGCCACAATCACGGCGGGCAGATCCGAATTCCATTCTATGGCCCTGTCTACTCGCCAAGTCGTTACGGAGTCAAATATGCCAGCGGGGTCATTGATGAACGTCCGACGTTGATGCACGTCTCAAGGGGAATCTCGGCCCGGGTCGCGATTCGTTACAACTGCCTGCCCGAAGTGACAGAAATCGTTTTACGATCACAGCGGGCCTCGACCTGATGCAGGGGAGATAGTTGAAACGCAGAGCTCGCGGAGTGGAGCAGGGATCGCGGAGTTCTGATTTCTCCTTCGACAATTCTCTGAATTCAGTTCCTTTTGCTTTCCGTCGCGTCTTCGCGCCTTTGCGTTAATTAAAAAATATCTTCTCCGCGTCCTCTGCTCCCCTCCGCGATCTCTGCGTTCCAGTCTTCTCTACCCGGCCGGGATTGACGAGCCGAACCGCGTCCGATATTTCTGGGTCATCCTTTGCATGGAGGCTCAAATGCACGTTGTTGGTATTATTCCCGCCCGTTTGTCGTCGACTCGACTTCCCGAAAAAATGCTGCTGGCAGAAACCGGCAAGACCTTGATTCAACATACGTGGGAAGCGGCGCGGGCGACGAAATCGCTGGATGAGGTCTACGTCGCGACGGATTCGGAGCGAATTGAATTCGCCTGCCGGGCCGTCGGGGCGAGCGTCATCATGACGGGGGAGCATCCCAGCGGAACCGATCGCATCGCCGAGGCCATACTGAAGCTTCCTAAGCAACCGGATATTATCGTCAACATTCAGGGTGACGAGCCGGAGATGGCAGCGGAGAGTGTTGATGCGATGGTGAACGCCCTCAAAGAACACCCGGAAGCCAGCATCGCGACTCCGGCCTGCCCCCTTTATGATGTGGCAAAGCTGAAAGATCCCTCCGCCGTTAAGGTGACGGTCACCTCAAGCGGACGGGCGCTCTATTTCAGTCGCTCGCTGATTCCGCATTCGCGTGACATGCCGATTGAGGATGTGATGGAAAAACTGGACGGCCAGCCCTCCCCCTGGCTGTTGCACATGGGGGCATACGCCTACCGTCGCGAGGATCTGCTGAGGATCACAAAACTTCCACCCTCCAAACTGGAACAAATGGAGCGACTCGAACAATTGCGGGCTCTGGAAGCGGGAATGATTATCCAGATCGCGACCGTGAGTGGTCATTCCTTCGGAATTGATACCCCGTCGGATTATGCGGCATTTGTCGCGAGATATCGCTCGACTCAGAAGTGATCGCCGACGCTGGAAAAAATCGCGAAACTTGTCACACTAGCTCAGTCCGGAATTTCGCTGGTTGCCGTGACAACTCAATGCCCTGAAATTAGCTACCAAAGGGGCAGAGATCACTGAGAAGAGGACAGCCGACTTCGTCTTGTTGGCACGCGTCGCTTCTTCTCTGAGGCCTCTGTGCTCTCTGTGGCAAACCTGCTTTAGGATTCGGTTCTCGTGCCTACGAAACACATTTTTGTTACTGGTGGTGTTGTCAGTTCGCTAGGAAAAGGGCTGACCGCGTCTTCGATCGCTCTTTTGCTCGAGCGACGGGGGCTGACGGTCCGGATGCAGAAGCTTGACCCGTATCTGAACGTCGATCCGGGGACGATGTCTCCCTACCAGCACGGCGAAGTTTATGTGCTCGACGACGGTTCCGAGACCGACCTCGACTTGGGGCACTACGAGCGGTTTACGAATTCGCCGCTGTCTCGCGAATCGAACTACACGACGGGGCAAATCTACCTGTCGGTCATCGAAAAAGAACGCCGCGGCGAGTACCTCGGCGCGACCGTGCAGGTGATTCCCCACATCACCGATGAAATTAAACTGGGTGTCAAAAAGCTGGCCCGTCCGGATGTGGATGTTGTCATCACCGAGCTCGGCGGGACTGTTGGCGATATCGAAGGACTGCCGTTCCTCGAAGCAATTCGCCAGATTCCGCTCGAAGTTGGCAAGGAAAACTGCCTGTTCATCCACTTGACCCTTGTGCCTTATTTGAAAGCCGCGAAAGAGCTGAAAACCAAGCCAACACAGCACAGTGTCGGTCAGCTGCGTCAGATCGGGATTCAACCCGACATTCTGGTCGTCCGGTGTGAACGCCCCCTCGGACGTGATAACGCCGATAAGATCGCCCTCTTCTGCAACGTCGAGAAGAACGCCGTCATCGAAGAGGTCGACAAAGAGTTTTCGATTTACGAAGTGCCGCTGGGGCTGGCCGAGAACAAGATCGACGAACTGATCATCAACAAGCTGGGACTGGCTGGTCGCGCCCGTCATCTGGAGTTGGACGACTGGCGTGAATTAATGCACCGCAATCGTCATCCAGAACATGAAGTGACCATCGCAGTGGTCGGGAAGTATATCGAGCACAAGGACGCGTACAAGTCGATCTACGAGTCCCTCGATCACGCGGGGATTTCCTGCAAGACAAAAGTTCTCGTTAAGCGAATCGAGTCCGCTGAACTGGAAGGGGAAGACGCTGCGAATCTGCTCAGAGGCGTCCACGGTATCCTCGTTCCCGGTGGCTTTGGCTACCGCGGCATCGAAGGAAAGATCAAAGCAATTCAGTATGCGCGAGAGAACAAGATTCCGTACTTTGGAATCTGCCTGGGAATGCAGACAGCGGTGATTGAATTTGCACGTCATGTCCTTGGACTCAAGGATGCCAACAGCACGGAGTTCGTGACCGATACAGCAGATCCCGTCATCTGCATGCTGGAAGAACAGCGCACGATCACGCGCAAAGGTGGCACGATGCGCCTCGGCGCTCAACCCTGCAAACTGACCAGCGGCACGATCGCCCAGCGCTGCTACAACGCCGACGAAATCATGGAACGTCACCGACACCGGTACGAGTTCAACCCCGATTACCGCGACCGCTGCAGTCAAGCAGGGATGGTCTTTGCGGGACTAAGCCCATCTGGAAAACTGGTCGAAGTGGTCGAACTCAAGGATCACCCCTGGTTCGTCGCGGTGCAGTACCACCCGGAGTTCAAGAGCAAACCCTCAAAGCCGCACCCGTTGTTTAAGGGGTTTGTGGAGGCGGCGCTGGCGAAGCAGGGAGCGTAAGCACCGGGAAAGTCATTGGACACGATTGCCGTACCTCCATTGCCAGCACCAGAAGGAGAAAAATCCACCGGTTGTGTACCAGAGCGTATCGTAGGCATCTGCTGTGACCCACTGAGACCAATAGGGACTCTGTGGAAAAATGATCTCGAACATGACCGACCAGACGATGATCGCGATCAGGATTTCGAACGCGCTAGGTGGCAGGTCGCTTGTTCGGGTCCTGCAGTACCGGGCGAGTGATAGAACGACGGGTAAGAGAAATGGGATGCAAATAAGGTCGTTAAAGTACCCTTGGAAGAATTCGTTTGTAGTGAGTGGCTTCAGAATGAGGCGATTCACAAAGTAGAGAACCAGTGACACGAGAAAAAGCTCATCATGGAGATATCGAAATCGCATCAGTGTCCGCTCGGTATATGTAAAGGCAACATGACGGACCCGATGACCACAGCCAGTACGACAAATCCAAGAGCCTGAAACAGCGCAACCCACGTAAGAATTCTGTGATCTTTCGGCAGCTTTCTCAAACTCACAAATATCATCAGTGCAATCATGCTTCCGGCATACAGTCCTGCTCTTTGGAAACCAGAAGCATCAACTTCGTTCTCGTCAGTTTCCATGAAGAATTGCGCAAGTGTAGGCAATCTCACTTCTTGATTTCGCCTATCGTGATAAAGGTCGGCATCCAGTCCGATACCCCCTCTGCTGCCGTCTTTTCCGAGCGAGAAAATTTCGTAGCCATCATCTCGGCTTTCGAACTCGAAAGGTCGCCCCCACTCGTCGGAAAGCAAATCTTCCGTTGTTTCAAGTTCATTGAGATTTGCAGGAAAACGATTCTGAAGCTTATGAAATTCTTGAACTTTGCCATCGAGACGACGTAGTTTGATTACGGTGTAGCCTTGATTCTTGCAGACATACATCTCGCCACGATGATGTTTCCAGGCAATCAGATTCAACAAAAGGAATACTGTTGCCCCACACAGGCACGAGAAAAGTATCTCAAGAGGCACTTTTCTCATAGTGGCTTTTCAAATTCAGGTGGTGAGAGAAAGTCGAGCGTCGCGCAAAAGAAAAGGGGGCCTTAAGCCCCCCTTTGGTTTTATCAGTTCGCCGATCGTCTGTCACGCCGCGTCGCGGTCGTACAGGTCGTAGCTGCTGATGCGATTGGTTGGCTTGAAGGTCGTTTCTTCCGCGGATTCTTCGATGAGCAGGTAGCTCATGATGTAGGCGGCTTCTTCGGTGTCTTCGTAACGGCCGCGGACGATGGTGATGGCGAGGAAGCCGAGGCTCTTGAAGAAGAGTTGAGCCGAGAGGTTGGACTCTCGGACTTCGGTCACGATTTCGCGTCGGCGCTGTTGCGAGAGCTTATCGATCAGTCGCTGAATCATTCGCTGGCCGATTTGTTGGCGTCGGTAGCCTGGGGAGACTGCGAAGTTCAGGATGTGCAGGCGAGATTTGTGGAGTTCGTAGATCATGAAGCCGACGATCTTGCCATCCTGCTCGGCGACCATTCCGATGCAGTTGCGTTGTCGCAGGCAGCAGAGGAAATCTTCCTCGGTCCACTGAAACTCGAAGCTGGCTTGCTCGATCGCCAGAACTTCTTCCATGTCGCGTCGGATAAGCCAGCGGATTTGCAGTTGGTCTGGCTGATGAATTTTTAGTGACACGACGGCCTCCTTGCCGAGTGCTGATGGGTGAGGAGCACGACTGTGCTCTTTATCTTGGCAGCGGGTCAGTCTCTGTGCGTTCCAAACGACAACTGACGGGCTGTGTGAGTGACGAACAACCGATGAGGTGTTGCTCAAAGATGACCAAGTCAAAGTACCAGAAGGTTCAACACGTGCAAAGGTGAATGTCCTGCCTTTTTTCTTCGACGCGTTGGGGATGCAATTTCAACCGATTTTTACAAATCACGCAACTCTGCCAAAGTTTAATTCAAGTCATTTTCGGGATCACAGGCCAGTTCGTTCGTCAAGATGCCCTTGCAAGTTCTCCGCTGAAAAACGACATTCAATGCTTGGTTATCACCTTAGGAGAATGGATTTGTCTGGAGAGTTCAGGCAAAAGAAAGATGGAGCGCATGTCGAACGATTTTGAATCCGAACAAACACCCGAGATCAGTCAGAAAAACAAGAAGAAAAAGTCCTGGGGATTATGGTGGAAGCTCCCCCTGCTGCTGATCGTCGCGATCCCGGTGGCAGGTTACTTCCTGCCGCAGATTCTCTCGCAGCCAGGCGTCCTCGCGGGACTGCTCAATACAGCGTACAAAGACAAGCAAGCCCGCTTCGAAATCGATGGCGCGACGCTGGCATGGAACCAGCCGATCGCCCTGTCGGGCCTGAAGATTCACGATGAGAACGGCGAAGTCCTCAATCTCGGCGGAGTCAATACAGCGGCATCCTTATGGGATCTGCTGCAACAAAAGTCGCCTAACTATGAGCTCGTGATCTCGAAGCCCCATCTGCATTTGATCATTGACGAAAACGGAACGAATGTTGAACGCCTGATCGAACGCCTCAGCAGCGATGACAGCGAAGCGGAAAGCGTTTACAACGTTCGCATCAGTGAGGGGACTGCTCTGGTTGAAGACAAAGTCAAAGGGGAGAAGATCGATGTCTCCCATATCGAAGCAGACGTGAAGTACAGCTCCGCTAGCGAAGAGCTGATGACCAAGACCCGATTTGATCTGGCTCACAATGGCCAGACAGGCAAGTTTGCTCTCGATCTGGAACCAGTGGAACGAGGGACGAAATTCGTGACTCAAACTGGCGATGTCCCTTTGACACTGCTGGCACCTGTGCTGGAGTCAAAAGCTCCCGGATTAAACCTGCGTGGCATTCTCAACGGTACGATCGAGGGCGTCATCCCTTCAGAAGCCAATGAGCAGGGGGAATTGATCAAGATCGATCTGTCGATCGCTGGGCTGGATGTTTCGGGTGAAGAGTACCTGGGCAAATCGATTTTCTCGTCGCCTGATGTCAAGATCCGCGGTTCAATCAATCCACAGACAAACGCGGTTGACCTCGTCACGCAGCTCGCGTCCTGGGCGATTGATGAACCGGTGGCTGCTGGCTCCGCTGAGCGACAGCGGATCTGGTCGAACTCCGCCAGTGAATTGCAATTTCGTGGACAGTACACCGCAGCCAGCGATGCTTTCGTGGCGGAAATCCTGCGGTTAACGAGCACGGAAGTGTCGATCGAAATTGCTGGCGATATCAAAGAGCTTTCGACGCGACAGGTCTACGACATCACAGGGCGGACTGCCATAGATCAGCGGCTGCTGGATAACGCCGTCAAAGCGAAACTGACTTCGATGAATGTGCGAGTTGACAGTTTGAAGACAGGTGACTTTCGGCTGCAGGGGCCTCTGTGGCAAATTACTCCGTCGCAAGTAGCGGGTGAGCCTGACAAACGCACGTTCAATCCCGAGTTCAGTGCTGCGACGAGAATCAGCTGGCAGAACATCGGGTATGAGACTTTTGATCTCGGTGCAGGGACAATGGACGTCGGGATGAAGAATAACATCGTCTCGTTGAGGCCGACGCCCCTCAACCTGCTGGGTGGACGAGTCGACCTGACCTCTGCGTTTGATATCACAGACACCAACGATCCCATTGTCATGGTGCCCGCCGGCGTGAAGATTGACCGTGCGGGGATCAACACCGATCTCTCACGCCGCTGGCTGCTCTATGTTTCGCCACTGTTTGCGGAAGCAACGGCGATCGAAGGAACATTCACTCTTGAACTCCCTCAGATCAAAGCGAAAGTCAGCCAGCTGGCGATGCAGCGTTCCGAACTTGCCCTCACGTTTCATCAGGCGAGACTGGGACCAGGACCGCTGATGCAGCAGGTCGCAGGCATGATCTCGCAGATGCAGTCGACGATTGGTCGCGAGCCGGGCAGGGGGCTCGGAGGGATTGTCGGCGGTGTTCTGCAACCCGACGTGCAATGGATCGGCATTCCCGAGCAGCGCGTCACGCTGGTTGTTGACCAGGGTAAAGTCTCGCATCGAGACCTGGCCTATCAGGTGGGCGATGTGCGACTCGTCTCGACGGGCTCAATCGGTGCGATTGATAAACGCCTCGACCTGAATTTCGCGATGGGCATTCCGGACAAATGGGTCCAGAATCGTCCGCTCCTGGCGAGCATGGCCGGGCAGTCAGTCAATATCGCCGTCGGCGGGACATTGTCACAGCCGCAGGTCGACCTGCGCAACATGGCCGACTTCGGTAAGCAGATCGGTGCAGGCGCGATCGGCGGCCTCATCGACAATCTGATCGAGCGACGACGAAACCGATAACACGTTCACGGCTGACATGCACGGAGAAATCCAGAGAGGGAGAAACCCAACCACGGATGGACACGAAGAAACACGGATAGGAAGAAATTAGAACCGCAGATGAACGCAGATAGGAGAGAGAAATGATTTCTTCTCAGTATTGGTTTGTTTGATCTGTGTCTATCTGTGTCTATCTGTGTTGATCCGTGGTTAGTTTTCGTTGCCTTCTGATGAGAGGCACGGAGTTGGTCTGCAGGACATCAGCGTCTGGGCGTGAAAAGACGCAGCGCCGATGTCGCAGGGGAATGCGGCCTGAGTGGGATTGTTTCGCGAACAGGGACTGCCAGATCAATCTCATCGATCGATGGGATTGGTTCTTGATGTCCCAGGGGCTTTCCAAGCAGCGCGTTCCAGCGCGATCCCAGGCCCGTCTGCGAAAAGAGAACAGACTGCTGGTAGGTCGTCGGGACAGTCAATCGACTAGCCCATGGCAAGAGGCTGGCATTTTCGGAGGAGGAATAGCTGGATAGACGATAGTTCTGGTGGCCTCGACTCAGACCGTCTTTGGTGAGTTCGCCGATCAGCAGATCGACGCCGGTCTCAGTAGGCGACAGAAATAGTCCCCCCTCCATCCCGAACTCGGTCGCGTGCGCGATCAGGAGGGAGATGAGTTTGCCGGACTGACACACGATGGTTGCATCCAGCAGGTTCTGCGAATCCAGCATCTCAATCAGCGAAATAAGACGGCATCTTCGTGCCTCCGGCCAGTCATCAGGATAAGCGGAGTTGAGGCGTCGGATCAGTTTCGATGTCAGATTGGTCGCCTCGCCACTGCGAAAACGATGAAGCGTGATAGCTGGCAGTTCTTTTCCAAACCGGAACTGATGCTTCGTCAGTTCTTTGCAAAGCCGACTCTCGGCGTTCTCAACAGTCGTTAGATCAATGATGTGCTGAGTCCAGCTCTTTCGCGTGACAGGTTTTTGGTCCACGATGCGAAAACTATTCTCAGCTCGGCCCTGGTCAAGACCTGGCCGATCGATCGGGCCGACTTCGTAGAGATCGAAGTCGCATAGCGAGTTGACGAACTTTGCAGTCCCTGTAAAAACAGCTGCGAGATTCGGCCCGACTGGCAGCATGGGAGAAGGCCAGAGCGTTGGCACCATTCGCAGTGTGACGTTCTTTCCAGACTTTTGCTCAACCAGCGGCATGATCCCGACAGGACGACCTGCCAGATAGATCGCCAAGGCTCGTGGCTGAAGAACATTTTCGTAACGACTGACAACGGCCTGATACCACTCGAAACTTCGAAACAGCGACGCTCCGTCCGGTGCCCTGTCACACAGCCCACGCCATTCGTCCTGGAACTCATCCAGTTCGGACAGCGACGTGATCTGGTTGTATTGAAACATGATGGCACCCGAGGGTAAGAATGCGTTCGCACTGTAACGGCGTTACTTAGCAGTCTCAACGAGGCAAATTGCGTTCCGTAACAGATCTTCGCATTTTGACGGCAAAACGTCGCGAAAAGGCAACATGGGCAATTGGCGTTGATGCAGTTCCGCCACACGATCGCTAAAATGAAGTGGCTCAAGTTTCTGCAGGGAGAGGTCCTGTTGGCGATGTCTTTTCAACTCACTTTGTCAGACAAACTGACGTCCGATATCGACCTGTCCTCGCTGCCATGGAACAGGCTTTGGAATCTGTCGGCGAGCGAATTGGAGGAGATTCCGATCCGTATCGGGAAGTCCTCGCAACGACTGTCGACCGTCTGCCAGATCGATCAAATTGCTGATAGCCAGTCACGAATGACAATCAAGAATTGCACCTCCCGCGTTCATGGAATCGCCGTCGGTCTGAAGGCGGGGGAAGTGATCGTCAACGGTGACGCAGGCCATCGTCTCGCAGTCGATATGACTGGCGGTTTCTTGAAGATCATCGGGAGCGTCGGCAACGACCTTGGCGGCGCATCGCCGGGGAACAACGCAGGCATGCGTGGCGGCGAAATCCACGTCAGCGGCAATGCAGGCAATAACGTCGGGGCGAGACTGCGTCGTGGCCTGATCGCGATTGCTGGAAACGTTGGCGATGACTGCGGAGTCGACGCGATCGCAGGAACGATCATGGTCCTCGGCGATGTGGGCGCGCGAGCCGGGATGGGAATGAAGCGGGCTTCGTTGATCGTCGGCCATGCCGGGAAGATCGATGCGTCCCGTTATGACGCGGCGATGAAAACGATGCCGACGTGGTTGCGGGTTTACTTTCGCTCGCTGACTTCGAAAGGGTTTGTCATTCCAGCCATCTGGATGAATGGTCCCTATCAGCGCTTCACGGGCGACCACACCGGACTCAGCAAAGCCGAGATCTGGGCGCTATGTGATTGATGTAGGGTCCGCTGTGCGGACCATCAAATGCGGCCTTATATCAGCTCGGCGACCAATCTGATATTAACACGTTTCACGGTCCGCACAGAGGACCCTACGAGTGCAAGATCGTTGCCAGATGATCCGTCAGCCGTTGCAGCATCTCAGGCGTTGTATAAGCATGAGGGCTGAAGCGTACCTTTCCGCCGCGGACACTGCAGAGAACTTTCTTCTCAAACAGCTTGTTGCGAATCTCCATCGGATCGTGTCCTGCGAACTCAAACGGGACAATCCCCGACCAGTGGTCATCACTTCTGTTGGCAGTCGTTCGCCCGCCGAGGGACTCCATGTGGCTGACTAGTTCATTGGTGACTTCGTGAAGCGATTCCGAGATCGCCTTGATGCCGAACTTCTCAAACAGGTCGAGTGAGGCTTTCAAGCCCTGGAAGCCGGGCATGGCGTAGGTGCCCCCTTCGTAGCGTTGAGCCGTCTTTTTGACGTTCAGTTCCGGAGTGTCGAAGTTGTAAGACGACTCGACACTGTTCCAGCCGATGCTCACAGGATCGAGCAGGTTGAGGTGTTCGGCTTTGATATAAAACACCCCAGCCCCTTCTGGACCGAGCAGCCATTTGTGGCCGTCTGCGGCGAGGAAGTCGATCCCGGAGGCTTTGACATCGAGCGGAAACATTCCGAGCCCCTGGATGGCATCGAGGAATGCGAGCGCTCCATGCCTGTGGGCGATCTCCGCCAGCTGTGACGGATCGATGCGGTGACCACTATTGAACGAGACCCAACTGGCGGCGACGATACGGGTCTTTGAATCGCAGGCTTCGTTGAGTCGCTCGAGATTGACTTGCCCATCATCAACAGGAACGATACGGACTTCGACGCCGCGTCGCTTCAGATTCATCCAGGGAAACAGGTTGGAGGGGAATTCATTCGCTGGGACGACGACGTTGTCACCTTCACGAAATGGAAAGCCTTCTGCAACGAAGTTGATGCCTTCGGTCGTGCTGCGAATCAGAGCCATTTCATCGGTGCTGGCGTTGATCAATCGGGCAGCTGTCCCACGCAGGTCTTCCAGCTTGGCCCGCCACGCAGGCCAGTTGGCACAGCCGAATTGTTCGACACTGCGCACCCAGTCGATGATGGCGGCGGCTGTCGCTGGAGGGAGCGGCGCGACAGCGGCATGGTCAAGATAAACCCATGATGGATCGACGGCCATTTCATTGGCGAACAGGTGGCGAGCAGAATTCATCGGGAGACCTTAAATTTTCAAAAGCAACTCAATGGCTCAAGTCTAACACCTCGACACACGCTCCCCAAGCTGGTTCGCAAATCACACTTTTTATCTGATGCCCTATCCTCTACCATCCCTGAAACTCTGCACGTCCATGCGTCCTTTGCCTTTCAGCTCTCTGGATTTCTCATGCCTACTCGCGATGACCTCGCTTCGGAATACCTCGATACGCTGCTTTATCCTCCCTACCCGGTGCAGGAGGAAGCCTTGCTGGCTTGGTTCACGTCGAAGGAAGGAGTCATGGTCAGCGCGCCCACGGGGACCGGGAAGACTCTCATCGCGGAAGCGGTTCTCTTCGAAGCACTGAAGACCGGGACGACCGCCTATTACACGACCCCATTGATCGCGCTGACGGAGCAGAAGTTTGATGAGATCAAAGCCTCTGTGGTCCGCTGGGGCTACTCGGAAAGCGATGTCGGGCTGGTGACGGGGAACCGGAAGGTCAATCCGCAGGCGAAGATCCTGGTCGTGGTTGCAGAGATCCTTCTCAACCGACTGCTGCATGGCGATGAGTTTGATTTCGATCATGTCAGCGGCGTCGTCATGGACGAGTTTCACAGCTTCTCCGACCCGAGTCGGGGTGTCGTCTGGGAACTCTCGCTGGCGCTGATGCCTGCACGTGTGCGTCTGATGCTGCTCTCGGCGACCGTCGGGAATGCGCTCGAATTCCTGGGCTGGTTACGCGTTAAGCATGGTCGTCATCTGGAACTCGTTCAGGGAACCGAGCGCAAGGTGCCGTTGAACTTCAAATGGATTCCTGATCAGCTGCTCGATGAGCAACTGGAGATCATGGCCGACGGTGACGATGACTTCGCACATACCCCCGCGCTGGTCTTCTGTTTCTCAAGGGCAGAGTGCTGGTCGATTGCGGATCAGCTGCGTGGCAAGACGCTCGTCAGTGAAGCCCGTCGAAAGATCCTGCAGGCGAAAGTCAACGACGTCGATTTCTCGACCGGCGCCGGTCCCAAACTCAAGCAGATTCTCATGCGCGGCATCGGCGTCCACCATGCGGGAATCATGCCGAAATATCGACGGATCGTCGAAGAACTCTTTCAGCAAAAGCTACTGGCGGTCCTCGTCTGTACGGAAACACTCGCAGCGGGGATGAATCTGCCGGCGCGGAGTGTCGTCATGACGACGATCGTGAAAGGGCCGAAGGATCGCAAGAAGCTGATCGAGCCGAGCACGGCTCACCAGATCTTCGGGAGAGCCGGGCGTCCGCAATATGACACCCAAGGCTACGTCTATGCACTGGCCCATGAAGACGATGTGAAGCTGCATCGCTGGAAACAGAAGTACGATCAGATCCCCGAGGACACGAAGGATCCCAATCTCATCAAAGCCAAGAAGGCGATGAAGAAGAAGATGCCGACGAAGAATGCCAACGAGACGTACTGGACCGAGGCTCAACTGTCGCAGCTGCGCGAGGCGGCGCCGTCGAAGCTAGTCAGTCGCGGCGTTCTGCCATGGAGACTGCTGGCGTACCTGTTGAGTTACTCACATGAAGTCGAACAGCTGCGTGGATTCGTACGCAAACGCCTCCTCGACCCGAAGTCGATGGAACGGGAAGAAAAGCAGTTAGTCACCATGCTCACAGTATTGCATCGCGAAGGTTATATCACCTTGACGCCTCCGCCGCCTGAGGAGAAGAAACCCGAGAAGAAAACATCTGATCCTGCGGACGCACCGGCTAAAGTCGAACCTGAACCAGCCCCAACGAAGGCCGGGCTGTTTGGCCAGCTTCTCACCGAAGCCCGACAGACGGCTGGGATTGTTTCCAGTCAAGCGGACTCGAAGAAAGCCAAGTCCACCGAGATGCCAACGGACACCTATTTCCCGACGTTGGCAGAACCGACCGAAAAGATGCAGGAGATCTTCGCGTTCCGCAGCATCGATCCGATCTACGGAAACTTCCTGCTCAAGCACTTTGACATCGCGGACGAAGACGAGCGACTTCAGGCGATGGAGAGCCTGCTCGAACTCTCTGTCTCGGTCGCGAAGCTCGTCCGCGTCCCTCGACCCGATCGGCTGCCAATCGGTCCTTTGGCTCAGACTCGGCTCGATGAAGAACTTCTCTCCCGCGGGCTGGTGACCGCCGAACAACTGCGTCGACAATACCCCAGCGACGAACCGGAAGACTTTCGAAGTGGCCCGCTGACATTCGAAGACTTCGCCCCGCCGCTGGCAGACAAGCTCAAGCTGTTGTTCCAGTCGGAGTATCCACGCATCGGCGATCTGGCGATTATGCCATGCTGGTGCGTTGGCGAATTGCTCAAATACAACGGCGAGTTTGATAAGTACATCCGCGCCAACGATCTCGTCAAAGAGGAAGGCTCCGTGTTCCGACATGCCCTGCGGATGATCCTGCTGTGCGGCGAGTTTCAGGATGTCACACCAGCCGGCTGGGAGACCGTCGAATGGCGAAACTGGCTGTCATCAATCGTGGACAACCTGACGAAAGCGTGTCACTCGGTTGATGCACAAAGTACCGACAAGTGGCTGGCGGAGACAAAAGAAGAGTTCACGGTGTAGCGTGCCGGTGAGGCTTTGCGAACCGCACCAAATGTGCGATGAATGCCGCTTAGGCCGACTCCATGTCGAACTACTTTGTCTTTTCGAACGACCCCTCGTTCTTCACGAGAATCGGCTGGACGATATCGCGCCATAGTTCATACCCCTGGCGATTCATGTGGAGACGGTCCATGCAGAGGAGTTCGGGGCGTGGCAGGCCTTCGGGGGTCAGCATGGGAGTCGCGATGTCAATGTAGGTCAGCTTGTCGTTCTTCTTGCATTCCGCAGCGAAGAGTTCGTTGGTTTTCTGGATCTGTGGCCACAATCGCCAGCGGAGAATGCTTGGTTTGATGGCGATGATGTAGATGCGAGTTTCAGGCAAAGTCGAATGAACTTTCGCAACGAACTTTCGGAAGGTATCGATGACTTCTTCCGGTGAAACGCCAGCGCCGATGTCATTGTCACCTTCGTAGAGGAGGATCGCGCGAGGCTTGTAAGGAAGAACGGCCCGGTCTGCGAAATGCAGGGCGTCGTTCATGTTGCTGCCGCCGAAGCCTCTGGGGATGACCGTCAAAGGGGCAAGGTCTTCCGCGAGGTTTTTGTGCCAGTACCGAATGCTCGAACTGCCGTAGCAAAGGACTGCACCGGTCGGTGGAGGCGATGTCTTGTCACTTTCTTCGAACTCGACGATCTGCGTCTCGAACCTGTCAGGGTTCGGGTAAACGCCCGGGAGTTTCTCCTGAGCCGAGATGTTGCCAATGAACAAAGCCGAGATAATGGCAAGACAGAGTGTGCGAGTCATGAACACGTCACTTCCCTCCGGGAATGGGGCGAATTAAGGGATCAGATAAAAGGCCGTGGTGAAGACCATCGCGACGACCGCTGCACTGGCGAGGATTCTGATCGCTGTCAGACGGTCACGCTGTCGAAACTCGGCCTGCTCAATGGTGTCTGTCTTGCCGAGCGAAGATTGTACATTGAAGACGCCCTGAAATCCGTAGTGGACGCAAAAGCTGAACGCGGACTGCAGGAACAGGACGGCAGTGACGAACGACGGGAGAAACACGATGAGGCGAAATTCACGACTGGGAAGCAGGTAAAGGTAAGCCGATAGCCCTATCGTCACCAGCAGACAGACCCAGGCTAGAGTCTGCCGCATGCGGATTTCGTTGGGACCGATGTTGCAGGTGCCGGGGATGTACTCGGGCATGGACGACTTTGAAACGTAAGGTCTGAAAACTATTGACGCATGATCCAACCGCCGCCAATGACTTTGTCTTCGTTGTAGAGGACAAGCGCCTGGCCAGGAGTGACGCCGTATTGAGGTTCGTCGAATTCAACTGACAGGTTGCCATCATCATCAACACTGACCGAACAAGCGGCAGCCTGATGCTGATAACGGATCTGAGCCGTGCAGCGGAAGGAGTTTGATTCTGGTGTGATCAGCCAGTTGACGCGGTCAGCACGCAGGGTCTTCTGGCCCAGTTCTTCATAGCTGCCAATAACGACCCGTTTCGTTTCCGGCTCGATCCGCAACACGAACCGCGGACCGCCGAAAGCTCCGAGCCCTTTCCGCTGACCGATGGTGTAGTTCTGAAAGCCAGTGTGCTGACCGACGACGTTCCCAGCCGTATCGACCAGTTCACCCGCCGTTTCCTGCGGGCCGCGATATTTTTCGATAAAGCCGATGTAATTGTTGTCGGGAATGAAGCAGATCTCCTGCGAGTCTTTTTTCTCAGCCGTGACGATCCCAGCTTTGCGGGCCAGTTCGCGGATTTCTTCTTTCGTCTTATCTCCGACGGGAAAGAGAATGTTCGGGAGGATGTCAGGCGAGATTCCAAACAGGACGTAGGACTGGTCCTTTTTGCTGTCCATGCCACGGACGAGACGCGTTTGTCCCGTTGCTTCGTCCCTGAGAACTTGTGCATAGTGGCCGGTCGCGATCTTGGTCGCGCCGATCTGCTGCGCGAACGTCCAAAGCTTGCCGAACTTCAGCCAGTTGTTGCACTGCACGCAGGGATTGGGAGTGCGTCCGGCCAGATACTCTTCAGCGAAGTAATCCTTGATGCGGGTGAAGGCGTCTTTGAAGTTGAGCGCGTGGAACGGGATATCCAACCCATCCGCGACACGGCGGGCATCGGCGGCATCCGAGGCCGAGCAGCAGCCCTGTTTGTGACTTTTCAAGTTGACCACCGGCAGGTCAAGTGACTTTCCTCTGGGCGTGACGGCGCAGGCGAGTTCCTCGGTCGCGCCTGAGCGCATGAAAAGACCGATGACTTCGTAACCCTGCTGTTGCAGCAAGTAAGCGGCAGCCGAACTATCGACTCCGCCACTCATCGCGAGAACCATTCGCTCGGACATGGACGGACTTTCGTGGAAACAGGAAATACGCATCCATAATAGGCGTCAGCCGGTAGAACGGCAACCTGCACTCAAAGCCTTTCGCGAGAATGATATGGGGCAATCTCCGACTCTTTGCGGATTATTCAATTCTTCGGTCTTGATGCTCACCTGTATGGTCGGTAGCATTCGCCACAAAGACGGAAAATGACAGGCTTTCCCGGGTTAAACGGGACATGGTGCTTTTTGTTTGCGACGCTTTTAACACTCTGGTGCTTCTGCAATTCGCCGACTGGCAATTCAGTCGAGCGAATCTCGGTTTGCGCCGAGCACTCGGTCCTGAAAATACTTACTGTCGAAAGCTGTAAGAAAAAAATTCGGACGCCCCGGCCTGACTGTTCTGACTATCCGTTCTTGCTTATGGCGAAGTTAGGGCTGAAATCCCGCCTGCCGCGGCTGTTGCAGCT
Source organism: Lacunimicrobium album (assembly GCF_052161635.1). Taxonomy (GTDB): domain Bacteria; phylum Planctomycetota; class Planctomycetia; order Planctomycetales; family Planctomycetaceae; genus SXPC01. Next base: position 1,212,519 of record NZ_CP197413.1, read on the forward strand.
CCGTCTTCTGTCATCAATGGCGACATGCCGTTTTGTGGCTTCATCGAATCAATTGCTGCTGCTCGGTAAGAACCGGTTTCGAGCGAGTGCCCAGACCGCGTCATTCCAGGTTCTCTTTTGTTCCTGGCAGACATAGTGCATCGCTGCGCACTAAATTGATTGACACAATTGCTCTCATCGCGATTGCCCGTTCATTCCCATTGAGATGAACGGGAGGTAGCCCATCGTCCTGTGGCTCCGGCTGTCAATCCGCTAATTCCATTCTTGCTGGCATTCCGATTTCTGTCGGCTGGCTTTTCATAAACACGTTCACTCCTCGTCTGAAAATAACATTATGCACGATCTCCCTCTGATCTCGACTATCGCAGCAGGATTCGCAGCTGCGTGGGTTCTAGGACTCCTTGCCCAATGGCTACGTCTGTCCCCGATCGTTGGTTACCTGCTCGCAGGAATCATGATAGGCCCTTACACCCCAGGCTTTCGTGGTGACGTCCACCTTGCTCATCAACTCTCGGAGATCGGGGTCATTCTGCTGATGTTCGGGGTGGGATTACACTTTCACCTGAAGGACCTGATGGCAGTCAAGGGAGTCGCGATCCCTGGAGCGATCGGTCAAAGTCTCGCAGCGACGCTTGTCAGCATGGCGGTCTTCCTGCTGTTTGATATCGATATGAAAGCAGGCAGCGTCATCGGGATGGCCATGGCGGTCGCGAGTACCGTCGTTTTGATGCGGGTGCTGATGGATGCGGATGTCTTAAATTCACCAGCCGGACACGTCGCCGTCGGCTGGCTGCTGGTCGAAGATGTTTTGACGGTCATAGTTTTAGTGATGATTCCCGTTCTGGGATCGAATGGACCAGAAGCCGCCGCGTCGAGCGGGTTTTGGTCGAGTCCAATAGCACTCATCGGCATTGCGATCTTAAAACTGGCTGTGATGGTGGTCCTTCTGATGGTGGGTGGCTCGCGGGTTATTCCCTGGGTGCTAACACAAGTCGCGAGACTGCGATCACGGGAGTTGTTTACGCTGACAGTGCTTGTTTTCTCGATCGCGATCGCTGCCGGTGCATATGCCATGTTTGGAGCATCCATGGCACTCGGGGCATTTCTGGCCGGCATGGTTGTCGCGCAGTCCCCTGTCAGCCACCAGGCGGCTGCCGACGCGCTGCCGCTACGCGATGCGTTTGCAGTCTTGTTTTTTGTCGCGGTCGGGATGCTGTTTGACCCGATGTTTTTGATCGAAGAGCCACTGATGATGCTGGCGGGCTTGGGGATTATTTTACTCGTCAAACCGCTTGTGGCACTTGTGATCGTGATTACGCTGGGGCATTCCGTTCGAACCGCTTTGACAGTCGCGATTGGACTGGCTCAGATCGGAGAGTTCTCGTTCATTCTTTCCGACGCCGCTCATAAAGTTGGAATCATGCCAGACGAAGGTCGCAGCCTGCTGGTGGGAGGTGCGATTCTGTCGATCACGATCAATCCCATTCTCTTCCGCTCGATTGGCAGTATTGAAGGCTGGTTAAAGAAACATCCGCGACTCTGGAAACTCTTGAGCGCCAGATCAGAAAGCAGGCTTCAGGCACAGAACGCCACCATCGTCGATCAGACTCTGGGTAACGAGCCGGAAAAACGACTCGCGATTGTTGTCGGCTTTGGTCCTGTCGGTCAGACCGTGGATCGCATGCTACGAAATGCAGGCCTGACGACGATCGTTATCGATATGAACATGGACACGGTCGCTGATCTGCGTCGTCGAGGGCAGGCAGCGATTTTCGGCGATGCCTCTCGTGATGCGATCCTCGAAAGCGCAGGCATCGAACGAGCAACACACTTTGTCGTCACATTGCCACACGCTGCTGATCGGGTCGCGATCGTCGCCACAGCACGCAACGCCAATGCGAAAGTGAAAATTCTGGTCCGGGCGCACTATCTGCGCGAGCGTGAAGAACTCGAGCAGTTCGGGGCATCCGCTGCCATCTTCGAAGAAGCAGAAGCCGCAGTCGCTTTGGCCCGCTTGGTACTCGTCGATGCAGGGGCCGGGCGTGAGTCGATTGAACATGCCGTCCGTGACATCCGCATGCGATTGATTCTCGACAACGTCTCGAAACTGCGCTCTCAATCGATCCGCAGCATCATGATTCCCTGGACGCGGGTGCGTCGCCTCTCCAAATCATCAAGCCTCGACGTCGTACGACGTCAGGTGAATGAGCAACACTTTTCCCGTTGGCCAGTCGTTGATCATCAGGATGGCAAACCCGTCGGGTATCTCCTCGCCAAAGACTTGATCGGCTTGAGTGCGAATGTCGATGACTGGTCGCGACTGATTCGACCGCTGGGCGAAGTGCATCCGGATGACAATATCGAATCGATGCTGCTGTACTTTCAGCAGGAAGAAACGACGCTGTGTGTCGTTACAGAACAAGGACGCCCAGCAGGGATCGTCACGTTCGAAGACGTCATCGAGCAGATGATCGGACGCATGGAAGACGAGTATCCTCGACATCCCAAAGTCGAATTCAACGAACTTCTCTGGACCGACGATTCTCTATTGAACCTGCAGAGCACGACCGCTGAAGATGCTATTCGAGAAATCGCCTCGATGATTCCACCGGCGCTGCTGCCAGCTGGAATCGACATCGCAGAACTGGCGATCACGCGCGAGCGTGAACTGTCGACTGCGATCGGAATGGGAGTCGCGATTCCTCACGCCCGCTGTACCAGCCTGGCCCGCCCCCTGATTGCCTTTGCCCGGTCGAAGGAAGGAGTCAAGTTTGATGTCAATTCGACAGAGCCCGTGAACCTGATCTTCCTGTTGATCACACCGCAGGAACAGCCGCAGCTTCAGCTCTATCTGCTGGGGCAGGTCGCATCCATTGCCGGTAAAGTCGAAAAGCTGGCTCAGTTGCGTCAAGTGACTTCTGCAGCGGAAGTCATGCAGCTGTTTCCGGCGGGAAGCCTCACGGTTTCTTCACTGATCTCGTGACTTGAGGCCTATTCTCCAGCAACCTGAGGGGGAATGTCAGCAGAGACAATCCTCAGATCCAGCATCTTCTGGACAAGTTCCTTGGCCAGCGGTCCTGCGATGGACGAACCCGAACCTGCATGTTCGAGAACGACCGTGAAGGCGTATTGCGGATTGTCTGCAGGAACATAGCCCGTGAACCAGGCATGGTCACCTTTGGCACCGGTTTCTGCGGTTCCCGTCTTGCCTGCGATCTTGATATCAGGGTGACGGACCGTTTTGTAGCCGGTTCCGTGAGGAGCCTCGACGACCGAAGCCAAGCCATGACGAATGATATTCAGCGTCCGAGGTGGAATCCCCAGCGACTGTGATTGAATCGATTCCGGATCACGCACGACATGCGGATGGACAAGATGGCCCCCATTCGCAATCGCAGCGACAAGACGCGTCATCTGCAGCGGCGTTACCTGGAGAGTCGACTGTCCAATAGCAAGTCCCAGAGATTCTCCCGGAAACCACATCTGGTTTTGTTGTCGATAGCGTGATGGTGAGGGAACATAGCCTGCCTTCTCACCGGCGAGATCCAGCCCGGTCGGACGGCCAAGCCCAAGCAGTTCCGCTGCATTCACAATTGGATCAGGGCCCAATTGTCTGGCCGCTGTGAAGAAGTAGACGTTACACGAACGTGCCAGTGCAGAGTCAAGATTGGTCGGACCGTGGCCGACGTTGTAATGCTTGTAGATAAAGCAGCGGAATTTATTGGGGTTATCCAGGTATCCCTGGCATTCCATTTCCCGCATAGGATCCCAGCGTCCGGAATTGACCAAGCCTAGCGAAGTTACAATCTTAAACGTCGAACCGGGAGTCAATTGAGCCTGAAACGGACGACACAGAAGCGGCGAACGCTGATCGTTCTTCAGCAGGTCCCAGTACTCTGAGTCGCCGTCTGCAAGCAGAGAGAGATTGGGACGAGGAGCAGAAGCCGCTGCGATGATTTCTCCCGTGTGGACATTCATCACGGTGATACTGGCACCCGTTGGCTCTGGCTTTTCCGGATCAGGCACCTCAAACATCATCTGGTCGACCGGAGTCACGATTTGATCCAGAGCCTGCTCCATGGCCAGCTGAAGCTGCGAGTTCAAGGTCATCGTCACGTCCTGACCTGAGATCGCTTCCTTGAGAATTTTCGACTCGCCCGTCTTGAGATCAATCTGTCGTTCGCCGGATTGACCTGCAAGTTGCCTCGCGCGTGACTGCTCGACGCCGCGATTTCGCGTCGCAGTGATCACGCCCCAGTCATCAATCGATTTCCTCTGATAGCCAATCAGGTGCGCAGCCTCTGCACCGAGCGGATAGATTCGACGTGTCGAGACATCGACACTCACACCAGGAAACCGATGAGGATACGCCTCGATCTGCAGAACCGCTTCACGCGAGATATTCGGCAGCAGCAAATGCGAAGACAGCTCTTCCTTGAGAACAAGATCTTCCTCGTTGTCACTTCGCTTGGGCGCCCGGGTCAATTCACTTTTGACAGTGTGAACCAGCGTTTCAATCTGAGATTGAAGCTGATCAGTCATCGACGCGGAAGCCAGTTCAACGTCCGCAGGAGCAGGTGTTTCCGGGGCAGGTTTCTCTTCTCGCTCAGTTCGCTTTTTGCGGACGTTGTCTTTAAGCTTCTCCACGCGCGTCTGGATTCGCAAACGCTTGGCGAGCAGGTCTTCATGTCGAAGCCCAGATAGCAGAGCCAGATCGCGCCAAAGCTGATCGCGACGAGCCAGAATGTCTGCAGACGTTCGTTCGACAATCGCCGGATCTTTTCGTTCTTCAGCAGTGAGAATCGCGCGGATCTGCTTCTTCATCCAGCGCGGATCAGGCGGGTCCTGTAACCAGCGATAGGAAATGTTCAAGCGAAACGTCTGATGGTCGTAAGCAAGGACTTGCCCATCGGATGACAGGATCCGTCCATCAATCGCGGAAACCGGTTCGACGGCATACGGTTGGTAATCCGAATGATCGACAAACGCGTCTTCCAGTTCCGTCTGCAGATAAGCCAGACGCGTTGAAATCACAAGTAGCGCCGCACAAACTCCCAGCCACAAAATGACCAGGCGCAACGACGACCAGCGTTTACTCGTTACGGTATGCGGATTAAGAAGGTAGTCAGCCACGCCAGAGACTTTGCGTCAGGTTACGAAATAGCAGACGAGTTGTAACCTGAAGCAGCGAAACGACTCAAGACCAGCGTCCAATAAGCGTCGTTCTCAGACGGTTTCCGCTTCACGCGGCCCCGCCAGCATTGCCCGACACCCCAGAAAGATGATCGAAATGACGGCCACAATCGCACACGACCTTAGGGCAACCATCACTGATCCCAGGATCGGCGGTAACGCCAGCGCTGGCACCGATGCCGCTTCCGCCGCCGGCAAAGGGGAAAGTAATTCGATAATCACCAGCAGCGTATAGTCGTAAATCAGAACAACCGGGAAGCAGCTGAGCAGAAAAATAATTGGCATTCGCACATAACGCTGAATCGACGATTGTGTCAGTAACAACGCGAAAAATGTCGTCAGAATTAACGCGGTACCTGGAGAGGCGGAATATCGCATTTCGATCCATATCGCGATAAATGCTGAAAGAATACCAGCCGCGAGAGGTCCGACCCAGCTGAAGGCAAGGAGAATCAAAACAGGACTTAGTGAGGCCCTCCACGGAGAGCCCCCAGGTGAGACCGTCGATGTTCCGGACAGCAGCGATCCTTCCGCGGACAGCGTCACATAGGTCAACAGGATCAAAATCAAGATTCGCATGAATCAGGGAATTCTCGTTTGTGAATGCTGCACAACAAGCACTTCCTTCGGAACGATCCCAAGAGAAGCTGGAGTGACAGTGATTTCCCAGTCCACCTGACCAGGAAGGATCTCAGCTTTGGTGATCTTGCCGATATAGTTTGTCTGGGCGGGCGTCTGAGCCTCCGTCACCACAAGATCCCCTTCCGAGACCGGCGTAGAGGCTGAGATATATTGGAGACGACAAGTCGGACCACCTGTCCCGGAAAGGCTACCGACATCAGACGTCGTCGCCTGTCCGTTTGGTCGGACAATGCGAGCAATCGTCCGGAAAGTCGAGCTCGTCACTGGCTGCATGACGGAGGTCGTCTGCCCGACAGACTTCACTCGCCCGAGCAAAACGTGCCCCTTGCGAATCAGTTCGTCGCCAAGAAGTTGATGGTCCTTACCGAGGTCAAGCGTCCAGTCATGTTCCCAGATCACGAGCTGATCGGCTTCAATTTTCTGCGACGAGCCCGATCCGAGAATGTATTTCAATGACTGAGCCAGCACCCCTTCGCGCCCGAGCACTCTCGCCTGCAGCAGCTTCGATTGTTCGAGAGGGGCAGTCGCCTGGATTTGCTGATAATACTGCAGCTGCGACTGCACCTGATTCAGCTCCGCGCGAAGGTCCGCATTCGCTGAAAGAGAATCGACATAGCTCGCCAGAACCGCCGAGTCAGATAGCGCAGCCTGTGAGGCCTGCTCGCTGGCAATCAACGATGTGAATCGCGATGTCGAATAGTCAGCCGTTGCTTTGAGCACCTTTTCGCCCGGCGCGACCACATCTCGCTGCACACTCCGCATCGCTTCAATGTGGCGATCAGGAACGAGCATCAACAGATTACCAACGACGAGGGGAAGCAGGCAGCCCAGCCAGTAATAAGTCAGCTGACTTGATTCATCGATGTTCGCTCTGGCCATAAGGGCGTATTCACCTGATTGAAGACCGATGACCGCTGAATGTGAGCATGTTACGCATCGCGCAGGTCGGTCAGAAACTGTTGTTTCCATTCATCGAAATGGTCAAGACAGATCGACATCCCGCGCACCGTCGCCGATTCCGGTTCATCATCAATTCGGACGACGATCCCCAGTTGATCAGTCAGCAACTGGTCGAGCCCACGAAGTCTCGCAGCACAACCGGTCAGGACAATTCCCGTCTCCGCGAGATCAGCCACCAACTCCGGCTGGCAGGCTTCGATTGTTTCACGAATTCCAGCAACGATGCGAGAGAGTGGTTCCGTGATCGCTTCGCGCAGGTCTTCACTTGTAATGAAAGCTCGTCTCGGAACTCCAGAAATGATATCGAGTCCACGGACCTCGCTGGAAAGCTCCTGAGACAATGGCACCGCAGAGCCGATATCGAGCTTGAGCTGTTCCGCCGTTGGCAGACCAATGCGAAGGGCGTAGTTCTTCTTGAGATAGTCAGCGATCGCCCGATCCAGATCGTCGCCCGCGACAGAACAGGTTCGCGATGAAACCGCATCTCCCAGGCTGAAGATCGCAATTTCCGTCGTTCCGCTGCCAAGATCGCAGATCATGCTCGCCACCGGTTCAGAAATCGGCAGGCCCGCACCAATCGCAGCAGCTTTCGCTTTCGAGATCAAATAGCTGCGAGACGCGCCGCATCGTTCGATCGTATTGAACAAAGCGCGACGCTCAACAGCCGTCATTTCAATCGGAGCAGAAACGAGCACGCGAGGACGAATCAGGCTGCGTCGAGTTTGGCGTCGCAGCTTCTTCATGAATGCCAGCAGCATCGCTTCACACAGGCGGTAGTCTGTAATGACACCTCGCGAAAGAGGCTTCGCAGCGGACATCGACTGCGGTGTTTTCCCCAGCATCTGGCGGGCAAGCTTCCCGACCGCAGACCCGCCGACCAGACGTCGCTTGGAATCTTTTTCCAGCGCAACGACACTCGGCTCATTGAGCACGACACCCATCCCAGCCACAGCAATCACCGTGTTGGCGGTCCCAAGGTCAATGCCGAGGTCTTGTCGGAAGAAACGGCCGAGCCAGAGCATCCTTGCCCCTGTCCTGAGGACGAAATTGAATTGGAATGCGTCACTATCTCATGATGGCAGATCGCGACGTTCCAGAGAATATAGGAAGAACTCTCTCAAAGTGGCAAGAGGGGTTACCAAATCAGGTTGCGGAAACCGATTCTGACTTCGGAGTCTGGCGTCGAGCCTTGTACTGCTCGTACAGGACAAGAAACGCGGGAACCATCAGCGGACGCACCACGAATGTATCGAGAAGAACTCCGAATCCTAACGCGAAACCAAGCTGAATCATCCCCGCCAGCGAGCTGGACGTCAGCGAAAGGAACGTCCCCGCCATGATAATCCCGCAGCTGGAAATGATACTTCCGGTCCGGGTTAACGCTTCTGAGATCCCTCGAATCGGGCCAAATCGCTCCGTCTCTTCGTGGATACGGGTCATGAGCATGATGTTGTAATCTTCGCCGATCGCAATCAGGATCGTGAACAGGAACATCCGCACCTTCCAGTCGAGCCCCGAGAACCCTGCCGGATCAAGAGCCCAGAAGAGGGCGAACGTCACTCCGAGGGTAACGAGGTAACTGAAGAAGACGCTGATAATCAGAAACAGCGAAATAATCTGGTGACGTAAGACCAGCAGCAGGATCACGTAGACGCCAAGGATGACCAGGATATTGATCAGGATCTGATCGTGATCAGTCGTTGATTTCAAGTCACGGATACTCGCTGTTGCCCCGAGGATATAAAACTCGGTGTGCCCTTTGAGCTCGGGAGGCAGCATTTCTGGCAGTGCATGCTGCAACGCATTCAGTTCCGAGATACTGTTTCGCGAGAAGGGATCATCTTTGAAGATGAAATCGAGACGAGTAACGTTCCCGGAGTACCCATCAGCCGCCGAAACGTAGTGCGCATTGATCCTTCGATCGCGAATCAACTGAGAGAACCCAGATTTCCCTCCCGCCTCGGCTCCTGAACTTGCGTCTTGATGCGCAACGCCCAACCAGTGCGACCGGGAACGAACATCCGCCAGATTCAATTCATCCATCCGCGGTATGAGATTCGTCGTCATCGCGTCGACGAGCGCTTTGCCATGGGCATCCGTAAAGGTGATATCTTCTGGGCTGCCTTCTTCGACCCCTGCAGGGCGATCATATTTCATCAAGACCGTCGCAGGTCCAAGAATCCCTGCCGGGAAGTGTTTCCGCAACTCATCTGTTCCAATCACGCTGACGTGATCATCAGACAGCTCGTCCAACAGACCATAGCTCAGATAGTCGTAATAAATGACCGCGATGATCGCGAATGGCATCATCGCACCAATCGTGACCAGCATGATCTGCCCGGGATGTCTCACCAGGGTTCGGCCAATGTAATGCCAGACCTGATCCATTTTCTCACGGCTCAGCAGATCCCACAGCGGGTTCGAAGCCTTGAACCAGCCTGATTGAGTCGAGATTTTCTCTGTCTTGGAATTCGGCCAGAAGACCCAAGACCCACACAGCCGCAGGATCGCAGGCGTCAACGTCAGCGACGCACACATCGCGCTGAACAGCCCCAGCGAAATACCAATCCCAGCCTGCTGAAACTTAACGAAGTCCGCGAAAATCATCATGCCGATCCCAACGATCGACGTGAACGCCGAGGCCGTCAGCGGAACCGCCACGTTCTTGACCGAAGCAGCCATCGCATCTTCGTACGTCTGGCCTTCATCAATATGCTCCTGATAGCGGGCAATCAGGAACATGCAGTAATCAACCCCGGCCCCATACGTCACCACCGTGATATAGATCTTCAGCCCGGAGAAAACTTCGACCCAGCCCCACGAGGCCATGATGATCAACGCATCAATCGCGATTTGTCGCGAGATTGCCACTGTCACCAGCGGGATAATCGCCAAAAGCGGTGAGCGATAAATCAACAGCAGCAATACAACGACCATAATGACCGTGAGAAGTTCCGTGGAATCGGCACTGCTCTCAGCCGCATTGCTCATGTCCCGTCCGACAAATGCAGACCCACTCATGCTCAACTTCAGGTCATGCGGAATCTGTCTTTTAAATTCTTCGTCATGGAGAAGCAGATTTTCGATCGCATCCAAAATCGGCTTATTACGATCATCCATGAAGTCGTAAACAAGCTCGACCGTCACCATCGTCGCTTTTTTGTCGTGGCTGACGAGCAACTCACCCAGGACTGGATCGCTGAAAGTATTCACCCTCGATGCCGCGCTGACAGAACTTGAATCCTCTTCTCCCTGAGCAGCCAGTTCCTCAGCAGGGGCAGAGAGATACTTTTGTGACAACTCCTCAAGCCGTGGCTTCAGGATCTGATCAATAAACTCATAGTCCGAAGTTCTTTTGGTGTGCTCGACACCTTTGGCCGTCAGCTCTTCGTCTTCCTTGTCAACTTCCGCCTGATCCACCAGCCCCTGAGGTCGATGATCACGGCTGGCAACAATGACAACCAGACTCGAAAGGAGATCTTTCCCGAAAGACTCTTCAAACAGCTTCTCAGCTTGCAGAGAAGGCGAGCTCGCCGGCAGAAACTGAAACTCCCCTTCTTTCACGACACTCTCAAACGGCGGCGTGAAGTAATGAAGGGTAAACAGCGTTACCAGCCAGACAATCAGAATCGGTAGCCACATGCGTGAGGCGATTTGTCCAAAATGATGACGCATGCAGAATCAATTTCGTCTGGCTGACGGCAATCAGAAAACAGGCCCGAAACAGTACCGACCGGTTCCATTACCAAAATGACCAAGCCCTTAAAGTAGCTACCACCATAACCAACGTCAAACCAACCAGCCGTAAACCCCTCACGCTCACGCCATCTATCCCAACGAAACCTCAAAAAACAGGACCCAGGTCCAGCCTTACTTGCGGGCCGGGAATTGATTCCTTATAGTCAATCCGGTGTGAACCAAGCTTCCCCGTGAAGTGTCCATCCACACAATCGGGCTGTAGCGCAGCTTGGCTAGCGCGCTTGACTGGGGGTCAAGAGGTCGCAGGTTCAAATCCTGTCAGCCCGACTCGACTTACGACGATCGCAACCTTCACTGTCACAAGATTTGTCACCAATCGCGATTGGCACATTCACAAAGTTCTGTGAACATGCTCCTTCCGGCTCAACCCCGAAGGAGCTTTTTTTATGTCCGGAACTAACCGCAAGCCGTGGTTTCTCAGACGCACTCCGCATGCAACAGTGAGGCGACTGGTTTGGACACAAATACGGCACACCAGCGAGCCGTCACCAAGCAGGGCCCTTTGAGGGGGCCCGATGGCGGTCTCCTTCGCCAGGGGTTTTCTGTCCGCCTCGACAAGATGGGTGCATAAAAAAAGCCCCTGGTAGCGGTGAGGCCCCGTGGAGCTTTCCAGATTGAACTGGGCGGCGTGAAAAACACGACTTACTGTAAAAAGTCGGAAATCACTGCTCGGATACACTGCAGATTAATTTATCAACGTTTGACACGCTTGTCAAATCGCTCTATACAGAATGTCACATTCCAGGATGGCATCATGTGAGGGCGAATCATGAAACAGACAACACTCGGCATCGATCTAGGAGTTTCTTCTCTCGGCTGGGCATTGATTGAGCATAACAAGAACATGACCAGCGTCTCCATTGTGGATGCAGGCGTACGCATTTTCGATCCCGGCGTCGAAGGGACGGCTGCTGAAATCGAACAGGGCAGAGATACCTCGAAAGCAGCAACTCGTCGCGGGGCTCGACAGATTCGTCGTCAGGCTTGGAGACGCCAACGCCGTAAAAGCAAGCTGTTTCGCATTCTTCAACAGCATGATCTACTGCCCGCCGGAGATGGTCACAAGTCAGTTGAACGTGACGCGACACTGAAAACGCTGGATGCCCAACTGATCGAAAAATACTGCCCGAAGTCCGATGTGAAGGATCATATCACGCCGCAAGTGTGGCTGTACCAGCTTCGAGCTAAAGCGGTTGAACAACCACTAACGCGACATGAATTCGGACGCGTTCTGTACCTGCTCGCCCAACGTCGAGGCTTTTATGCTAACAGCAAGTCGACCTTAGAAGATGGTGTCGTCAATTCATCGATTGAAAAGCTCAACGCGTCCATGGGAGCCAAGACGCTGGGCCAATACTATGCTCAACGCAATCCCCATGAGAGGCAGATCCGTGGGCGACTGACCAACGTCGATGATCCCCACGCACCAGAGAAGGATCGCGTCAAACTCGCCTATACTGCTCGAAAGCAACATGAAGACGAATTCGACCGCATCTGGTCCACCCAGGCTCAACATCAAGACGGTCTCGATGAAGCTCTCAAGAAGGAGATCCGAAGGGCTCTTTTCCATCAGCGTCGACTGAAATCCCAGAAAAACCGCATCGGCTATTGTTCGCTGATTCCAACCAAGCGACGTTGCGTGAAGGCGCACCTGGTCTTTCAAGAGTTCCGGATCTGGCAGGGTGTCAATCACCTTGTCTACGTCACGCCAGGGCAGGGGACTCGCAAACTTTCCCCGGATGAAAAACAGCGTCTTGTCGCGGAGCTTGCCCATGGCGATCTGACTTATAAAGACGCGAAGGCTTTACTGGGTATCAAAGGAAAAGGCAATTTCTCTATTGAGAACGCAGGTGACGAAGACGATGCTCCCAAGAATAAAATCCTGGGAAATCGGACATCGGAGAAACTGCGGACACTCTTTGGCGATCGCTGGGCAGAGTTCTCACCCGATCAGCAGGAAGAGATCATCTACGATCAACTAAACTTCCAAAATCGTGAGCGTCTCCAAGTTCGCATGAAGAAGAAATTCGGCCTCTCACATGAACAGGCAGAGAAATTCACCCGACTCAAACTCGAAGACGACTACGCTCAGCATTCCAAAGTCGCGATGGAGCGGCTTCTCGTCGAAATGCGAATCGGGACAGAATACGCAACCGCTCGACTCAAGATCTTCCCTGCGTCCTTCCAGCCGACGCCTCGTCATGAGCGACTCCCCAAAGTCGATACGCGCGAAATTCATTTTCTGCGAGACCTCGCGAATCCTGCTGTCCGTCGTGCCCTGACGGAACTTCGCAAAGTCGTCAACGCGATCCTCGAAAAGCACCATGCCCTCTTCATTCGTGGCAAAGATGCTGATGAACCCCACTACGGCAAGCCAGACTTTATCCACGTCGAACTCGCGCGTGATTTGAAGAACTCAAAAAAGAAACGCCAGGACCAGCAGAAGGTCAACAACGAAAATCAGAAGCGACGCGAGAAAGCCAAACTGGAAGTTGTGAAGCAACTCAAGGTCGATAACCCCGAACGCTATCTGGAAAAGTGGCTTCTAGCCGACGAATGCAACTGGGAATGCCCCTACACAGGGCTGACCATCTCTGCCTCGACGTTGGATGAATTTGACATCGAGCATATCTACCCACGCCGCTTTCTCGACAACTCCTTCGGCAACAAGACACTCTGTTCCGCCGCGTTTAACCGGAAGTTCAAGCGCAATCGCTTCCCCAGCGAAGTGCTTCACGGCGATGAATACAACTTGATGATCGAACGTGTCTCCCGCTTCAAAGGACCGGAGAACCTCGTCAAAAAGAAGCTCGCGAGATTTCAGACCATGCCCGATGAGATCTTGCTCGACGATTTCCTCGCCGAACGCTACCTCAATGAGACTCGCTACAACTCACGACTGGCTGCCCAGTTCGTCGGGCTGCTCTATGGTGGTCGAACTTCTTACGACGATGAAGGTAAACCCACGCAGCGTGTCTATACGCCGAGTGGCGCACTGACCGGCCATCTTCGCCGAGCGATGGGCGTGAACCGTGTCCTTAGCCTGGAAGAAGACAACGAGAAGAACCGGGGCGATCACCGACACCATGCTGTCGATGCCGTCATGGTCTCCATGCTGGATCAGGGGGTTATCAAGTCGATCGCAGACTTTGCAGAGGAAGATATCCAGACGACGCCGACACATCGCATGTGGTCACAAGTCGGGGGAGGGCTTAATAAGCGATTCCCTGACTTGATCGAACAGTTGCAGGACATGTGCAACGAGATCATCATCTCCCACCGCCCGACACGAACCCTCGGCGGGCCGCTGCATGCGGAGTCGATCTATAGTCAGCCGATCACGGACGCCGATGGCAATCAGGTCATCCGGATCCGTAAATCTCTGGATAAACTGACGGTCAAGGAAATCGAGTCAGATGCCATCGTCGATCCACTGGCTCGTGCGGCTGTCCAGGATCAATTTGCGAAACTCAAAGCAGCGGGCAAGAAACTTCCGAGCCAGGCCTTTGCAGACGTCGCGAATCATCCTCGACTTCCCTCCGGCGTCGCAGTCCATAAGGTGCGCGTCAACGTCTCCGCAAAACCGCGAACGATAGGCAACGGCCCTTCGCAACGACAGGTCGCCTCCGGTCAGAACTCAAACTTCGCCGCTCTAGTCTACGCCGTACTCGACGAAAAAGGCGAAGTCGTTCAATGGAAACACGAGGTCATCAGCCGCCTCGATGCTCACCAACGCATGGCTGCCAACAAGCACCTGCCTAAGGGAACAGAGAAGATCCTGATTCCAAAACAGTTCGAGCAGGAGATCGACCCGAAGGCAAAGAAGAACCGAGGGTTGCGGTTTCTGTTTGCGATTAAGAAGAATGATATGCTGGAGGTATTGGATGAAGGAGACCACCGTTCTATTTACCGAGTGCAAAAGCTGTCAGAGGGCGAAATTCAGCTGTGTCCGCACGTTATTCCCACAATCGCGAATGACCAACGCACTAAGTGGAACCAGATTCAATCCACAGACAATTTGAGAAAAAGAATGTCACGAAAAGTTCAAATCTCTGTACTAGGTGAAATTAGGGTTAATTCATCAGAAAACAATTGATTAGGATTCGAGATTATATTTAACTGAATTAGATGGATATCACGCGATAGAGGAGGTCACCCCGCTCACCCTTTGGGACTTCCTCAATCTATGCGTAATCGCATCATCGAGATTTACCAGAATCCTGCTCGACTGCGTGTCTCCCACGCCCAGCTGCACATTACGATCGAAGACCAGACTCACAAAGTTCCTCTCGATGATCTCGCTGTCTTGGTCGTTGCTCATCCCCAGGTCACTTACACTCAGGCCGTCCTGACGGAACTGATTTCCCGTGGCGGGACGTTCGTTTCCTGCGATGAAAAGCGAATGCCCGCAGGCTTGCTTCTCCCTCTCGATGCCCATTCCACACAGACCGAACGCTTCGGCGAACAGCTTGCAGCCAAGCTGCCAACCAAGAAACGACTCTGGCAGCAGATCGTTGCCCACAAAATTCGCATGCAGGCAGAACTTCTGAAAGTTGCCATCGGAAAGGACCACGGACTGGCCAATATCGCCAAACAGGTTCGCTCCGGGGATCCGTCAAATCTGGAAGGGCAGGCGGCTCGCAAATATTGGAAACTTCTCTTCGGCAGTGACTTCCGACGTGACCGTGACGCCCCCGGCCACAACGCCATGCTCAACTACGGTTACGCGATTCTTCGTGCTGCCACGTCGCGTGCTATCTGCGCCGCTGGCCTTCACCCATCACTCGGTCTACATCACCATAATCGCTACAACAGTTTTTGTCTGGCTGACGATCTGATGGAGCCTTATCGCCCTGTTGTCGATCAGATGGTCTGGGAGCTGACTCGTGACCTGGAAGAACTTCCCGAGATGGATTCAGGACTTCGCGGCCAGATCCTCACAAGCCTCATGGGGCACGTCGAAATGGACGATCATGCCTGCAAGCTCTTCGACAGTCTGGCGTCGACGGCGTCGTCACTGGCCAATTGTCTTCGAGGAGAAGCAGACAAACTCAAACTGCCAACAGGATTAGTCCATGCCCACGCGTGAACTCTCACTCTCAGGATTTAAATGCATGTGGCTGATGGCAATGTTTGACCTGCCGGTGAAATCGAAGACCGACCGTAAAAATTACGCGCGGTTCCGAAACGTTCTCCTGGACGAAGGATTCGACATGATGCAACTATCAGTCTACGCCCGGTTCTGCGATAGTGAGCAGACAGCCGACAGTTTCAAGAACCGTATCGAAAAGAAACTTCCCCCAGGCGGCCAAGTCCGCCTGCTGGCAATCACCGATAAACAGTTCGGCAAGATGGAGATTTTCCATGGAAAAAAGAAGGCCAGCGCGCAAAGTAAACCCTCTCAGCTTCAGCTTTTCTGAAGTGAGTCTCGTTGCAAGTGCAGCTATCAGAAGGGTTTCGGGTGGAGGTAGTGTATCCGAACCGTGATTCCCAACCAGCTACAGCATCGGGTGCAGAGTCGCGATGATCTCGCTGAGTGTATCCGAACCGTGATTCCCAACCAGCTACAGCAAGCATGGGATGCGACCGTTCGCGAGATTCAGTGTATCCGAACCGTGATTCCCAACCAGCTACAGCAACCCCGAGGCGAACAATGAGCCCGAAGAAGTGTATCCGAACCGTGATTCCCAACCAGCTACAGCCCACTTGTGTGCTGAATCACACGTCGTTGCAGTGTATCCGAACCGTGATTCCCAACCAGCTACAGCACAATTCCACTTCGCTAGTCGTCGATGGTAGTGTATCCGAACCGTGATTCCCAACCAGCTACAGCATCATCGGAGAGGCATTGGGCGAGCGTCTTAGTGTATCCGAACCGTGATTCCCAACCAGCTACAGCTCGATGTAGTGTCGAGTCCGAGGATGGTTGAGTGTATCCGAACCGTGATTCCCAACCAGCTACAGCGATTGACACCTTGCCGAGCGCCTGAGAAAAGTGTATCCGAACCGTGATTCCCAACCAGCTACAGCGGCGCGAGGACGATTCGGGTCCGACATACAGTGTATCCGAACCGTGATTCCCAACCAGCTACAGCTAAACACCATTAAGACAGAGCATTTCATCTAGTGTATCCGAACCGTGATTCCCAACCAGCTACAGCACGACTACCAGTGGGGACGCTAAAGAGTTCAGTGTATCCGAACCGTGATTCCCAACCAGCTACAGCCGTACTCATGGAAGATGAAATACTTGTCGAAGTGTATCCGAACCGTGATTCCCAACCAGCTACAGCTTCTTAAGCCAATGGTCTCCATGATGTCTAAGTGTATCCGAACCGTGATTCCCAACCAGCTACAGCATGGAAGAAGACGGCATGATGACGCCTGAGAGTGTATCCGAACCGTGATTCCCAACCAGCTACAGCGATTTCACACTGCTCGAAAAGAAGGTCGACAGTGTATCCGAACCGTGATTCCCAACCAGCTACAGCACTCACGTCGAATCCTCGCTGGAGATTACAGTGTATCCGAACCGTGATTCCCAACCAGCTACAGCGTCTCGCGTCTGGGGGCTACGATTCTCAGTAGTGTATCCGAACCGTGATTCCCAACCAGCTACAGCGGCTGCAGCTGCCGAAGGTCTCGCGGATTAGTGTATCCGAACCGTGATTCCCAACCAGCTACAGCGTCAATGATGTGCTGGGCTTCGCTCGCCTTAGTGTATCCGAACCGTGATTCCCAACCAGCTACAGCAGCACGACACCAGCCACGACGCGGATCGTTAGTGTATCCGAACCGTGATTCCCAACCAGCTACAGCTACAGCCATGTGGTTGTCGAGAACCTCTTCAGTGTATCCGAACCGTGATTCCCAACCAGCTACAGCCAGCCGACTGTCACATAATTACCCAGCGGAGTGTATCCGAACCGTGATTCCCAACCAGCTACAGCATCGGCCAGTCGCTGGTCACATTGGACCAAGTGTATCCGAACCGTGATTCCCAACCAGCTACAGCATCCACCTGACACACAAATAATCGCGACTGAGTGTATCCGAACCGTGATTCCCAACCAGCTACAGCTCGTATCGGCATTGACCGCAACAACGACGGAGTGTATCCGAACCGTGATTCCCAACCAGCTACAGCTAAACATCCAAGCGATAAACAGTCGGGTCAAGTGTATCCGAACCGTGATTCCCAACCAGCTACAGCGAGGATGTCATTATCTCGACAATCGCCATGAGTGTATCCGAACCGTGATTCCCAACCAGCTACAGCGCTCCTGCTTCACTTTGTAAGTCTCCTGTCAGTGTATCCGAACCGTGATTCCCAACCAGCTACAGCCACGGAATCCAATCTCGGCTGCCAGCGACAAGTGTATCCGAACCGTGATTCCCAACCAGCTACAGCCCAAGGAACTCGCTTCAGATGCGGTGGCAGAGTGTATCCGAACCGTGATTCCCAACCAGCTACAGCGAATCGAATGTCTTAGTGAAGCTCGAAGAAGTGTATCCGAACCGTGATTCCCAACCAGCTACAGCACTTACTCAAAGAGGCAAAGAACCTCTACGAGTGTATCCGAACCGTGATTCCCAACCAGCTACAGCTACATCTCGCCAGTGAGGTAAGAATCATACAGTGTATCCGAATCGTGATTCCCAACCAGCTACAGCATATCTGCACGCGGCACGAGTCCATCAATCAGTGTATCCGAACCGTGATTCCCAACCAGCTACAGCGGCATCTCAAGTGACTTCCGCCATCGTCCCAGTGTATCCGAACCGTGATTCCCAACCAGCTACAGCTGACGGGAACCGCTTAGCGATCTTGGCAAAGTGTATCCGAACCGTGATTCCCAACCAGCTACAGCTTGCCGCGATTACCGTACTGACTGCGTTGGAGTGTATCCGAACCGTGATTCCCAACCAGCTACAGCTTTGACAGTCGAGACCGCATCACAACGATCAGTGTATCCGAACCGTGATTCCCAACCAGCTACAGCCTTAGGGAAGTAAGGAACCTGCACTTCCATAGTGTATCCGAACCGTGATTCCCAACCAGCTACAGCGTGGTGCGCAAACAAGAAAGGAAAGCATGAAGTGTATCCGAACCGTGATTCCCAACCAGCTACAGCGAGGATGTCATTATCTCGACAATCGCCATGAGTGTATCCGAACCGTGATTCCCAACCAGCTACAGCGCTCCTGCTTCACTTTGTAAGTCTCCTGTCAGTGTATCCGAACCGTGATTCCCAACCAGCTACAGCCACGGAATCCAATCTCGGCTGCCAGCGACAAGTGTATCCGAACCGTGATTCCCAACCAGCTACAGCCCAAGGAACTCGCTTCAGATGCGGTGGCAGAGTGTATCCGAACCGTGATTCCCAACCAGCTACAGCGAATCGAATGTCTTAGTGAAGCTCGAAGAAGTGTATCCGAACCGTGATTCCCAACCAGCTACAGCTCGATCTCTGGATTAAAAACTACGTCTTCCAGTGTATCCGAACCGTGATTCCCAACCAGCTACAGCTGACGGGAACCGCTTAGCGATCTTGGCAAAGTGTATCCGAACCGTGATTCCCAACCAGCTACAGCTTGCCGCGATTACCGTACTGACTGCGTTGGAGTGTATCCGAACCGTGATTCCCAACCAGCTACAGTATTTGGCTTGTAAATGATGAATTAGAGGATACCCCAAACGGATTCATCCCGCGAAAATGATTTGTCACCGCATTGTCACCAATTCCTTGGTTTGACAAGTTATACATGTAATTTATGGAGAGTCACAGTTTGCCGGAAGCACTGCAAGTAGCTGGTGTAATGATGTTTGTGCAGATGTTAAGTCTATACTGGGGATCAAGAGGTTGCAGGTTCAAATCCTGTCAGCCCGACTTTGACACGGATCAGGTCGGTTTGAGGTTCGTCGAACGGCTGTTTTTCGTGCGTGGATTTGAGGTTGCAGTCAGTCATTCGATCGAGAACTTCGGTTCGCATCCTGCTCTAATTAAATTCCTTTTGAGGATTCACTTGGCGTCTCCAGCGGACTGCGATGTGTTATCAGAATTTAAATCCATGCAGGTCGGTTCCATTTTGCCGACTCGTGAGTGACGCTTGGGGCGACCTGTGGGGTATCTGGAACATCCTTAAGATCGCGGGGATGCCAATGAAGCTTACTCGCCCTTGGCCGATACCATCTCGACAGCCAGGATGGAGATGTCGTCGTGGAATCGCTCAGATCCCTGCCACTGCGTGATTTCCGTCAAGAGGGTCGCAACGCTGTTCTCTAGTGTCTCGGACCGCGCCTGACCGGTCGTCTGTATGAGTCGGGCGTCGCCGAACTGATTGCTGGCGGGATCCATGGCTTCGGTGACGCCATCGGAATAGAAGTACAATCGGTCGCCTGGCTCGAGGTGTACCGATCGCTCCTGATAGGGTTCGTCAGTCACGCCGATTGGAAAGCCTTCAGCCTCCAGAATGACTCCCGGCGATGCCGAGTCGAAAGGGAGATGCACTGGTCCGGGATGCCCTGCGGAGACGTACCGAAACTCCCCGTTTGCCGTGTTCAGGATTCCGTAGATCAGGGTCGCGAATTGGCCAACAGCCATATCGAACGGGAAGAGCTGATTGAGTCGAGTCGCCACTTCAGCGGGCGGCGTGATCTGGATTCCCTCTGATGTGCCGGCGCCTCGGACCAGAATCGAGGAAGCGTCGGATGGCGGTGAGAGGAGCCTGCTCATCGTCACTGACATCAGGGCCGAGGCGACGCCATGACCGCTGACATCGAGAATGTAGAGTCCGAGGTTGCCATCGCCCAGCGCGATGGCATTCAGTCCATCACCGGCCAGTTCGTCACAGGGGCGATAGATCCAGGCAACATCGGTTCCGGGAACACCAGGCGGCTGGCGGGGAAGGAACGTCTGTTGGATTCTCGCCGCAGCTTTGAGGTCACGCGACATCCGCTCGTTAACGTTCTCCAGCCGCGTGTTGACCTGCTCTAACTCCAATTGCATACGGCGGAGATACAGGTGAGTCTCGACACGTGCGTGCAGTTCTTCCATCTGAAACGGCTTGGTGATGTAGTCGACGCCACCGAAGGCAAAAGCTTTGACCTTATCAAGCTGCTCGGTCAGAGCACTGATAAAGATGACCGGGATTGCCTTAAGTCGGTCATCGGCTTTGAGGTGCTCGCAGACCTCGTAGCCGTTCATCTCTGGCATATTGATGTCCAGCAGAATCAAGTCCGGGGGATCGCGTTCGGCCGCCTGTAGCGCCAACTTGCCGCTGGGCACGGGCCGAACTTTATAACCGCGATCCTTGAGCATGCCAGCTAATACTTGAAGATTGGCGGGGGTGTCGTCCACGATCAGGATGCTGGCAGGCATGATGCTATTGCTGGGATGGACCGTACGACGTTCAGACTTTTTCAGATTCAAGAGATGCCTCCGTGCATAATAGGTCGAGAAGTTTCTGGTACTGGAAGCTTTCGGCCAAGCGGCGCAGGCCCCGAGCAATACGGGGATCGCGAACCTCAACCTCCTGGATTCTGGCCAGCAACTGGTCCAGATCCGCCGTAATCACGGCTTCACGCATCGGGGCGATCAGGTCTTGCGGCCAGTTGGCCAGTGACTGTTGCGTCAGTTCGGTCGTTTCTTCCAAAGCCAATGGCGAGGGCGGCTCGGCATAAACAAATTCGATCCCCAGATGGAGATGAATCTTCTCAAACAGTTCGGATTCTCTGAACGGCTTGCCTATAAAATCATCTGCGCCGACTGCCATCAAGTCCTGGCGGTTCTCGTCCATTGCACTGGCCGTTACGGCGATAATCTTGAGGTCCTGGCCAGTGTCTATGGCACGAATCCGGCGAATCGCCTCGTGACCGTCCATCACCGGCATGCGGAAATCCATCAGGATCAGATTCGGCCGCCATTGCTCAAATATCTGGACGGCTTCCGCTCCGTTGGTCGCCAATCGGATCTCGAAACCGACTGGCGCGAGCATTTGAACCAGGAGCTGGCGGTTATCCTCGACGTCATCGGCAATCAGCACTCGGCACGTCGCCTGCCCGGGCTGCAGCCTCAGGACTTGCCGTGGCGTGCTTTTTGCTTGGACCGCGTTTGCTTCACCCTCTTTCAGAGGGAGGCGAATGACGAAAACGCTGCCAATACCAACTTGGCTGCTCAACGAGATGTCTCCACCCATCAGTCGAACAAACTCCCGGCTGATGGCTAAGCCGAGCCCCGTGCCGGTTCCCGCTTGTTGTCCGGACTTGGTCTGTTCGAAGTGTCGAAACAACTTGTCCTGATCGTCGGTTGAAATGCCCGGTCCCGTGTCTTCGATTTCGACCTGGAGAAAAGGTTCCGACTCCTTCTGACGGTCCACACGAACACGTATTCGCACACTGCCCTTCTCGGTAAATTTGACAGCGTTTCCCAGCACGTTAATAAAAACCTGACGCAGCTTGTTGATATCGGTCACGATGTATTGAGGGACGTCGCCGATCATCTCGACGGAGAACAATAATTCTTTTTCGTCCGTGCGAATGCGGAACATCATCTCCAGATCCCTGAGCAGGACTGGCAGGTCGAAGGTCGAAAGATTCAGCGTCGTGCGGCCCGCCTCGATCTTGGACATCTCCAGGATGTCGTTGATCAGGGCCAATAGATGCTCGCCGCTCCTGTTGATAGTTTCCAGGTACTGGCATTGTCGAGGAGTGAGGACCTGGTCGCGGAGCATCAACTGAGAGAATCCGAGGATAGCGTTCATCGGTGTGCGGATTTCGTGCGACATATTTGCCAGAAAGACGCTCTTAGCGCGGTTGGCTTGCTGCAACGATTGTTCGTAGCGTTTACGTTCGGTGACATCACGGGCGGCGGCGAACACTCCTTGCAGCTTTCTATCACGGTCGTGGAAGGTGGATGCGTTGTAGGACACGACTGTTTCCTTGCCATCGCGAGCCCGTGCGGTCAATTCGTAGTCAGTGAGCTTGTGTTCGCTCAGCACGCGCTTGATACCTGCTTCGGCTCGTTCCGGGTCGGTGAAGTAGTCCTTGAATGGCGCGCCGATCAGCTCGTCGCGCGTGCATCCGGTGAGCGCCTCCATCTGCTTGTTGACGTCGGTAATGATGCCGCGCGGGTCGGTAGTGATCAGGGCATCAATGTTCGATTCAATCAGCGAGCGGGTGTAAAACTGCTGATCGCGAACGCGCTGATCAAGCAGCATCCGCTCGGCTTCCACTTGCTTGCGCGCGGTATTGTCGGTGCCGATCAGGAGATAGCCGATGATCGTGTTTTGATCGTCGCGCAGCGCCGTGACCGAGACGACTGCAGGAAAGCGGCTGCCATCCTTGCGGATGTAGGTCAGCTCGTAGATATCCTCGATTCCCCGGGCTGCTTTGAAGACCAGGGCCTCAAAGCCCGGCGTGATCGTAGTTGCCAACTCGGCGCTCAAGGCTTTGGCACGGGTGATCACTTCCTGCGGATCAGAGATGTCGGCCGGCGTGATCTTGTTCATCACGTCAGCGGCGGTATAGCCCAGCATCCGCTCGGCACCGACATTAAAGATTTGAATGACACCCTTCTCGTCGGTGGCAATGCTCGAGAAGTTAGCGCTGTTGAAAATGGCGCTCTGCAACGCCCCGGCTTTGAGCAGCGCTTCTTCGGCCTGCTTACGCGCGGTCACATCTTCCATGGCAAGGACCAAAAGCTCGCCGTGGCGGTCAGACTGGAGCTTCCTCGCGTTGAGTAATATCGCCCGACGACCGATCACCGGGAAGGTATGCTGCAGCTCGAAGTCGTCGAAGACAGAGCTCTTCGGGACGATGTCCTCCAGCAGGGTCCGTAAGTCGGGGATGTCCCACTGGCCGTTGCCGAGCTCATAGATCAGCCGACCTTCCGTCTCCCCGGGCGAGACGTGAAAGGTCTGGTAGAAGGCACGGTTGGCGGAATGGACCCGCAACGTGGCATCGAGGATCAACAAAGGTTCGCGCACCGTATCAACAATACTTTGCGCGTAACTTTGTATGTCCTCAACCAGCGGTGTTCGCTCCATGACGCCAACTCCCTGCAGGTTTGTGTGTAATGACTCTTAGTCTAACGTCCAGTCATTCTGAAAGCCATCAGCCCATTTTCATCAAGGCTGACGATGCTTGGCGTATGATCCCATGAGATCGATGCTCGGGCGAGAAACTGCACAACACGAGTCTGCCAATCTGATCGCGAAAAGCTCAATCGCCGTCCTGTCACCCGGACTTATAATGACAACAATCGCAATCGTCACTGTCACCAGAGTTGTCACCAATTGCGATTGGCACATTCACCGGCTCAACTCCGAAAGAGCTTTTTTTATGTCCGAAACAAATCGCAAGCCGTGGTTTCTCAGACGCACTCCGCATGTAACTCAACGCTTTTACAACGGCAGCTTATTCGGCTCTCCCGGCAGTTCCTGCACATACTGCGGCACCGCATACCCCGGCAACCGCGTCCGCAGCTCCTTAATTAACTGTCGCCCCTTCTCCACCGGCACTTCAAAATGCCCCACCCCCGCCACCCGATCCAACTGAGACATGTAATAAGGCATCACCCCCACATTCACTAGCTTCGTACACAATCCAGCCAGCGTCTCCACGTCATCATTGATCCCCTTCAGCAACACACACTGATTCAACGTCGGCACCCCCGACGACACCAGCCTCTTCAGCGCCCCCTGCGTCTCCTCATCCAATTCATTCGGATGATTCGCATGCACCACCACCATCCCCTGTAACCGTGAAGAGGTCAGCGTCGCCAGCAGACTCTCATTCACACGACTCGGCAACACAATCGGCAACCGAGAATGAATCCGCAACCGCTTCAAATGCGGGATCGCTTCCAGGATCTCGACCAGCTCCGCAAAACGCCCGTCCGGCAGCATCAACGGATCACCGCCACTCAAAATGATCTCCTCAATCGAGGAGTCGTCCCGCAGCACATCAAAGGCCGGCTTCCAGTCCGTCCAGGACTTCGGCGCGTCGGAATACGGATAATGGCGACGAAAACAATACCGACAGTTGATCGCACATGCCCCCGTCGCAATCAGCAGCGCCCGCCCCTGATACTTATGAATCAAACCCGGCGCCCGCGTCGCTGCCTGATCCCCGACCGCATCAGTCGTGATCTCAGACCCCGACTCCGCTCCTGACATCTCAGCCAGCGTCGGCAAAACCTGTCTGAGCAACGGATCATTCACATCCCCCTCCACCATCCGCGACAGAAAACTCTCCGTCACCATCAATGAAAAATCACCCGCAGCCTTGTGCGCGTCTCCCAGCAGATTCTCCGGCAGTTCCAGCCGGGAAAGCAACACTGCGGGATCGCGGATCGCCCGCGCAAGTTCGCGTCTCCAGGAGACCGTTTCAAGTTGTATGGACGTCTCAGACATGCAGAAGCGGCGATTGGTTGACAAGGTGGCATTTATGGGAGATAACGTCCTTTCAGACGCGGTGCGCACGAATCGTACCGCGTCCACGAATGGAAACACAGCACTCGGAAAGAAAATTCGGTAATCACATGGCAATGCTCAACGTCGGCGACTTCAAAAAGGGTCTCAAAGTCCTCCTCGACGGCAACCCTTATGACATCCTCGAATGCAACTTCGAGAAGCCCGGCAAAGGTCAGGCCCTCTACCGCACCAAGCTGAAAAACCTCCTCTCCGGCAAAATTCTCGACCGCACCTACCGCTCCGGTGACGGCCTCGAAGCCGCTGACGTCCGTCGCGGCATCGGCAGCTACTCCTACCGAGACGGCGAAAACTATTACTACCTCGATAGCGATACCTTCGAGCAGTTCGCCCTCCCATCGGAAATCGTCGGCGATGCCATGCGATACCTCCTCGAAGGCACCCAGGTCGACCTCCTCTTCTGGAATGACAAACTCATCTCCATGAACCCGCCTCAGCACGTCATCCTCGAAGTCACTTACGCGGAACCTGCCGCCCGTGGTAACACTGCGACCAACGTGACGAAGGGCGCAACCGTCGAAACCGGCTCCGAAATCCAAGTCCCTGCCTTCATCGAACAAGGCGACAAGATCAAAATCGATACCGCTTCCGGCAGCTACGTCGAGCGCGTCCGCTAAGGCGAGCGGGGGTTGACACTCACCCACGCAAATTCCGCAGGAGAGATACGCATTCCCCTGGCAGGATGAATTTCCTGCCAGGAAGTTCGTTGCATAAAGGATATTTTGCAACGTCATCACGAACCCTCGCCGCAGTAGGTGCGAGGTGTTTCGGAGTATTCGCAGTGCGTGCGAATGACCGGAAAGCTATTTCTTGCAGCATGTGATAACAGTCACCACTTGACTCAGCGCATCTTCTTCTCAACGTGCCATGCTTGCGGCTTTGAGCAAGCATGTTCTGAACGCACCAACGTCAAACGAAACAGCATACTCACTCAAAGCTGTGAGCAGGACACGACTTTTGTGACCACTCTTGCTTAAACTGAGATTCGTATGATTTGGATAGTAGGCCGGACTAATGCTCTCTTCAGTCGAATTGATCCGTCACGCTCACCCTAAGACAAAGAATCATTCAGCTTCACCAGATCTTGTGCGGCTTGTTGGATTCGGAAAGACAAGCTGCTGTCGGGTTCGCTGAGGTGAGGAAGAATCGGGCCGGTTTGAGCAACGCCTGCAGCGAGGGTGGCTTCGTGAAGGACGATGATGGGGCCGTTGTTATCTCGGAGGTCTTCGAGGGGGAGGAACATGCGACGCAGTTCGTCAGCACGGGCGTAGTCCTGGGACTGGATGGCTTTCAGCAGGGCCATGGAGATTTTGGGGGCGATGCAACCACAACCGGTGGTGAAGCCGCCGAGGTGGAAGTCACGCATGTGGACGATGGCAGGCTGGTCGCCTAACCCGGAGAGGATCAGAGAAGGGTCGACAAGGCTGCAGAGCTCTTTGAGGTAGGCGTCGTCGGTGTAGTCTTCGCGGACAACAGCGTACTTAATGGCTGCAACAAGGCCGTCATCGACCAGGGATTTGACGTGTTCGGCTTTGATCTTGCGGTCGTACTTGAGATAGACGACGACAGGCTTGCCGAATTTTTCCGCAAAGGTTTTGATGCCCCGGGTGAGGCCCAGAGAGGTGGAGATATCGGACTGGGGGAGAACCATAACCGAGGGAAAGTTGAACTGCTGGAGGATGGGGAGCTGATCGAGCATACTGCCATAGGCCGGGCCAGTCGCAGGGATGACCCAGGTCGATTTGCTGGCGCTGGTGCTGATCAGTTGAAGGGCTTCTTCGTACTGCTTGAGCGTGAGGTGGTAGAAGATCGCGTTACCGCCATAGAGGAGCGTTTTGATGCCGCCGGACTCGATGTGCTTGATGATCTTCTGGTTGTCTTCAAGACTGAGAGAGAAGTCCTCACGTCGGGCCATGGGTGGGACAGCCCAGGGGGAAGAAGCAATCATGGCGGGCGTGATGGAAGCGGTGTTCATGGGGAGAGTCTTTACCACGAAGGAGACTGCAAAAAGTGATGAAATGAGAGTTTAACCACGACGGCATAGACGAGCCAAGTTAAGAGGGGAAGTTAGACGGGGGTTTCAAGCGAGGCTGTGCTGGGTTGCGATGATGAGAGGGGCAACACGCAGATTGTATGAAACTCATCGGCTCAAGGCTCCATACAACGCTCACATGGGTTGAGCCGAGATGATATCGTCGCATGGTGACGAATAACTGACGTCGAGGATTTATAGGCTTCGCAGTTTTTTGTGCACCAATGACTTGCAGTAAGCGTGCGAGGCTTAGATATCACCGCTTCGGTGAGAGCCAATCCAATTCTGATGTGAGTTGACGCACTTGCTCGGCATCGCCTGTCGCGCGAGCTTGAAGTCTCTGTTCTTTCAAGTACGTGATCCTGCGAAGAGCACTCATAACGAGACTCAGATCAGCCTGACAACGTCGACAGGTCAGGCTAAGCGGCTGTTTGGCCCGGCAGACTGGACAGCGAAAATCGGATTCATCGCACATAGAATAACAAATCATCCAGTTCCGCACTCAGGCTGGCAACGGTGAAGTCGTTGTCGTCTTCGATGGCCTGCTTCAGGTTTTCGCAGATCGAATCCAAATCGATGGCATCTTGCCCCTAAAGGGATTTTCTCGCGGCATCGGCCTTCTTGAGTAAGGCGATCGCTTCCGCGAACGTCTCCTCGGCTAGTTCGGAATCTGCTGGCGCGGGTGAGTCTGCATCAATATCGGTACTCTTGAGAGGATTCCCCTGCGATGCGAACTCGTCGGATTCGTCAAACATCTCCTCCAGACGTGCCTGTGCCCGACTTCTTTCGTCGGCCTGGAAGTGACTGAGGGCATTATCAATTTCGAGCTGTCGACTCAGACCCGTTGCCGTTTGAGTCGCTGTGACCTTGAGTGTTCCATCCAGGGTCAATTCAAATCTGACAGTGATTTTGCTTCGCTCTTTGTCAGCTCCTTCGAGATCCAGGCGAAACTTTCCGATGGATCGATTGCGATGCACTTCGGGATGTTCTCCTTGCAACACATGAATCTCAACGGCTTTCTGGCCATCGAACATCGTGGAATAGGCGTGTTCATATCGCGCCGGGAGAGGTGTGTTCCGATGAATGATCGGGGAGAAGACCATCTGTGGCCCACTGAACGTCATCCCGACGCACGCCTCTATGCCCAGCGTGTGCCCCGTTACGTCCACGAGAACTGGCCCGACATGTCGTCCCTCGATCATGGCAGCCTGCACGGCGGCTCCGAGTGCAACTGCCAGATCAGAGTCGACTGCTCGACTTGGCTCTCTTTGAAACTCTTCACGCAAGCGTTTCTCGACGAGAGGGATCCGGGTTGAACCACCCACAAGAACCAAGTCATCCATTTGATGGACCGTCATCCCGGCCTCGCGTAGCGCTGCATCAAGGCAGTCGATGGTCCGCTCGATGAAGGGTTCGATCAACTCCTCGAATTCGCTGCGTGTGACAGTCGCCGTCAAGTGCAGAGGCTGTCCGGCTTTTTCAGTGATAAACTCTTCTTCGATCCTGACCGTCTCGTCGAAAGAAAGGCGTCGCTTGGCCTGCTCGCAGGCCAGCGACAAGCGATAGCGAGAGGTGGCGTTCTCACGGAGGTCAATTCCGTGTTCGGATAAGAATTGCTCGGCGATATGGTCAAGCAGTACCTGGTCGAGATCGTCCCCTCCCAGACGAACGTCACCTCGACTGCTGAGAACTTCGGTAATGCCTGCCTCCATGCGGACAATAGAGACGTCAAAAGTTCCGCCACCGAAATCATAGACGGCGATTTGTTTACGATCCTGCGTGCCAGCATGATAGACCAGGGTGGCAGCGGTCGGCTCGTTAATGATCCTTTCGGCGGTCAGCCCTGCCAGTTCAGCAGCTTCGCGAGTCGCCTGACGCTGGTTCTCGTCAAAGAACGCCGGTACGGTAATCACGGCTCGAGTGATCGATTGTCCGATCGCGTGACTGGCGTTCTCTCGAAGACGACGGAGGATCATCGCGCTGATTTCCGGCGGCGTGAATGACTGTCCCCCCCCAGTGAAACAGGTTCCATCTGCCCCATCCGACGCTTGATCGAAGCGACTGTCCGATCAGGGAATGCCGCTAATTGATTCTTCGCAGGCAGCCCTGTCACCAGTTGCCCCTGTGGATTGATTCCAACGACAGACGGCAGCAGTTTCTCTCCCGCTTCGCCCAGAACCTGTGGCTGACCATCAATGACGACCGCCACAACGCTGTTGGTTGTCCCCAGATCGATTCCGATAATCGTATCACTCGCAATCGCGCCGCCGCTGTTGTTCTCAGCCATTCCCGCTACCTCTTTGATGAGCATTCCTTGACTCGAAGATCCCTTGTTTGCACATATCACCTCGCGATGCGAACATCGGCAAAACGCAGAATTTTGCCTTGCCAGTAATAGGCTGGAGAAATCTGTTCAGCGACATGTCCTGCAGGATAAGACGTCTCAGTCAATGTTCCAATGGCATGCATGGCGTTCGCATCGAACGGCTGGCCGAGAGTGTCGAGACGTTCGATCCCTTGCTCCTGCATCGTACGACGCAATCTCGCCAGCACGAGATTCAAACCTTCAACGGCCGGATTCTTAGCCGCCTTCTCTTGAGAAGAAAACTGCAAGATGACCGCGTTCAGGAACGGACGAGCAAACCATCGCGCGAGCCAATTCATGCTCTCGAAGAACAACGCCACGGATTTCCGATCGGCTTCTGCCTGAACTTGACGGGTTGCTTCCCATTGATCGATTCCCGATATCGCTCGGGACAGTTGTTGGTCTGTCTCGATAACCCGCATGACCAAAGCCCTGGCCTTGGAGGACTCGTCTGAATCGCGGCTTCCTGATTTTGCTTCCGAAATACTGGCGAGTAATTTCGACTCCAGCGCTTGGATGTTCGTCACCGCCTGGTCGATTTTCTCCGTCAGCAGTCGGCTCTCTTTGGTCTGCCCGCGCCATTCGTGGCGCATCGCAGTGAAGGCCTCGACGATATCCAATGCTCCAAACTGAGGCACGCTATTTGTTGGAGCATTGTCCCAGTTGAGAGGTGTCTCACTGCTTCCTGAAGAGATGGTTGAATCGCTCATAGGTACTTTGTTCCAAAGCATGGAGGCTTGAATCCTGTCTTGGCTCCCTCTTTCTCCGGGATGCCATCGGACGTCGTCGTGGCTGGTCCCAAACCTATGTCGAGGATGGACTTTCCGATGCTCGATTCCCCAGGCTCAGTAGAAACTGCACGGACAAGCGAGGAGGATTCTGTTTCTGCGTGGCAATCACATCTGCCCATTCAGGAATTTCATCTCCCGGTGGATTTGCTAGGCGTTTGGCAAGCGACAGGGGCTCTTTGACTGCTTCATAAGCCGCACGGACTTCCCGAAACTTGTCTGGCTCACGCTCTGGTGGATACGTTTTGACCAGTTCAAGATAACGGCTACGAATCTCCGCCTCGCTGGCGTCATGCGTGACACCGAGAACCGTGAACGGATCTGATACAAAACCGCTTTCTGAGTTTTTTCGTCCGTGTAACAGTCCTGTAACTTGCCCGGAAACTGGGACCAGATCGATTTGAGCGTTTGGCCGAATTTGCTCCCGTGAGTGCGGTAGGCAGGATAAAGCAATTGCGTCCGATGCAGATCCCAAAAAAAGCCCGCGACATCGACATACTCTTCCAGAGGAATCTCGTCCCGTTTTTTCAACGCCTCTTCGACCTCCAGACGAAGTCGCTTGAGATCGTCTGTTCTGACTCGCATCTTCTGAGCGGCCCCCAGCATCATGCAACGATCGACCAGGCTGCCGCGGGTTTGACCAGTGACATCACAAATCTCTTGTCGCGCAGCCTCAAACGCTCCGATATCCCCGGACCGTAACAACCAGCCAGCTCGCAAGTAAGGCAACCATTGTTTTGGCAACCAGTCAGGCCAAAGCGATTCCGCTTCGTTGAGATGAGTTGGGACTTCGCTCAACCATGCTTTTCTTCGACACAGACGCATCGCTTCCAGAAGCTGCCATTTCCAGGGGGTTGCCTTCACGCGCGGATCATCCTGCCGTGATGCAGCTAAGAACGTGACATGAGGACTGGCCTCCTCCATCTGTTCGTTCTCGAGAAGATAATCCACCAACCATAAACGAGGCTCGGCATCGTCTGGTCTGCTTGAGGCCCATCCCCGCATGACACCCGCCAGCTCCGTTTCCAGTGGCTTGCGTTCGGCTTGCTTCAACCGGTCATTATCCAGCTTTGATGTCAGCCATTCAACATAGGCCTGACAGGTAGCCAGATTGCCAGGCTCAGCTTTCAACGATGCCTTCAAATGCTTGCGAATCCCCGAGACATCCTCTTCATAGCCGAAAAATAAGTTGATTCCACTCTTCAGGCCTTCTGTTATCAAAGATTTCGCTTCCATCAAATGAATGTAACTGGCGATCGCATTACGCAGTGACTTCGAAAGCAGCTCGTTCTGCTTCAAATCCTTGTCCAGATACTCCTTTAATGCCTGCTCCCCTCGCATTTGAAGCTGCGAATCATCGAAGCGAATATAATAAAAGAATGTGAGCAGTAAATTCTGGCGATCATGACGTGGACCGCGAAAGGACTTGATTGCCTCATCGAATACGTCCGCGTAGTTCTGCAGGAATGCTCGATGTAATACCGTCTGACAAAGCGCACTCGTCAGCGCTGGCTCCGTCTGTTGATATTCGACGACAAACTGCTTCATCCAACGAAGTTTCTTGATCCCCAAGAGGAGGCTTTTTGACTCCTCCGGCATTTTTACCCCCGCTTCGACAACGCGCAATGCCGCACGCTCAAAACGAACACGATGCAAAAGCTTGGCATGAAACAAATGTTGGTCGTCCCAGCGCTGCCATGGCAATGAAGGTTCCGATTCCTCTACGGATCCTCCACGCGGAAGTCGATCGAGATCAGAATTTAAGGACAACATCATGGACGACGCGATCCGCCCCGGACGACGCTCCGAATTCAAACGTCTCCAAGCCTCACTCGCGGCCTGAGTATCGCTGCCAAGCCAGTCGATCAGTCCGCGAATAAATAGACGCCATTCGCTTAAAGGGCTACTGCGAGAAATAATGGAAACGGTTTTAAGGGCCTCTTCTCCACGCAGTTCAGTGGCAGCCTGCAGGAATTCGCGAATGGCTGTCACCTCTGTTGCCAGCTCCGAGGGCAATGCGGCAAGCACGACATCATCGAACACCGCGATGTCAACGTCTGGCTCACCCTCCCAGGACTGAGGTGATTGCTGCAGATGGCGTTGAAGTTGACGTGATTGACTTCCCGCGATCGGGACGACGTAGCGCTGCGTCTCTTGCTGTCGTGTTCGCGTCTGTCGTTGCTTTTGCTTTTCCTGCCGCTTTTTCGCGTGACGTTCTTTGCGACGCTACGAATTTCGTCCCATGAGTTGCATCCAGTTGCGTTGGGAATTTTTTCGTACGAACCTCTCCCATTTTGTAAGGTTGGCTGCGGTTCAGAAAGAGACCCGGCGGAAAAATTACACAATGACTGACAATATCACTCAGAAAATTAAACCCGCGACGACCATGAGACCACCCATACAAAATTCATCTTATCGCAACATGAAGTCGAACAGCCGGAACGGATTGCAGTGCCTCGCCCCCTGATCTCGATTCTCTACCCGCGAGCCTCTTCCGCCAACCCGTATTCTTCGATCTTCTTATGCAGCGTATTGCGGTTGATGCCCAGACGAATCGCCGTTTTGGTCTGCGTTCCCTGGCAGAGACGCAGCATCTGGAAAATGAGTTCCTTTTCCAACAGCGAGACAATCTTCTGGTGAGCGTTGTTCGCTTTGGGCTCGAGTTCAGAGAGTCCTTGCGAAACCAGTTCCTGGCAGAGCATGTCGATTGACTTGTCGCTGCGTTTGGCGGAGCGGACAGGCGCCAGTCCCCGCACATGCTTCGGAAGATCATCGACCGTTAGCGAAGAGCCCTGCGATAGAATGATGGCTCGTTCGATGTAGTTCTCGAGCTCGCGTACGTTTCCTGGCCAGGAATAATCCTCAAGGGCATCCAGGAACGAGTCTGTGATACTCAACCCAGTCTTACTGTTTTCCTCAGCGAATTTCGACGCAAAGTGCTTGGCGAGCAGTTTGATATCGTCGCCACGTGCCCGAAGCGGTGGCAGTTCCACCGGAATGACGTTCAGGCGGTAATAAAGGTCTTCCCGAAAACGCCCTTCTTCGACCTCATCCAGCAGATCTCGGTTCGTCGCAGCCACGATACGACAGTCGACACGAATCGTTCGGCTTTCCCCGACCCGTTCAAACTCCTGTTCTTGAAGCACTCGCAGCAGTTTGACCTGCAGCTTGTAGCTCATGGAGTTAATCTCATCGAGGAAGATCGTGCCGCCGTGAGCTGCTTCAAAGCGACCTGTGCGGTTTTCCAGGGCATTAGTAAACGCCCCTTTCACGTGCCCGAAAAGTTCGCTTTCCAGCAGTGATTCACTCAGCGCTCCACAGTTGACGCGGACGTAAGGGCCTGTGGCGCGGGGACTTAACTCGTGAATGGCTCTCGCGATGAGCTCTTTGCCGGTCCCTGTTTCTCCCATGAGCAGGACCGTAGCAGATGTGCTCGCAGCCTTCTGTGTGAGTGCATACACCTCCTGCATCGCAGGGCAGCGACCGATCATTCGATTCATCATATCGTCTTGGTCGTTGTTCTTCATCGGGGTGAGCGCTTATGTGCCCATAATATACGCACCTTGCGAGGATTTCCAGCTAAAAGCCGTTGCCATGTTTCGATTCTGAAACACAAATCAATCGCGATTGCTGAATTCTGTGTCGTAAGATGTGACTTACGACGACGATGGACACATAGATCACAGAAAGGTGTCGTTTTTTTACGCTGTTCAGAGGCGTGGACAAATAATCCATGGTTGTTGATGAGACTTCTGTTTTCTCTCTGAAAAGCGTGACCACGGTAGACGGCAACTGGTATTCTGAGACACTCACCAACGAGAGTTACCACCAAAGGAGTCCCCGCCATGGCCACGAAAACTATCTCTGTGCACGGAAAAAGAGTCGCTGTCGACGTCATCGGAGCAGGGCGACCGTTACTTCTGGTCCATGGTTTTCCAATGGATGCCCGCATGTGGTCGAAGCAACTCGAACCCCTCGGAGTCGCAGCAAAAGTCATCGCGCCCGACCTGCCGGGATTCGGGGAAAGTGAACTTCCCAATTCCGTTATGACACCTGCCGACTATGCAGACTTTCTCGCGGATTTGCTGGAGTCTCTTGAGATCAATGAACCGGCGACAGTTTGCGGGCTCTCGATGGGAGGCTATATCGCTTTAGAGTTCTGGAAGCGACACCCGTCTCTGGTTGACAGCCTCATCTTCTGCCACACCAAAGCGACGTCTGATACCCCGGAAGCCATCGAAAACCGTAAGAAAACTGCCGACAATGCTCGTCGCAAGGGAGCAGAGGACCTCGCCCGGGACATGCCAGTCAAGTTGACCTCGCCTGATACTCAAACGAACAATCTTGAAGTCATGGAGCAACTCTCGTCCATGATCGCAGATCAACCTGGGCCCTCAATCGCAGCCGCTTCCCTGGGAATGGCTCAACGTGCGAATTTCGTATCCTTTCTGCCAGACATCGCCGTGCCCGCGCTCATCATCGCTGGGGATAAGGATACTCTGATTCCGATGTCCGAGATGGAAATGATGGCCAAGGTGATACCGCATGCGAAGTTTGTCGTGATAAAGAATGCGGGCCACCTTTCTCCGATGGAGAAGCCAAACGAGTTCAATCAGGATGTCCTCGCCTTTCTGGAAAGATGACTGATTGACGGATGAAAGCTACTGAGATCGCGGAGAGGAAGAGGAAACACAGATAAACACGGATTCACACAGATAAAAAACAAGTCATCAAATTGGAGTCTCCTCTCCCTATCCGTGTCGATCAGTGTTCATCCGTGGTTTGTATTTGTTGTTCGACCTTCCGGATCGCCTTCTCGTTGGCACTCGTTGGCAGAGTCCTGCCGTCTTGATAATCTGAAGTCAGCGAATCGGCGAAGCCTGACTCACCCTCTTCGACACTTCAATCCAATGGATCAACCACCATGCAACATACCCCCGGATTTCTGGCGATCGTCACTGACGCTCGTTCTCGAATCACAGAATGCACGATCCCCGACATCAAGGTCATGATGGACAAGTCGCAGCCGTTGACGCTGATTGACGTCCGGGAAGATCACGAATTCGCAGCCGGCCATATCCCCGGTGCAGTCCACCTCGGCAAGGGCATCATCGAGCGGGATATCGAAACGAAATATCCTGACACCACGCAGCCTCTTTATCTCTACTGCGGCGGCGGTTATCGCTCGGCTCTGGCGGCTGACAACCTGCAGAAGATGGGATACACCAACATCATTTCAGTTGATGGCGGCTTCCGTGGTTGGAAGGACGCCGGGTATCCGATTGAGACGCCAAAGACGTAGTTGCCAGTCGACACACTCATGCCTTGCGCAAAATGTAGGGTGCTGGTGAGGCTTTGCGAACCGCACCAAATGTGGCATCGATAAGGTCAGTTACCATTGAAGGCGTATTTGGTGCGGTTCGAAGACTCACCAGCACCCTACATTAAATGGGAAGATTTCGCCGAAGAAGTATTGCTCACACTGTTGAAACTATGTGAGTCGGTCGACGCCTATCGCCCACCCTCAACCGTCAGCGAAGCGCTGCCACTTTCTCCCTTGACTGGAGAAGGAACTTTTTATGGAGACAAGAATGATTGCTGTTGTTGTGAAATTCGTGGTGAAGTCTCAGTACATCGATGATTTTCGTGCTGCGATCAAGATCCATGCGAGCAATACGCTGACCAATGAGCCGGGTTGCAAGCAGTTTGATGTCTGTCGTGATCCGCAGAATGATCAGATCATTTTCCTGTACGAAGTCTATGAATCACCGGAAGCCTTGGCCGTCCACCAGAAGGCTCCTTACCTTGCGAAGTTCGGCCAGATCGCCGGGGAGATGATTGAGAATCGCGAACTGGTTAATTACGAGATCATCAATCGCTAACGGCTGCGGCGGCTGATCGCATTTCGACGCGTGGAACAGGGGCGGGGGCTGGGCTGTCGAGCCGGAAGCCCCCTGCGCTGTTGACCATATCAAGCAGCTCGATCAAGGTGTTGACTTCGAGCTTTCGCATCAGCCGAGAACGACGATCTTCAATCGCGCGGACCGTTAGTCCGAGCCCTTCAGCCATCTGCTTATTCGTCAGGCCTTGAAGAATCATGCGCAGGACTTCTTGCTCTTTTTCAGTCAAGCGAGACAGTTGCTGACGGGCTCGATGACGTTTGGCTCGGACAGCCCGACGCGAGGCATCCAGCTCGAGGGCATTCGAGATGTGCTGCTGAAGAATCTCCATACGGAATGGCTTCTCCAGAAACATATACGCACCGCGTGACATCGAAACGACAGCCATCGGCACATCCGCGTTTCCACTGACGACGATCATCGGAATTTCGACACCCGCTTCCAGCAGCATCTTCTGAATTTCCAGACCGCTCGTTCCTGGCATCTTGAGGTCAAGAATCAGGCAGCCTGGACGTTCGGGGTCATGTCCGTACAGAAAATCCTCGGCACTGCGATAGATCGCAGCGGCGTAGCCGATGTTCTTGGCAATCAGTGAAATTGCACTGGAGACGGCGGGATCGTCGTCGACTACGTTTACCACCGGTGTTGACATAGATTGAATGCGATTCTAATTCCTGGAGACCGTGAGCGCGATCTGGAACAGTTTGCCTTCCGGCAGGTTCAAACGGGCCCGGAGGAGACCTCCAAGAAACAGGTCAGGAAATGAAGACAACAATGGCTTCGGCCCAAAGCCAGAGAGGATCTTCATCGAGTTCGAGCGAAGGAACAGAGAATCAGTCGATAGGGACTGATCGCGGCTGGCAGCCGGTCCCCAAAAGGAGGCTGCATTTTGTGATTTGATCGAGCAGCACAAATCAATTTCAGAGCGCAAATCAACATCACAGGCAGAAACATCACGACTGCAGAAGCGAAGCGCAGAATCAGCCAGAGCATTTGGCGATGGGCAATGTCGGCGCTCTTCTGGTCTCATGATGAGCCTTGAATTCAGGCTGAACGGCTCAGACCAGCAAATTATCCCGATCATCAACACAAAGTCTCATCAACAAGTCAGCAACTTGCAGCAGGACTGGGTGCGGAGACGGCAAATTTGAAAGTCTAAGGTGACTCACCCGATGGCATTCCGAGCGCCGGGAGGCTATCGGTCGTGAGTCCAGAGAACTGACTTCGATGAGTTCATTCTCTGCACAGCTTTTACTCCTGCTTCATAACATGCCAGAAAGGACTTCTCAAGCTCTGTTCTGAAGCAAAGCGCCTTCCGTGCAAAAAATCGCTTCTGTCGACAAATTCCTCTCTCCGGTCATCGGCTTGAAGCAGCTCGCAGCATCGTCTGACGGCATGATGGCGCGTTCAACGGATTTGCTGGCAATTCCAGCCGTTTACGTCAGCCCGCAAATCCAGAATAACCCGCGTATGTCGACTCTCGTAGAACGGCGGAGCATCTGGAACTTCGTGACACTCCGTCGTCTTTGGAATCCTGAGCTAAGCTTCCGGCAGGGTAATCAGGAGACCC
This sequence comes from Lacunimicrobium album, assembly GCF_052161635.1. GTDB lineage: Bacteria > Planctomycetota > Planctomycetia > Planctomycetales > Planctomycetaceae > SXPC01. The sequence goes on from NZ_CP197413.1 coordinate 1,250,221, forward strand.
GACGTACTATGGACCAGACCGACTACTACGACGCGCCCGCGACCGATGAGCGAGATGAGCTCATCGCTGCGCTGACGCAACAGCTCGAGTATGCCGCAGAGCAGCTGGACCGCTACCAGCGAGCCGGCGCTCCCGCTGCGTCTGGTTCCAACCGCACAACAGCAGCCCCCGCACCCGCTCTTTCTCCTGAACTCAACGAAGGCCTGACCCGTTTCCTCGAACAATGGGACCAGATGCAGGCCGGCTTCACGCTGGGACGCATCGAAGTCCAGCTGGACGAAATCAAGGAACTTGTCTCCCGAGCTGGCGGTGACCGTGCAGCAGCGTTTCCAGCCGCTCCCCTGAATAATCTGACGTCCATTCTTTCATCGTTTGCAAACAGCCAGGCTGACGATGCTCAGTCTGAAGCAGACTCCCACGAACCGAATTCCTGGGAGCAGATCAAATCATCGTTTCTGACAGAAGGTGATTCTGATTCCAACGGATTCGATAAGGAATCGATTCTCCGCCCGACGAAGCATTCTCCCGCCGCGGCGTCTGATCCTCATCCTGTCGACCATTCTGAGCTGATCGACATTCTCGGGCTCGAACTCCCGCCACTGGTCGATTTCGACAACGCAACGAACGAGCAACTCGAAGATGCCATCCAAAGTCGCGATGAAGTCATCGCGATTCTCCTCGACAAAGCCGCTGAGATGTACCAGCGCTCCACTTTGGATATCGATCTGACTGAGTTGCATGGCTTTGAAGCCGAGAAAGCCGTGATCGACGACCTCCATGATCGTCTGACCGAACAACTCAAAATCGCCGAGCTGCAAAACTCGCTGGAACGCGCCCGACTCTCGCGCGAGCAGTCGAAGCTGAAACAAAAAGAAATGCTCATCGAAAAGAAACTGTTGCAACTCGGGTTGATCTCAGAAACCCCCGGCGAACAAATGAAACAAACAGCAAAACCCGAGCCCAAACGCGGCTGGCTACGTTAACCCGCTGTGATTCCAATAACGCAGATGAGACGTGTCACTCACGCGAAAAGCCATGCCGTTTCACAACGATCGAATCCTGTGTGCTAAAGCGTCGATGGCGCATTCATCGTCAGCGAAATCTTCCTGCGGATGCGTCTTCGAAACTCTTCCTGCTGTTGATCCTCAATGCGATTGATCAGCAAGTTGAGTTCAGTGCTGACCACCAGACACAAAACAACAGCAATCTGCGAAGCCGCAATCAGCAAAAATCCATCATTCTCATGGCCGGAAATAACTGACAACACAATGCCGATGGAACTAAAGAATGCCAGCCAGATCAAAAGACGTCGGAACTGTCCGTATGGCATTAACAGTGAAAAAGCAACCAAAGCGATGACAATCCAGGAATTCGAGACACCCAAAGAAGGAAACAGTAAAAGTAGAATAACGATTGGCACAACGATGATTGTTAACATCCCGTCAAACTCTGCGTATCCAATGATCGAACACAGCATCAAGACGTAAATCACTGGGACAAGGAGATAAGCGATGCTCGCACATCGTGAAAGCAATCGAATTCTCTTCTCGTACGGTTCCATTGTCTTACAGTTCGTATTCAGGCGTGAGATGTCTCAATCATCCGGTTGCGAAACATCGCTTTCTTCATGGCATCCATTCGGCTCATGGTCCGAATGCGTGGAGAGGTGATATCAAATGACCCGAAGCCACGAAACGCCTTATGTCTCATCAGCCGCCTGTTGTTTGAGTTCCACCAGACGTCGGTTGTAATACGCGATCGTTTCCTTTCTTCTCAGCATGCCTAAAAGTTTACCCGGTTCTTTCGTCGAGAGCACAGGGAGCTCATCCAGATTGCGCGACGTGAAGCGTTTGAGGACGGAATTCAGATTATCCTCCGGCGTCACCGAAACGACATGTCCTGCCCCGACCATCACATCCCGGGCTACTGCGAGCTTCCAGATCGTCTCGTCGTACAGGTAACTCCGCACATCATCCGACGAGAAGATCCCGACCATGCGTCCCTGATCATCCACGACAGGGTAATAGTGCTGGTGACTCAGCGCAATCTGATGCACGATCTCTTCGAGCGTCATCGATTCATGAATCAACGTCAGCTTGCGATCCTTCTGATAGACGTTCTCGACCTTGATCCCTTCGAGAATATCGATAATGAAATCACCCTTATGCGCAGGAGACTCAAGAGGCGATTTCACCTGGTTACGATACAGCGTCCATGGTCGCATCAAGAGGAAGCAAAGCGTCGAGACCCACATCGTCGGCACGAGCAGTTTGTAATCGCCGATCATTTCCGAGACCATGATGATCGTCGAAATCGGAGCATGCGCACAGCCGGCAAAGAACCCCGCCATGCCGACAATCGAGAACGTCTCCGGATGCGCCACCCAGCCTTCCGGCATCACCTGCTGCAGGATCAATCCCGTCGCTGCACCAGCACAACCGCCGATCACCATGGACGGGCCGAACACCCCTCCAGATCCTCCCGATCCAATCGTGAACGCCGTCGTCAGAATCTTGAAGAATGCGACCGTCAACAACAGAGAGACCCCCGGTGTCGTCTCAGGATGAAACGACGCTTGCAGGGTCGCGTAACCTGTCGAAAACACTGACAACAGCAGCGGATCCTTGTCCCACCAGTAGTACAGGCCAATGCCGATCAGCCCCGTAATGAATGCCCCCAGGCACGGCCGAAGTCCACGATGCAGCCAGGACATTTTCTTGTCGAAGTAATCATGAACGCCGTAAAAAATCTTGATATAGAGATAGCCAAAGAAAGCCATCGCGATCGCCAGCAGGAAATACGGGATCAATTCGAACGGCGACGAAATCGCGAAGTCCAGCTTCTGACCGAACAGCGGCGTAAACCGCAGTTCCTCAGGCAGCAACAACGAATAAACGCTGTAGCCAATGATCGATGACATCGCAGCAGGGACGATGACGTCCGATTCGAGATCCGCATCTCGATACATGATTTCCGCAGCGAACAACGCCCCCGCCAACGGCGCGCGAAAGATCGAACCGACTCCCGCCGCCATGCCAGCAGCCAGCATGATCCGACAATCCCGCGGCGGTAGCTTCAACACTTGTCCCAGAAACGATCCGAATCCCGAGCCAATCTGCGCGATCGGACCTTCGCGACCACCCGAACCACCGGTGCCGATTGTAATCGCCGAGGTGATCGTCTTGATGATCGGTGTCCGCCATTTCACCACGCCACGTTTATTATGAAACGCATCAATCGCAGCGTCCGTCCCGTGCCCCGCTGCTTCTGGCGCAAAGAAGTAAACGATCAACCCCGAGACCAAACCGCCGATCGAAATCACAATCAAAAACCGCCACGGCGAAATCACGGCAGTTCCATGCGGAAACGGCGAATACTCTCCCGCCGGTTCCCCCGGATAAAAGCCCGCTCCCATTCCCATCGCATAATGCGCGATGAACTGACAGGACAACTGAAACGCGATCGCACCGATCCCCGTGACGATGCCAATCAGCGTCGAAAGAAAGAACCATTTCCCGGAAGTCCGCCATTCCAGCTTACGAGAGATCGCTCGCAAGCCCTTCCGGAGCCGAATCAGCAAAATATTCACGTCGAAAACCAGTCTTTTTTCTGGTGGCCAAATTGAGTGGCCGGCCGGGGCAGCTGTCTTCTGCAGACAGGCCAGAAACCCCTGCGAGTTTGTAACGTACAGGTATCGTCCAGTGGGATCAACCTCGATCGAACACATTCGCGCACCCACGTGACCATCGAAGGGCGCATTGCTATCATCAAAAGCATGTCGACAATCCCCCCATCATCACCGCGATCCAGCATCATCCTGGCAATCGAAACCTCTCACGTCCCCAGCTCGATCGCCGTCCGCGATGCAACAGGACAGATCTACGATGCTGTCGAAATCAAAGACGCCGGCACCCGCTCTCAACATCTCGTCGTCATGATCCGCGACCTGCTCGCGTCACGCCATCTGACAACTTCCGATATCGAACAAATCGTCGTCAGCCAGGGCCCCGGCAGCTTCACTGGCCTGCGCATCGGCATCGTCGCCGCCAAGACACTCGCCTATGCAGTCAACTGTAAACTCGTCGCCGTCCCCACCTTTGAACTCCTCGCCCACCAATTCTCCGAAACGCTCCTCAAGAAAAACCTCGCCCCCCCCTCAAGACTCCGCGTCATCGGCGACGCCTTCCGCGGCCAGTTGTTTGTCCAGAGCTTCCAGTTTTCAAATGGCCGTTTTGATGCCCTCGAGGCGGTCCATATGGAATCCCCCGCCGGGTTCCTGTCAAATCTCTCATCAACCGACATCGTGATCGGCCCGGGCGTCACAAAAGTCAAAGCGAACCCTTCACCCGCTCAAATGGTCGAACAGGAAGCCGTCAACATCCCGAGGGCCGCCTCACTGATCGAGTATTCGTCAAAATCGCCCCAGTCGCCCAAATCAACCAGCCCTTTCGAGCTGACACCACTCTACATCCGAGCGTCAGCCGCCGAGGAAAAACGCCAGGAAGCCCAGTTCCCATGAAGTTTCCCGACTCAAAAACACGATGATCCAGAAGACTTGACCTCGGAGTGACAGTGAGATATTGTTTCCCCAGACGGCCTGCCGTCAATTTTCGGACGTATAGCTCAGTTGGTTAGAGTACTACCTTGACATGGTAGGGGTCACAGGTTCGAGTCCTGTTACGTCCACTTTCTGCACTTTGCGAGGCTTCGCGAGAGTTAGCAGTATCGAGAATTACCCCGGTTTCGCCGGGGTTTTTTCGTTTCTGGTCCTCAGCTTCGCTAGGCCCCGCTAGACCTCTCTGCACGAAATCTGCACGAAAACAGATAGCCTGATCGAAATCATCATCCGTCAGCTGTAGATAGTGTTCCTTGGCGACTGCTTCAGAGTTCCCCATCCACTTGCAGACGACGTGATTCGGATGACGTGCAGCCAGATCTGTTTGGCAGGAGCTTCGCAGGTTGTGAAACAGCTTGGGCCAAGGCGTCAGGCCTGCTCTGTGAACAATTCTCTCCATCATTGTCCGCAGATTTGATGCTTTTCGATATTTGTCACTGATCACGTACTCAGCTGCGCGATCCCCCAGGGAATCCCAGAGCTCGTTGAGATACTTCTCCATTTCCGGAAACAAGGGAATCACTCGCGACTCATGCCCCTCGTGGTGCTCTGTCTTTGGAGACGTGATTGTCATTCGTTTCGCGTCCCAGTGAATGTCACTAAGTCTCAGATGTTCCAATTCTGATGGAATCCGTAAGCCACCGAAGCGAGCTGCAGCAGCAATGAATCGCCATTCGGCATTAGGGCAAGCGTCGATGACTTTGAACGCGTCTTCCCTTGTTATGTAATACTGGCGGGCCTTGTTGCTTCGCACCGTCGTCGGCAGGGCTTTGTCAGTGAACGGGTTCTTGACGATCCACTCAAAATCGATCGCGTACCCGAAGAACTGACGACACACACTGATCATCTTGTTTGTGGTGGTCGACTCTAATCCCTGCTCATCCAGAAGCCACTGTCGAAACTCTTTCGCATCTCCCAGCCTGACGCTTTCAACTGTCCTGCTCTCTTCGAAGTAGGCCAGCAGGTGATTCTTGGCCCGAATCCAGACCTTGCGGGAAGACGCCTTTTTCTTCGACCTTACTTTAAGGAAGCCATCAACCATATCTTTAATGGTTTTCTTGATCTCAGGCTCATCTGGAATCAAACGAACTTCGAGACTGACTGGAACGAGCTTCCATTCCGACAGCTTTTTCAGGTGCTTAGGGTCAATTGCCATGACCCACGCGATGACCGCAGCGTCCGGCTGTATCGACAGCTTCCCCGAGACTTCCAGTTCCTCTAGCCGTTTGCAGAACTCATCCTCCTGCTTCCTCGTCATTCGGCCTAAGGTCAGGCTCTTGCGTGAGCCATCCGCCAAGGTTACCTGAATGCGGGCCTTGTTGGTTTTGTCGTCCCGGAAAATAGATGCCACTGTTGCCTCCGTTAGTTATTGGAAACTTGATGATAATCGAACAACGATTGTTGTTCCTGTTTGGATGCTTTCGATTTGAATTGCTTGGCGAGCATCGCGGCCGTTTTATCCCACTGCTTTCTCTGTGGCTTGGTGAATACCCAGAGTCTCGATACCTGTTGAACGTCTTCCAGGTCGACTGCGTCCCGACAGTCTTCAAGACAGTTCATCACTACCAAGAAGCGCTGGTCACACATCGGTGACCGAATAGCTGCCCTTACGGTCTTTCTCATTCCACAAGCCTCGATTTTATATTCACTCCTTAAACATATCCTGAGAGTGAGATATCCTGAGAGTTGGCCATAAAGCGTTTGAGCCAAAAGCCTTGCACTACAGAAATGAATCCTGAGGGTTTCCTGAGAGTTGATCCTGAGAGTTGAGAACAAACCATTTCGAAGGTGGTCCCGATGCTGATCGACGATTCTCAAACTTCCCGCATCCATCGGCTTCGAGCTTGCCTAAGGTTCGTTTGAGACGGGATGCCTTCAGCTTCATGTTGGTGGCGAATTCGCTGAGCTTGATCTCTCCGCCACGATCTCGGATCTTCTTTTTGAGCCAATCCGTCTCTGCCGCTTCCTGATCTTGTACCTGTCGCTTTAATGCGACTGCAGGATCGTTGCTCGCGAATGCTGTGTAGAGCTTCCGGGTCTGTGTCTTCAGCCAGTCGATAATCCGGATAGCACTCTCCAGGCTTTCGAGTGAAACAAACTGTGAAGGCTCCGATTCCTTCCCCGCTGCCCATTCAGCCAGATGAAGCACTAACGCAACCCGTAGTGTCATCCCTCGCAACTTAGCCCAAGCGCTTGCGAGATCCCCTGTCAACTCGCCAGCCTCTAAGCCGAGCTGGTTGAAGTATTCGATGAATCGTTGTTGAGCATCACTGGCGAATTCAAAGACCATAGGATCAACTTCGCCCGTGAGGTTGCTTTCTCCCTGCCAGTAATCAACGCCCAGGAAATCGCCCGCTGACTTCACTCTCGAACGTCGGAACATCATCAACCGCATAATCAGTTGCTTGTAATCCTCTTTGGTTCCCCATCCCAACTCCCGGTCCGACCATTGAACAATGCGTCGCGGTGGCCACGCAACCAGAACGCGGGCCAAGAGTCCCGATGATCGGTGTTCGCTGCTTAGAGTCTGTGCCATCATCGCAGGTTGAACACCGCCGCATACCGACATTGTCGGACGTCGCAGGAACGTACAACCCGCCCCCTTGCGATCATTGCGGCCAGACGTCCCGGAATGGCTTTGATTCCAAAACGCCAAATCCGCCGCTGCCCGGCCTTTGTTGTATCCTCCGAACGATGTCAGCCAGCCAGATAGTTCATCATTGATCAGCATTAAACCGGCTTCGTTGCTCCCTAAAAGTGGGACCAGGCTTTCGACCGTTGCGTCCTGAACTCCCAACCGTGGACATTGTGGTTCCGGCCCCGGTTCCGTGATGTCATCAGGAACGCCCGTTTTCTTCCGCTTGGCCTGCTGATACTGCTCGCTTTGTGCCTTCCAGTCGGAGTATCGTTTCCGCCATGCCATGATGTTCTCATAGTCGATGTCATCAATGGGAGCTTTGAGGAAGTCGATCACAGGGGTTTTCCCCGACCCTGAATCAGCCGCCAACACACACCACAACGCACACGGTTCCTCCCATCCCGGCTTTCCTCGCATCTTAGCCGTACCACCGACCACCCCCGACACGATGGAAAGCATCAGTACGCCGACGCCAGACGGATCGACGTTCATAGCCTCTGCAACATTCGATGCGATCAATCCCCACTCATAAGGGAGTGAGGCAAGCGGGAACGGGTCTTGCAATAAAAGTTCCCCGACGTCGTCCAGTTCGACCGCGTCGTCCATCTCAATGTCCTCGAATTCCCAACCGGGAGTTTTGTCGACCAGTTCGAGGAGCTGCGACCGATCACCGCCCGTTTTCTCTATCCAATCGCTGACGTCACCTTTGACCGGCATTCCCTCCCAATAATGGGACAAGTCGAGCAACTTCAAAGACTTCGCCACGTTCTTTAATTGTCGACAGATGCTGTCAGCCGACGTCCTGCCCGGTTCGTCGTGATCAGGAATCACCACAACTTGACGACCGCGAAAGTGATCGTTGAATTCTGGCAACCATTTTCCGTTTGCTCCCCCGCTTTTCGTCGTGGCCACCAGTCCTAACTTGGTCAAGTTGTGAACGTCCTTTTCTCCCTCGACAACGAACACGACGTCAACCGGGTCAGCCGCGAGGAGTTCAGGAAGCCGATACAGCAGACGTCGAGTATCGCCCAGGCCAGTGATCCAACCGCCCCGCCCGTCTGGTCGATACTGGAAGAAATCTTTAGATTCTGTTCGTCGGATTTGATAGCCCAGGTTGCCGCCTTCGTCGCGATAGTCAAACGTGGCAACGATGCGTGACGATCGTTTGGCGGGTTGTTGCTCCTGATAACGCTTTTGCCCGAAGTCCGCAAATAGTTCGGCTGGCTTCATGCCGATAGCTTCCGTGATCGCGTCCAGACTGCAGCCGGCGTAACACTTCGCCAGACAGTTCCCGTTGTCCCCGCTCGCAACCTGCAGGGACGGTCTGCCGTCGTCGTGCGCCGGACACCTCGCCATCCATTTCCCCTCCCCCGATGGCGTGACGCATTCCAGCTTATCTAAAACGGTCAGAATTGGGTCGTAATTGCCATGATGGCCACCATTATTTTGATTGCCATCGCGAGAGCGTGAAGATATCATTGTGTATGTCTTTCTTGTTGCAGCGTGATCCATAGTCACGCGAGTTGAGCCCATGAGGACCGGGAGTGTTCCGACTTCCGGCCCTTTTTCGTTAAGCGAACACCTAATAGCCTGCTGATTCCAGTTGCTTCAATTGTTCCGTCTCTTGTTCATTGAGACTGTACCCGAAGTCGTCTCTCCGCCCCCTGAGATCTGCCGCCGTCATCAGGTTGATGGCGTGGTCTCTGTAGCCTGCTTTGGGTTTCAGATAAACGGTTCTCGCTGCCCGCAAAATCGGTTGCCCACGAACCATCACCAGCTGCCGCGCCTCCTGCTCGCTGATCTCATCAAATCTTTCGGGATCTGGATCAGCCTCGAAAAACCCCGCCGCGAATCCTTTGTTTGACACAATATCCTCCATGATTCAGATTGAAACGTAAGACCTACTGGTTCCCGGTTTGCCCTTTGCTTTCCCGGCATTGTTCAATGATTTGATCCAAATCGCCGACATGAAACCGCGTCATGGTTGCGGATAGCTTGATTGCCTGAATCCGCCCATCTTGACGCCATTGATCAAGAGTTCTGACAGAAATTCCCAGCCGGGAAGCCGCTTGCTGTTTGGATAACAGGACAGGCTCAATTGTTGATGACTTATCCATTCGATACCCCCTCTTTCATTAGTTCATTCGAGGATTCCGCGAGATCGGTAGTAGGTTAAGGACCGCTGCTTTTTGCCCGCTCGAAAAAGTTGGCCATGTCCGCATCAAGTCAGCGAAAACTGGATCATCCATTAACGAGACAGCGAAGCCCACTTTTGCGGCAATCTGCTTGATAGCGACAATCCTGTCGTCAGCCTCCGTCTTCTCCGCTTCGAGCCCCTGATGAAACGTGAGGATATCCTGAGCATTCTGGATAACCCCGAAGCGGTACTCCTCCAACTCATTCAGCCGCTCGATGGCATCGAAGACAGTTCGGGGTTCATCACCCTGAACCAGTTCTCCGTAATCGTTAAATCGCCATGTCTTTGGCTTGGGGACTGAGTCAACCATTGTTGTTACCTCCCGCTTCGGTTGTGCCATCCTCAACGTCAACGATTTCCGGATGATCCTGCAGCCACTTCTGGGCAGCTTGACGATCGATCAACTGCCAAACAGAACGATGGCTGGCATGCGTCGCCGGTCTGACGGAAGGTACAAGCCCAACTCGCGAAATCACCCGATCATTCGCAAAATCAGTCGGCACACTACCCATGAAGCGTGGGTCGATACCATCAGGGATTTCGAGGTGCATTCGGGCATCGTCGATGGTTCCCTTTCCCTGAGCCAGTAGCGACTCCAGAAACAGCCGCTTGGCTTTGCGGATCAGCTTGAACCGAGTTCGACCAAGCAGCTTCAGAGCTTTTTTCTTCAGGTCTTCGCCGGAAGGTTGTGACGGAATGGTTGGTGCGATCATTGCTGCACCCCCTTCTGTTGGGTTGGACATCCATCCTCGACCCACTTCGTGATGACGTCCTCACGCCATCGACACATCCGCCCCAAGCGAACAGGCGAGGGAAGCCGCCCGTCATCACTCATTCTTCGGACGCTTTTCACGTCCACGTTGAGGATCTTCGCCAACGCCTCAGCGTCGATCATCCTCAGTTCCTGCACACCGTTGCTCATAGAAAAACTCCTCACCGGCATCTCCTTGTTGACCGACAACACCTTGTTGACGGGACAGAGAACTGGAGGCCGTTAGAGGGATTATGTGAGCAAAAGCGGAGACTTGAAGGTCATACAGCAGATTTGGCTAGAGACGGGAAAACGGGATATCCCACGGGAACTCCCGCGCATCATTCAGAGTACCAATAGCCATCTAATTTCTTGCATCCACTATGCTTTAGTAAGTGGGAATAGCTGTTATCAATTGTTTTGGACTCCACGCCAGCGACTGTAGCCAGTTGTTTCTGGGTCATCTTTCCAGTTTGTTTAAGACTCGTCAGCATTTTGGACAGATTATCAGGATCATACGTGACCTTTTTTCCTCTGCGCATGTAGACGCCATCTTCTATCGTAACGTCCGATTCACTCGGCTCCTCGCGATCGATTGCAGACACCGTGGACGGAAAATAGTCGATTGAGCTAGACTCTACCATCTCCCGCTCAATCGTCATTTGAGTCAAGAACCTTTCTCCTTCACTCCATGCTGGAAATCCGAAGAAATTGGGAAACTCCTGATTGAATTTCTTCCGCTTGTGAGTGTTGCATGCGCTCCATTCAGCAATTTTTCTTTTCTGCTCATCCAAAGTAGTTCCTTCGAACATTTGTATGAGCCTCGTATCCTGTATTCTGGATTCGAGTAGAGAAATGGCGTAGTAGTGGGCGCTGCTTGATGGAATTCGACGCTGAAGAGAAAGGTAGCGCTGATATCTGGCTCCGTGAATCTCTATGCCATCGAATTGAGCCTTAAAAGGCCGTCCGCCACAAAACTTCGGACTCTGAGATGACGCGTCTGAGTATGAACATCGACGGATGTACGGCAAAGCTGGTAGCACGACAGCACGGATATCGACGTATCTCTCAAACTCCCTCTTATAGAAACCGTAGAACCCGATTTCATCTTCGGTAACATCAAATGTTTCGTAGGGGTCGAGGTACCCAAAGAAGAAGGCCTCCTTGTGACTTTTCCAAGAAGCCAATGCCTTCCACAATTCACGCATCGATGCGATCAATGCATCTTTTGCTGCCATTACATTTCCTTGTTGATCGGGCCGAACCAGGCGGGACGATGACAACAAGGACTCATCACCCCACCTGACCCGCTTCGGCTGCCAACGCTTGCAATCGTTAGCCGCAACCCTGCCCACGATTCTACCCACTCAAAAAAACCGTGGAAGACGATTTGACGCAGAAAAAAGCACCTGCGTACTATCCACACCAAGCCAACTCTGCCAGCTTCCAGCCTGCGAAACCGAATCTCAAAAATAACGCCAACATCTCCCGGACGGATAAGTGCGGTTCTACGACGGTCAACCCTAGCTTTTTGAGGGGGTTACCCCCTCCCACGGGTATCACTCCCAACTCTGGATTGCATCCGCGAACTGATTGACCCTTTGCCAATACTTGTCATCTGCCTGGGCATGAAGACCAAATGACGCCAGAAACTCAACGTAGATCGTTGCCGCTATCCTCATTCGATCAAGCACACCCTCGGCTGACGTGAACCACTTCAACTCAATTGTCATGCCATCGCCTTCCTCGATCAGGTCGATGTACTCCGTCATATCTCTCTGGTGAATGTGCTTCGAGTCGCTCGAATAAACACTGCGATACCATTGGACGTAGGTTGGGTTTATCGCTTTCGTGAGCTCTATGACTGGCAACCCGATGCAGCTTGGCAACGATTTGCTCCTCGTCAACCTCTCGAACCACTTGTCTCCAAGGTCTGCTTTAGGATCAAATGCACCAGCTGTGGCGTGGGCATGTATGCGGTCAGCGTATTCCTTCAGTTCGTCGATTTCACCGAGAGACTTTGCTTCTTTAATCGTCCGTAGATGAGCCCATGCTCGATACAACTGAGCCTTGAATTCCGCCCCAAGCTTTTCTCCATCAATCTCTAAGTCTGAATCAAGAATGAAACGCAAATGCAGCAGATTCTCAAACATTGAGCGGGTAATCGGCATCGCCTCGCGCTCATGTCCGTGAGAATTCAATATGATCACCGACCTAAAACTGGTCGACAACTTTACGAACATTCCGCCGACTGTCATCATGGCAAGTCGAGGCAGCGACAAACCATTCATTCTTCGCTCGAACTCCGCGATACCGAAGTCGAGTAAATCCCGTGAGGTAGCAAGACCGCCTCTCAAAGGCTGGAGCTGCTTTCCGAATATCTCTGCTTGTTGGGTTAAGAACATCGGAACCATCTTCCTTACTTGATTCCCTTAGCCAGCTCTGCCGCTTCCTTCGCAGCCTCGGTGCCTGTGTATTTCTCGGCAATGTCCTGCAGCTTCTTTTTAGCGAACTCAGGCTTGCTGCTGATCAACTTCTTTACTGCATCGACTGCTGCTTTCGCCTTCCGTTCAACCTCATCGTGAGCATCGGCCTCAGCTTTCAGTTGAGTCTCCATCTTTGCATTGTCCGCCGCCACGGAAGCCGCCTTCTGCTTGTCGTCGAAGGCTTGTTTCGAAGCAGGGTCTACTTCTACCGTGTTGCCGTCGTATCCCTTCTTCGGGTAGTTCGCCGTAAATGCCCGAAGGTGATCCATATCACCTGGGCTCAAAGTGAATTCAATCTTTCCATATTGGAACTCCATCTTTTCGGTTTTGCAGAGATCCAGAAATTGTTTTCCTGTCATGGTGATCAGTGCTGTTTCGCGACATAGGCCACCCCTGAGTATCTCTGTTTTATACGTGAAAGAAAATGTCTGCTACTTTCCGTCAATCAGGCCGATCATCTCATTTTTTGAATTGCTTTGCTCAAACCGTTCAAGGTTAACCCAACCACTCGAACGAGAGACAAACCCCAAGGTAACTTTTCCTGACCACCCATCTTTATCCTCGTTAATGAGGCCTACAAGTGTGAGATCAACGACACCGCGAGGTGATTCGGTCACATTCTCAATGATTCGAGTGAAGCCAATGAGCGTCTCTTGCTTGAACTTGTCAAACGAGTTCTCGATTGGAAACGTGGAGTAGAGACGACCATCTGGAACCAGTAACTTTTCCTGCGCGACCAAGGATGAGCAGTTTGCCCACGAATAGAGAAGCACGCCAAACAATGCGATCCGGCCCATGAGTCGCCCCCAAATGAAGTAATTAACACAACTTCACGAGCGTACAGAGAGAGCGACTGATTATCAACAATCAAAAGACTTTACGGGCTAGCCAACTTCCTTCAACTCTATCCCTTCCTTTTCCGCCAACTCCCGCAGGAACTCCCTGCACTCGGTTAACAGGTCGGTTTGCTTTTTCTCAGCTGGAGACATCTTCTTGATCCCGTCTCCTCTCATGGCCGCCAGAACTGCAGAATAAGATTCGTTAGATCCTTGACGCAGCGCTCCAGGTTGAGCTTGGCTCACATCCTTCTGACCGTTGTCCCCAACCCCTTCATATTTCTGTTGAATGGCTTGGTTGTACTGCTGCTTAGAAATAAACCCGCCTTCCATAAGTTCTCGAAGTTGTCCCAAGTCATCCAATAGTTTTTGAAATGGATTTTTTAGTGATTCTTTCAGTTGTTCGGCTGCTGTTTTCAGGCCACTTATACGCGACTCTTCGGCCTGTCTGAGGGAGTCGGTCGCTTTCTTTTGATCTTCCAGTTTCTTCCTTTGCTCATCGATGTATCTTGTCATATGAGCAAGTTGTTCTGCCCTCTCTGGTGACACACCGGCTTCCATAGCACGTCGGGAGACAGCTTCATATTCGGTCATACGACCAGTGAGAACTTGATATTCGATCGCCATGTCTCGAACTTGATTCTTGGCATTTTCCGCCGCTGACTGTGCCGCATTCAGTCTACGTTGAGCTTGTTCGGTGGCATCGATTTCTTGATTTAACCGCATATGTTCGGCAATTTGATCAGCAGTGGCGCCCGGATTCTGTGACTTAAAAAGATCAACTGGTGACATTCGCAGCTTGTCGAGTTTCGCCTGCAATGCTTCGATCTCTTTCCCTGCCGATTCCACACCCGGAGGAATACTGGAAACCGCATCCTCGACCGCCGTTTGCAAAGGCTTCAACTGAATTCCCAACGCTAAGCGTGCCCCGTCTCCCAGGAGACCAAACAGTTCACGAAAGCCATCGTCAATGTTGTCGATGGTCGTTCCGATAAAGGCAAGCATATTGCTGGCGCCCTTACTGGCTGTACCGAAAAGCGACATCGCCGCAGCGCCCGCATCGGTCTGTGCGATAACAGCCCCGATATCCGCAGCAAGCGACGCAGCTTCCTCACGGAATGACATCAGCCCGGAAACCGTGTTTTTTGCCACCGCGTAAATCTTCTCGAATACCGTAGTCACCATTCCAAAACCAGACGACATCCGGTCGAGATAGGCTTGAAGTGGCGCAAGTCCCACGGACGCCAAGTCATTTGCAACCGACGTCATATTGTTCATCCATCGCAACGCCAGTGTTCCCGCCCCCAGGAACGGCCCGCCAATGGTGACAGCGAGTTCTTGCATCGATCCGCCTAGCGTCGATTGCATTCCCTTGAAGGCCTTCGCCTGTGCTTCTAACTGACCATGAAATCGTCCTCCCTCCTCAGTCATCTCTCTGAGTGCTTCCTGAACGACCGGGAAGCCTACCTTGCCCGCCGACACCAACTCTTGAACCTTGGCCACCGACAAGCCCATTTTCTCAGCCAGTGCAGGCCAGATCTGAATCCCCGCTTCGGTGAATTGCCTCGCCTCATTTCCCGTCAGCTTTGTAGCCCCCCGGACCTGACCATAAGCCGTGATGATCTGACGCAATGGAACCTGAGAGGCTGCTGAAAGCTCACCAAGCATCTTCAGTTCTCTACCAACCTCTCTTGCTGTGAAGCCGTACGCCATAAGCTGACGGGCTCCCCCCCAGTACCTCATTATTCGAAAATGGCGTTTCATTCGCGAATGTGATCAATTCACTGAGGGTTTGCTTTGCCAGCTTTGCGTTGCCAATCATCGTCTCGAAAGAAATTCGCGTCATTTGCCGGTCTGCAGCTGCAAAGATCGACGCTGCGGTCGTTACCGCACCCGTCAATGCAGTGAAAGCTGATGTTGCACCCACTAACGCCAGCGTGAATGGTCCGCCGAGAGTGCCTGCAATCGCCCGAATTCCTAAGCCTGTCGCCAGCTTAACCGCCAACGTGTTCGACGTCCCGAGCAGCCCGCCAATTGCTTTCTGAGCTGTCTTTGTCCCAAGAACGAACTGAGTTGCATCAAGCCCGAGCGTCGCTGTCAGATCACCAATCATTGCCATCTGTTCGCACTCCGTAGCGGATCTCTGAATTCAAAGCCTAGACGCCTGCAGACTGCGGCTGGCGTTCCTCGTTTTGTGTCAAAAACTCTTCAATCGCTTCCGCCCTGAATCGGATCGTCCCCGGACCTAACTTGATTGCCCGCAATCTCCCGGTCTCTCGCCATGCGTCAATTGTCCGCTCTGTTACCTGCAGACGTTTTGCCGTTTCTGCCTTCGTGAGTAATTGCTCGCCCATAAAAACGACTCCATTTTGATGTCTATCGACTTCCGATGTGTTCCAGCCGTCTAGCCTATCCTCTGTCTGATCTATGTTACCGCGCGCATAGCAGAACACAATACCGATGACTTCTATTTATACCTTCACGGTAGCTACCTACAGAAACGAAAACACCCACCCCGGAAACAAGCCTTTCGACCGTCCGGGATGGGAGCTTGTATCGATACAAGAAAGTCTAGCCAGCAATCGCGAGCGTATCCCCTTGAATCTGACCCCGATTGGCCGTCAGTTGGGAAAGCATCTGCCGCGTTGATTCGAGTTCACTGTCTGTCATCTTCTCCAGGTATTCCGTCAGTTCGGAAAGCATTGCGCCGCGAAACCGTGGCAGTTCGTTGACCTTCGAATCCACTTGATGAAACAAGACGTCATGAGCCCACTGCGCAGGGGTTCGACAATACTTGGTCACATTACATCTCTCGCAGGCCAGAACGATGTTATCGCGAGCATCAGGACCACCCATTGAGAGGGGAACGACATGGTCCATGGTCGCGTCACTGCTGACGAGTTGCTGGCGACAATACGCACAACATGGATCAGCCTTTAGCAACTGGCGTTTCCAGGATGACCGATCTTTCCGGCGTTTGGTTGCAGTGACGACCAGCATTTCGTCCTCGATTTCTTCGATGTTTTCGCCCGCTCCCATCTTCGCCGCCATCATTGCTCGTTCCAGTTCGCGGACCAGAAACGCCGACGCCCTTCGTCGAAAATCATCCTCACCAACAAGAATGTACGGCTCCTGTGAAGCAAGTAACACCAACGCAATTTCATGCCCGGCCTGCAGCTTCTCAAAGGGCATCGCCGCCAAACCAGCCACACGACGTTGACGCCTTTCAGTTCGCGGGTTTGGCGTGACTGGATGCTCGCGTTCAAACTGGTCTATCCTGCAGCGTGTGATGGTGGCATTCCATCGGCACGGCGCGGGGATGCGTTCGTTGACGTATTCCCTCGCTTCCTCTTCGGTATCAAAGTACTGCCACGATCCCGCGATGTGATCGGTCTGCCGTGACTCTCCCTCCTCCAAGTCGAGGTAGAACATTTTCCAGACGCTGCGGAGTTGTAGCGGGTCGTTCGAGTTCACGATTGGTGATGTGACTTCGACCACCCGCCCGAACCGATTGGTATAGCTGGTCAGGTTATCCGGCCCGTGAGTTGTGTTGAGTTCGTTTGCGTCTGAACCAATGCTTGACTTTGATGGTGCGATCATCTTAGTATCCATTCAATCGAGTAGGGTAAAACCTGCTTAAAGTGGGATCTGACCAACCGCCAAGTTAGTATCAGACCCACAACGAATGAGCTCGTCCTTGTGGCGAGCTTTTTTAATGCGCCAACCGCCGCAGAGTCTTTTGCTTGCCGATGCCTCCTTTGCAACGAGTGCATAGAAAAACCCTGCATGGGCTGGCAGTCCCGATGCAGGGTTAATTTGTCGGTTCCCCGACATCATGATTCAGTTTTTGATTGGTCGCGTGCTGCCAGGCTGCGACAAACAGTGTTTGTACATTGTACCAACACTGTCTGTCAACTTGTTTGCGTACATTGTACCAACAAAGTTACAAAGCGTGAATGAGTAGCAAATCAGACAGAATGGCAATGCGTTGCACTGAGCAGCAAAAAGACCAGTGGGAATTGGCCGCTGAGCTCCTACGCCGTAGCATGTCTGACTGGGCGGCTCTGTCCCTCGATGCAGAGGCCGAAAAGATAATCGGCCACGCGTCGGACAACGATGTTAGATCCGCAAGAATAAGAATCTCGATGCGTCGTAATAAGGACCAAGACTCCCAAGACGCGAAGACGCGGGGCGGGAAGTAAACACTCATGCACACCGAACCAAGGTTTTCTATCACCGCTGATGGTTTTCGCGGCGACGTCAGGGATGCCGTTGGAATCATCCGAACGATTCTCAACTATGGCTGGTCGACCTCAGATGGCGGCGAGCATTTCTTGGAGTGGCTGAAGTCGGCTGCGATCGGCGAGGAAGCAGAGATCGCGACTAATCGTCACGAGTTCAAAATCGTCCGGCTCTCTTGAAGATCTGCTCGTTTCGTCTCGATTCGCCGCGCCGGATTGTCGCCAACTAGGATTCGCATTGCTCATGGTCCCACAGCATGGGATGATCAGGGAGTTGGGCGACGAGGATATGAATAATGCTGAGTCTACTTCTGAAGCGATCTGAACTTCCAGACGTCTACAAAGAATCCTGGAACCTCTGCTTTGATGAGCAGAAATGTGCTTTTTACGTCTGCCATTCGACGCAGTACATTGAAAATGAGCAGGAACCGCATGTGGCTCGGTTTCCGTTATCTTCCTGTTGTGATTTGATTACTGAAAAGCTGAAAGAACATGGGTTCGCATCTGATGGTATAGACGAGTACATGCCGGAGAAGGTCGATCGCCGGGGCATCTATCGAGCCGGGAAATGATTCTGGTTACAGGAACTCATTCAGGTATTTGCTGACGCTCGATTTGCTGACCGTCGCACGCCCGTTGTAATTCGGACCTCGGACAATTGCTCCCTCTAGGATTTTTCGGTCAATTGTCCTTCGCGATATGCTCAGTTCCTTCAAGGCATCAGTCAGGAACATCCACTTCGATTGAAGCTTCGTTGGTAGTCCTCGCCCTTTTGCTGGGGCCTTCGGGACAAGAGGCTTTTCGGTCAGATACGGCAGAAGTGATTCTTTAACGGCCTCGGCGATTTTATCTGCGAGCCTATTCATTTCTTCGTCCGTCATGTATTTACCGGCCCTTGCTGAATGTTTTGGCTGACACACTTCGTGACGAATTCCTCAATGTCCCCAGGTCTGAAACGAATCAATCCGGGGCCCATCTCAACCCACTTCAATCCTAGTTCCTTGCGATAGCGATCGACCGTTCGGATGGTGACCTGAAGCTGTTTTGCGGCTTGTTGCTTTGTTAAGAGATGGCTTGTTTCGGTCTCGACAGGTTTGCTTGTTGTTTGCCGGATTACTGGCTTACTGATGCGTTCAGCGTGTCGCGTGAGTTTCACGACAATCCGATCTGCCAGGTCTTCAAGAAATCCGTCAATTGCAGTTTTGAGATGATCGGAATTAGTCATAGGTGAGCCTCCTCGTTGAGCGGTTGATGGACGGCCACCAAGTATTACCGCTCCACTCGCCTACCTGCCAGATACTCAACCAAGTCAGCCTTCGAATACCTGATTCGCCCCTGTCGAATCTTTGAACAACTGATCTTCCCCTCGCGTCGCTCATCTCCAAGCTGACGAGGTTCAATCTTCAGTAGTGACGCTGCTTCTTGCTCCGTGAAGCAGATGCCATCGTCGTGCAGGATGGTATCGAGATGTTCCGCCAGCCTTTGAAAGATTCGTTTTGCTAGATCATCCAGGATGGTGTCAAATGCAGCCGTTGGATTCGCAATGGCGGCCATGGCGTCGGTCCTTTACGTGCGACAGAATTCTAAATTGAGGCGTCTAAACTAATTCCTATCAACAGAATGATGAAAACCGACCATGACACAAGATCAAGCGGATGACGCAGTTCAGCCTGTCATTATTGTTCCCGACAGTCTCAGAATGCCTCATCCCTTGATAAGGCAAACTCGGACCTACCTTCGTTCACGGGAATGCAAAACCGATCACTGGCAGTCCCCAGGTGCATTACTCCCGAATAAAGACTGCTTAAATATCCGAGTCACGAAAGGGCTTCTTGATCGTTCACTCAGGATTTACAACGCAGTCATCAAGCATTGGGAGTCGAGAGGAGGGACAGTTCTCATCGACGTACGAACGTACGATCGACGACCACACACGCGTTTCGAACTTCAAGGAGCGACAAGTACCGTCCGCTTTTTTGAAAGGTTTCATCGCCGCCCGGCAAAGCCTATCAAGAGCCGAGACATCTTCACTCGCAACCCAGCTCATGAGTACTTTCCATCTGGAAATCTCGTGCTGCAGATCGACGGAGCCGAAAACGAGTGGAACGAAAACACCAAACCATTAGAACAACAACTGGGAGATTTCTGCGATGCATTGCAAAAAAGTGTCAGGCGTCAATTTTTGAATCGACAGCTCGAAGCGAGCTTCGAAAAGCAACGTGCAGAACACCGTGAGTTGCTCCGCCAGCGAGAAGAGGAACGAGCTGCCGAGGAATCCCGGTTGAATCGGCTCGTCGATCAGGTAAAGGCTTGGAGGCAAGCTGAAGATATTCGCGCATTTCTTACGGAGATGACTTCAAAAGTGGCCGCTGGCGAGATCACTGTTTCGGATGAAGCCTCTCAGTCGAAGTGGATGAATTGGGCAGCCAGTCGCGCAGATGCTCTCGATCCATTCAAGGATTTTCGGCCTCGGAACTGATACCGACGATTAAACAACGTGCATTCGGGTGATGCCTTCACTGCAGCACGCGTCGTCTCGCGATGTAGTCCACGAGATCAGCCTTTGAGTAACGAACTCGGTCCCTCCTTATCCGGCTGAAGGTGATTTTCTTTTCTCGCCTCTCATCTGCCAACTGCCTTACTTCCAGTCGAAGAATCTTCGCCGCCTCCTCTTCCGTGAAGCAAATACTATCCGCCGAATTAACGGCGTCCAGATGTTCAACCAGTTTCAAGACAATTCGCTTTGCCAACTCGTCGAGTAGGCCGTCGAATACTGTAGTTAGGTCTGTGGACTCAGTCATGGTGTCATACTCCAAAATGGGGATCTAATTATCGTGCGCGAAAAACGCTTGGAGCTCGGTTCGTTCTCCTTGGAATCGCATTCGACGATTTAATCTCGGAATCAATTATGAGCCGGTGTTGCTCTTCCTCGAACTTCTGGATCGCCCATTGCGGGATCTTCCAGCGTCGAACATTGCTTGTTCCCAACTCGGATGGAAGGGCAATCAGCTTCCCTGTCTTAATAGCCTCATACACCTTCGACTCTTGTATGCGAGCCTTGGCTGCGTATTCTCGTGGTGTTAAGTGCCTGGCGTCGTTAACAACCATCTCATTTCGGAGTTTTTTAATCACGGATTCAGCAACCGCTTCGGCAATGTTGGCTAACTCTCCTTTGGTCATGGCGTCGGGCTCCAGAAGGTGTGACAATGCGTTGAGAAGTCCGTTCTACCCTGAAGGAGATCACGTGGCCAACTGGCATGGCAAATTCGAGTGCGTGGAGATCTATGTCCCAAAGAATCTGGAGAATCTTTCGAAGCTCTACAGCTTCCTTCAAAGCAAGCTGATCGATCGAAGACGCGGGATCGAGCAAAAGGTCACCATTGATGGTTTCTCGCTCTACGAAGTTGATGGCGCCTTCTACGGTCATGAGATCTATCAGGAACGGACGATTGTGATCCGGATTCTTTTCAAGCGAGAGGCTTCTGAAGGTGATGAGTCACTTGCTGAAAAGATCCAGATTCTCGGGCGTGAAGTTGCCGACAGTGTGGCCATGAACGAAGAGGAATTGTGGATAACTCACTATCCGCAACGCGCCGTCATCTTTCCGTCAAACAAGGTTATCTAAACCGAGAGAACAATGATGACCGAACCGGAACGACTTGCCCTGATCGAAGCAATTGCAAGACGGGTTGTCGAGCTCCTGCGCTCCGAACCGGTGAGAACTCCAGATCAATTATTCCTCACGGCAAACGAAGTTGCTGACCGACTCGGCGTAAAGCCAACAAAGGTCAGTGGCTGGTGCCGAAGCGGAAAGCTGCCCTACATCAACACCGGTACTCCTCGAAAACCAAGATACAAGATCGACCCACGGGACATCGATCGATTGAAGACTACACAAGCTCCGATTCCTGATCCGTACCGAGCGCAACCTGGCCATCAAAAAGAGATACCTTCACGATACTGAGAGACGAAATCTGAAGTTTTTATTCGGTGTTTCCATTGACGACCAAATGCTTGTTTTCTGCCCTACTTCGCAACACTCGTTTTCATCGTGTCAGTACGTAATTCACCGGGCGAAACGAATTTCACAATGCTAACACATGTTAGCAGTTTACCCGTCACGGTTTTTAAGGGCTTTCGAGTGAATTATTCAGGCAAGCAGTTACCCGTTTCGCTCTTCACATTCCCGACGATTGGATTCGGATCGTGTGTGACGACGCTGCAGATTAGCAATTGAAGACTGAAGCCAAAGGCAAGCCAGCCGAGCAAAGGCTCTAATGTGTCGTCTTGCTACTCAATACACCTTTAACAAATTTGGTTTTGGGGTCGTCATAAAGCAGTCTCAGCCTGCACCAAAAGAATAATATCTTTCCGTGATCAAAAGGGAGGACAAGAGGCGGAGTGTAAACCTTATTTGTAACAGTGTGGGCATGAAGTGCGGACAACGAGGTCATTACTCCTAAATCCATTCTAATGATTCTGTACCAGTTTGCCTGAGGAACTGGCGACCGATAATCATCGTCAGGAGAGAAGTAGAAGGAAGCTACGGATTCAATAAATGCAAACCAATTAGCGATTGCATTTAATGCACTATCAGGGGCGATTGGTGCGAATTCCCTTTCCTCTGTCGGGATCACTTGGCTGCGAGCCACTGCTCTCTCGGCATTCCACTCCCTGAAAGCGTTGAACCAGTGCTCATCTCTTTGCCCACTGATATTTAACATCATAGAGTTGAGAATAACCATGTTTTGGGGATCAAAATCGGCCGGTCGTTCAGGGTTCGAAATCGATTCTCGGGTGAGGTTCTCAAACTGGTCAAACTCGAATCTCTGAAACACCAAATTCTTCATTTGGATTACACTCTTCATTGAATCATTTGCCAAGATCATCAGAAGGTGATCTGCATACCGCTTAGCCTCATATTCTCCAGCGCTCCTCATCAAAGCGATCTGCGCGTTCAAAGCTGTGACGGTCTTTTTAACCTCATCCCTGCTATCAATAGCAACCCTGCGCTGCAGTTGTAATTCCCTGCGTTGGAGCAGGATTGCAAAGATGGCACCAGCAAACGCAAGACTAGAGGCCACCGCATTGATGAAACCAAACGAATCTCCGAATTGGCCAATTTTTGCTACGTCAACCGAAGCATCATTTCCCCAGTGATTAAGGTTGTATGCTATCTGGCAGGTCACAACGATACCGACGATTGCCACGACAATCTTCGCCCAAAACAACTCCTTGCTTGGGCGCTTCCTTTTCTTGGTCTTCTTTGCATCAACCATGAATCCACCAAGCCCCGATCCTGCTTGCCACCGCGCCGAAAAATCCCAGGATACCTAGGAAAACAGCGAAGACGTCGGCGTCGTCTTCGCTGTTGATTCGCTACAGCAACGTCTCAAAAGTCTGCCACGACCAAGATGAGGAAGGATAAAGCAAAAGGCCTCTTCCAGAGCTTCGACGTTTCTTGTGTCGTCTGAATCGCCCTTTTACCACCGCTTCGCGTCGCGTTGTAAGCCCATTCCTTGCCGCCAGATCAAGGGGCGATGTGACCCAGGATGACATGGTCATGCCTGCCGAGTCTGCCGCCCAGCGATACGTGGCGAGCTGGTCATTGCTGAACCTGAGTTTGTCCTTGGCGGTGTCTGTACTCATGGGAAGCCCTTTTAGGATGGATAGACGGGATTCACCTATCCTGCCTGCTCACTCTCGCTAGTTCAAGCCAAAAAGATAACGACCAATAACGTCGCGAAACCTCCCGTCAAGGGCGACGTAGTTCCGTATTGATCCGGAAACTAAGTCTGGCTTGTGTCATATCCTGCACTTTCCTGAGTCAGGCTTCAAGATGAAACACTTTTTGCGGGATATCACCCACGTTGGCCAACCCTCAGGAACCCTCAGGGGGCACCCTCAGGATATGTAGTTCGTTCACAAACTCTTTCTGGAACAATCTTTACGAGTAACATTCCGGATATACAACCGTCAGGATGTTGCGAGAGATGAAATCGCGTCTTGCACCTTCAGTGCAACTGACGCATGTGAGACCACCGATAAATATGGAAGAATGAGACATTAAGCCGATCAGCCGTTTAATTTTTAGGTTCGAACTCTTCCACGGGCTCGAACACTGCTCTGAATCTGAGAAGCTTTTCCAAATCAAATGGTAGCCGATTGGTCTGCCCTGGCGTTTCTGGCAGAACAATGAAGCAAGAGTAGATTGCAAAAAGTAAACCACTTTGTTCGCGAAAAATTGTCCGCCAAATCACTGGTGGCTTACATATTCCGAGGTCATAGAATGTCGCAACTGACTCTAGGAACGCGAACCAGTATGAAATTGAATTCAAGACGTCAGCCGACGAAATCTCTGGAATAGATCTCGTGTGCTCAATGCTATGGCGACCAAAGGAGATATTGGCATTCGAGAGATTGTAATTGGCTATTTTATTATAGAGAAGCCCATCGTGAACTCCGCAGAGATTTGAAACCATTGAGAAGAGAGTTTTATCTGTTTGGTTTTCACAGGTATCAATTTCATGCCGTGATCGGTACTCATCAAATCCAAGAAACTCGAAAAGCGAACGACTCGTTGCTTGGACTCTGGTCACAGACTCGCTCATAAGCGTCATCAGCAAGTGGTCGGCGTATCTCTGTGCTTCGTATGTCCCAGAGGACTTCATTTGCTCCAGCTGTTCTGCCATCGTTTTACAGGTTATCTCATGAGCATCCGCACTCCTTTTGGCCTCTAACCTGGTTAGCTCCATTTCCTCGCGAGTGAGCGCGAGCTCTTCTCGCTGTAGCTTCAATTCTCGCCGCTGCATCAGCACCGCCCAAACAGCTCCAGCAAGAGCAAGGCTAGACGCATACGCATTGAGTGTCCCAAACGAATCTCCAAACCAAGCAAACTTTTCGAGGTCTTTCCAGTAGCCAATCATCAAGCAGGCTTGAACGATCGTTCCAATCAGCAATGCCACAAACCAAAGCCATGGCAAGTTGTCTGTCCAGCCTGATTGCGATTCTTCTGACTTCGTCTGTGCCATCACCTGCCCTTATAAGCCTTGCCGATCATCTCAGCTCAACCTACCGACAGGTGTTCAGAAATTCAATCATGCAATAGACAGAATTATTAGATAAAAATACTTAGTTGATACTACTTATGTTTTATATGTAATGTTCTTTGCCAAATTCAGACGCTCTGCTGGCGTCAGGCTTTCCCATGTCTCCATCAGCATTCGGAACAAGGGGTCGTGTTCATGCTTTTCGATCAAACGCACGAAATATGCACGAGTTTCGGCGTCACCCCTTGCTTTTGAAGCATTTTCCCTAGATATTCGAGTCCTGTTACGTCCACTTCAGAAAGCCTTAAACTGTAATAGTTTAGGGCTTTTTTTGTGCCCTGTCCCTATGCTCGATTCAGATCACGCGCCGTTTTTAGCTGATTTTTTAGAGGCCGTTGCATCCGTACCCGCTGAGACCAAACCAATGACATCTCTCGCCGTGTTCGCTTTTGTTTTGGCAACGTTCAGTCACTTCCGAGTTCAAAAGATGGCGCAACAGATGCTGCGGGTGGAGAAGCGTCTTGCGGAATTGGAGTCGACCAAATAGCCCGACCGTTGACAGTAGGCGCACCTCGGAATCGAATGCACGACACGGCGGGGTCTTGAAAGCTGTGCCCTGACTATAATGTGTCAGAGCCGATTTATGCCCATCGGTCCGGCCCTTGGCAGCTTACTTCGTTCCGTCCGTGGACGTGAGAGGCTTCGAGTGCATTTGCTCGCCCTGCCTCTTGAGATCGTCGGCAACCGCTTTTCGACGTGCTTCATTGTCTTGTTGTTTCGTCACACCGTCGGGACATCCAGAACACAAAATCAACGATGAGATCAGCAGCAGTTTTTCGATATTGCTCAAGACGCTCTCCTTTGTTTGAGGGTGAAACATAATGCAGTTTACGTTTTCATGATTAATCAACTCGGTTTATTCCGAATGCTCAAGGATTGAGTCTTGCCAACAATCCTGACGAACGTACAGTTGCGCAACTGCAGTAAGTTCTGCAGTCGTCTTACTTATATGAGAACCATGCCCAAGAAAATTCACTCAGGCCAGTATCTTAATCCCCATTTAGCGAAAACCGTCGACGAATATATTGAACGTCTTAGTGGCTGGCGAGGCGAAATCGTGCAGACATTAAGAGAACTCATCAGCTCGACAGTTCCCAAAGCGATTGAATATTTTCGTTGGGGACAACCTGTCTACGAACTCAACGGTCCCTTCTGCTACATCAAGGGGTTTCGCAACCAGGTCAACTTTGGTTTTTGGCGTGGTGATGAAGTTGCAGACCCGAAGGGATTGCTGGCAAAGTCCACAGATCGAATCAAATACATCACGCTCACGTCGATTGATCAGATTCAGACAACAGCATTTCGTGAGATGATCAAATCAGCGGTCAAACTGAATAAAGACCATGGTGATCCAACCAGGCGAGCTACATGAAGCTCTTAGCTATTCTATATTTCGCACCGATCGATGCCTAGACGCAAACTACAGCGAAGGAACGGCGAGATTGAATCATCAGAGTCGACTGCTTGCTAAAAGCCAGTCTTCTTATTGAAGTAATTCAAGTGTTGCTAGATATGTAGGGTGCTGGTGAGTCTTCGAACCGCACCAAAACGACATTCATTCGCCCATTTGGTGCGGTTCGCAGAGCCTCACCAGCACCCTACGATGAATTTAGAAATCGCTTGCTAGGCTGGTCTCAGTGACAACGGAGGAAAGATACCCTCGTGAAGCCTTTTTTCATCAAACCACTGGCAATGCACACCAGTGTCTTCCGGCTCATAGTGAATGTCATCGCTGACGTCGCTTTCATCAATCGTGAATCGGACAGTCATCACAGGTCCGCCAGAAAGCAACTGGACCTGACTTCCAACTCTGATTTCGTCATAAGTCATGATACACCCCTGTTCGTTTGGGCAGGAGTGTAGTTCTAACGGAAAGAGAACGCAAGGAAATAATTTATGAGGGGCTGACCTGCATGAATAGTGGATGGCCGACAAACACGAAAACGTAACACCAGACGTTCTCTCCAAGTAGGGCAAGGCGGGCTAGACGGCGAGTACCTGACTTGCTGAGTTGCAGCCATTTGATACCGCCACTCAGACTTGATGATTGGCACCCTTCTCGTGTCTCACTACCCCAGAAAATCCTGTCGATAATACCGCTGCATAACACGATAAAGCTCAGGCCACTGCTCGGCCATTTCTTGCGGGGCTTCGAAAAAGACTTCCGTCGTGACCGCAAAGAACTCGGCGCGGTTGGTTGCGCCGTAGCAATCGATGAGCGTGTACTGGTTGCGTTCGCACGCTCGGCTGAGTCGTTGATAGGCGGCGTCCGTGACCTTGACCCACTCCTCGGCCTGCTCGTGAGATTCAATCGGCGGGATCCCGTCGGCTGAGCGTCCATTGCGGTAATCGAGCTGGTGTGCGAACTCATGCACGATGACGTTGTGAGGATGTCGTCGCTTCCAATAGTCCTCTTCCTCGAGGCATTCCTGGATATCCGACCAGGCCAGAATCACCGGGCCATGATACCACGATTCGCCGGCTCGCTGAGAGACACCTTCGACGACGATGTTTCCGCCGAGAACTTCCTGGGACTTCGCCTCGTACGGCGTTGGATAGACAAGAACCGTCTTCACGTCGCGCAACGTCTCTCGCTCGAAGCCGAGTACTAGACGAATCGCATGGGCCCCGATCGTGACCTTATGTTCTTCCGTCAGGACCAGCCCACCACAGCCTTCCCAGTATTTGGCTTCCACGAACTCGATGAGTCGCTGGTCGAACTCCTGCTGCAGCACGGGCGAAAGTCGTTCCCGGAACTTTGCATTCGATTCTAAAATGGAACGCCAGGACACCGGCAGTTCCCGCGGCGTTCGCTCACCCCACAGCCAATTGAACATAGTCGTCGATCTGTGCCCCAAATTCGTTGGCGGTTTACTGAGCCGGCTTGAGTTCGATCTCCGCCAGCAACGGGCGATGGTCGGACGCCATCGGCTCCTCAATGACATCCACCATCTTAACGTCAAATCGAGACGGAGGGGACATCATGATGAAATCAATTTCACTGCGAGGCCTGTCAGACGAAAACGTAAATCGATCCTCCGCTGGCTTCTTCGCTTCTAGCATTCCGCGACGCATCAGTTCCAGCGTCTTTGATTCCGGCCCATCATTGAAATCACCCACAACAAGACAAGGCGTCTTCAGCCCTTCGAGATGTGTCTTCAACTCGTTCGCCTGAGCGACTCGAAACTTGTCATCGCGTACCCAGTCAAAGTGCAGGCAGACAAAACTAACAATCTCCCCGCCCGGCAGTTTCACATCAACGACCAGCGCCACCCGCGGCTCATTCCCCGTCGGCAGTTTGACGATCGTCGACTTTTCGATCGGATACTTCGACAACACAGCCAGCCCATAACGCCCGCCATCATAGTCCATAAATGGAGCAAACGAGTGATGCATCCCCAACTGCTTGCCAAGCTCCGCCGCCTGATCAACACTGCCGCTTCGTTTGGCGTTTTCGTCAACTTCCTGTAAACCCACAAGATCAGGATTCAGCGTCTTGATGACAGCGGCGGTACGAGCTAGATCTGTCTTGTCGTCATTGCCCAGTCCCCGTTTAATGTTGTAACTGAGGACTCGCAAACCGGTCGTCTCGTTGTCGCTCTGCTGAGCAGACAGCGACGAAGTTCCAACAGCAACAACCAACATCAGAACAACGGCAGCAATTCGCATGATCTCATTCTCTCACCAGGCGTCGTACATCAAATAACAATCCACCTGATCGAAAAGCCTACCTCGCTATTCTCTCCATGCAAAGTGCTCAAACGTACTGGCGCAGTCGATCATCAAGAGTTATCACGATAGTATCGAAAAAGGCAAATACGGCTGCGTTTTACAACCGACTCGCAATCAACTTTACCCCGAGCGCTCCGAGCGTCCCCGAGGTCACCCGGTCAATATAAAACTTGGCATGCCCGTACATCGCCCTCAATCGGGCATGGGAAAAGAAAACCGCCACCAGCAGAAACCAGACGTACTCGATCGAAACACTCAAGCTGACCGCAGCCACTTTATAAAGTCCTGTCGCATCAGCCGGGAGGATGGCAACAAAGATTGAGCCAAAGAAGATGACCGCTTTCGGATTCGACATCTGAACGAAGAACCCGGACAAAAACGCAGACCACAACGTCTTCCCGCGAGCAGGTGACGGAGGATCGACTTCCGGAGTTGCAGGATTGAAATCGATCTGGTCGGTCGCATGTTTCCACAGCATCACCGCGAAGTACAGCAGGAACAATCCTCCACCCCAGGTAATCAAGTCGAACAGCCAGGGAAAAGCCTTGAACAACAGCCCCAGCCCGCATAACGCAGCGGTGGCGTAGACCAGGGTTCCGGTCGCGACTCCCGTCGCCGTCGCCAGACCCTGGATCCTCGATCGCAGCGCGTTGCGCGAAACACAAACAAACGACGGTCCCGGACTGATCGTCGCGACAATCTGAGCAAACGTCAGCAGAAGAAAGGCATTCAACATGGCGAACCGATGACCACGCAACGAAGAGGAAACAGGAGTTGTTCGGAAAGAATAACGCGAGTCAGACAGATCGAATAGCTCGGCGGTTCGGCATCGACATGAGTAGTTGCCGCACGACTAAAATATCCCGTCAGCATGAATCCTCCTCACGATCCGACACCTCGGGGAACCACGACTAGAAAGCGATCGACGATGTCCCGGACCATCCGTAACCTGATTCTGGTTCTGGGAGACCAACTGGATCACCAGTCTTCCGTTTTCGACGACTTCGATCCCAAACAGGACGCCGTCTGGATGGCGGAAGTCGAAGAAGAGAACACGCACGTCTGGTGTCACAAGCTACGAATCGCAGTCTTCCTGTCAGCCATGCGACACTTCCGTGACGATCTGACGGAACAGGGCTTTCGTGTCGAGTATCACGAACTCACCACCGCTCCCAGTCACGACAAAGGGAAAAGCCACGCCGAAGTCCTCACCAAAAGCATTCGGCACCTCCATCCCCGGAAACTCATCGTCGCGTTTCCAGGTGATGACCGAGTCAAAACAAACCTCGAAAAGACTGCCAAAGACCTCGATATTGAACTCGAAATCCGCCCGGACCGACACTTCTACTGCACCCCCGAGGAATTCGCAGAGTACGCCAAAAATCGTTCCGGCCTGCTCCTGGAGAACTTTTATCGTCACATGCGTAAGACGCATCACATCCTCGTCGATAAGCAGGGCACCCCCGAAGGCGATCAATGGAACTACGACCACGACAACCGCGAGTCCTTCGGCAAATCCGGCCCTCCCAAGATCTCGAAACGTCCCCGCTTCGAGCCAGACCAGATCACGCGTGACGTTTTCGACCTCGTCGAGAAACGCTTCGCAAAACACCCCGGACGCCTCGACCACTTCGACCACCCTGTCACTCGCGACGATGCAAAAAAGCTGCTGCGTCACTTCATCAACCACCTCCTCGAAAGCTTCGGCCCGTTTGAAGATGCCATGTGGACCGATGAGCCATTCCTCTATCACTCCCGATTATCACTGCCACTCAACCTCAAGCTGATCAGCCCGCGGGAATGCATAGAGGCCGCCATCAAAGCCTACGAAGATGGCAAAGCAGATCTCGACAGCGTCGAGGGCTTCGTCCGACAGATCCTTGGCTGGCGCGAATTCATTCGAGGAGTTTACTGGCTGAAGATGCCGCAGTATCAGAAGCTCAACTCCCTCAATCAGACTCGCGAGCTGCCCGCCTTCTACTGGGACGGCAAGACCGACATGAACTGCGTCCATCACGTCATGAACAGCATTCTCGACCACGGTTACACGCATCACATCCAGCGCCTAATGGTCATGGGCAATCTCGCCCAGACAATGGGAGCCGATCCTTACCAGTTCCACGAGTGGCACATGGCGATGTACGTCGACGCGGTCGACTGGGTGTCTTTGCCCAATGCCCTGGGAATGAGCCAGTTCGGAGATGGCGGGATCGTCGGTACCAAGCCCTATTGCTCGACCGGCAATTACATCAACAAGATGAGCAATTACTGCAAAGGGTGTCGCTACGATTACAAGCAGAAAGTCGGCGACGACGCCTGCCCCTTCTCGACGTTCTACTGGGACTTCTTCGACCGTCATTACGACAAGCTCAAAAACAACCAGCGACTTTCCTTCGCCATCAAAAACCTGGAGAAAATGCGCCAAGATCAGGAGTTGATGTCCGGGATTCGATCACGGGCCAAACAACTCATTTAGATGTGGGAAAGTGGCGAGCGCTCCGAGTCTACAAAGAAGCCGCGAGATCTCTTTTCGTAGACACCGGTTGTTCGCTATAACCCGACTATGAAATGGTTGACTGGCTATCGTGATGTGGTGTTCGTCATCGTGATGTGCCTGCTGGGAACAGCGGCGCTTTCGATCGATCTGCCGGTGACAAACTTTTTCCGGGACGCAAAGATCCCCAGCTTCTGGCGTGACTTCGTCGAAAACACCGAGCCCTTCGGCCACGGCATCGGTGCCTTCTTCATTCTCCTGGTGATGGTGGTCCTCGATGTCAGTCGAAGAAAGTTGATGCCCTGGGCCTATCTGGCTGTTTATGGCGCAGGTATCACCACCAACATCCTCAAGCTGTTCTCTGGTCGAGTCCGCCCCCGTGATCTCCTCGCCGATGCAGAACTCAAAGGCGTCTACGAAACCTTCCGCTGGTGGTTGGAAGATGGGACTGCTCGCCCGAAAGCCGGCTTCGAAAGCTTCCCCTCCGGCCACTCGACCTCTGCGTTCGCACTCGCCTGTGTCCTGAGCCACTTTTACCCACGCGGACGATACCTCTTCTTCTTTATGGCGATCCTCGTCGCCTACGGTCGCGTCCAAACCCGCGCCCACTACCTCAGCGACGTCTGCTTCGGCGCCGCTCTCGGCTGGGGCTTCGCCACCGTGATCATGCACCTCATGCTCAAACGTCACCCGGAATTCAAGAAATAGTGCTCGCTTGAAAATGGGTGGCCCAGCCGTTCATGGCTGGGTCGGCAAAGCCGACAAGAAGCGTCACCATACGCTCTCAAACGAAAGTCACCTCGCCATTTCCAGTTGTATCCGCATGGCGCTGGCTTCTTGTGAGCTGCGCTCACCCAGCCATGAACGGCTGGGCCACCCAACAGAAAACTCCTCTTGCCGCACTTCTGCAAATGCGATAAACACCGCTCACAAAAGAAGATCGCGCTGCAGGTCAGGGGCTTTCCCCGTCAGTTCAGGATGACTGTCCCTGCAGACTCCACAGGAAAAGGATGCCTGGTTCATGGACGTTTCGGTCGTCGTCCCGATTTACAACGAGTTTGACAACCTCCCGTTGCTCCACGAACAGCTCGATACCGTGATGAAAAAACATCCCGGAAATTACGAGTTGATCTTCGTCGACGACGGATCTAAAGATGGCAGCGTCAATCGCCTGCGCGAACTCGCCGCCAAAGATCACCACGTTAAAGTCGTCCTCTTCCGTCGTAACTACGGCCAGACCGCCGCCATGCACGCCGGCATTCAACACGCTGAATGCGAAGTCGTCATCACCATGGATGGCGACCTGCAGAACGACCCGGACGATATCCCGATGATGCTCGCCAAGATCGAAGAAGGCTACGACCTCGTCCACGGCTGGCGGAAAAATCGACAAGACACCTTCATCAACCGCAAACTGCCGTCCAAGATCGCCAACTGGCTGATCTCGAAATCGACCGGCTTCCCGATTCACGACCTCGGCTGCACGCTGAAGGCCATCCGTACCGAAATCGCCCAGGAACTCGAACTCTACGGCGAAATGCACCGCTTCATCCCGATCCTCGCCCACCAGCGCGGAGCCCGTTGTGTGGAAGTCGTCACCAAACACCACCCGCGACGCTTCGGCACGACCAAGTACGGCATCGGCCGCACGACCCGCGTCGTGCTCGACCTGATCACCGTCAACTTCCTGCTGCGTTACTTCAACAGCCCGATGAAATTCTTCGGCAAGATCGGCATGTGGTGCGCCGTCATCGCGATGATCTCAGGCATGGTCACCGTCGGGATGAAAGCCTTCGGCGGCGTCGACATGACCGGCAACCCGCTACTGCTTCAGACCGTCTTCTCCTCCATGGTCTGCCTGCAGTTCCTCAGCCTGGGCATCATCGGCGAAGTCTGTGCCCGCATCTATTACATCGGCGGCAACCGCACGAACTACACCGTCCGCGAAGTCCTTGGCGGGCGTAAGGAAGAGGAAGTCCGAACTCTCAAAGTTGCATAGTCGATCTCCGCACACGCTCCCACAACCAACAAAAAAAGCGGCGAGGATTCACCAATCCTCGCCGCTTTCGCGTTTCTATTAAGCCACACTCGATAGCAAACTCACTTATGAGACCACGAGCGCCTTCACGCCAGACCGCTTCAGCGACATATACCCAATCGCAATAAACCCCACCAGCACCGCCAGCTGTGCGACTGCAAACGCAGGCTCAGTCTGTGTCGGAGCAAGCGCTTTCAAAACCGGAATCTTCTGGAACGATTGGACGACCAGGACAAACACGTTGAAGTACTGCGAAATCAAAGCTGTCACAATGTAGGTCGAACGCCATCCGCCCGTATGAGCTTTTGCGTACTCTGCATAAGTCGCGATCGAAAGAGTGATCAACGACAACACGCCCACCACATGCGAAGGCAGAATCTTCTCAGCCGGAAGCAGAAACCCGCTGACACTCGTCGCAATTGTGGTCGACAGAAAAACCGCCGTCCAGCGAGGCAGGTTCCTGTTCACAAGAAACCCGTAAGCAACCACAAACCCAGCTACAATACCAATCAGACTGATCACAACATGGGAAACAAGCATGGCAGACATGGCCATCTCCAATCTTTGAAGTTTTTCCTAAGCGAGCCATAGAGAATGTCGCGAAGATAACAAGATCCTTTCAACAATACGTTAATATTCTTTCTCTCGAGAGTCCGTCCCTTCTCCCCCGGGGAGAAGGTGGCAGCGCTTCGCTGACGGATGAGGGTCGGCTATAGGCAAAAGTCGACTCCCATCACTTCAACCCGCATCAGGAAACCCTCTCCTTCCCCCCGCACCCAGAAAGTCGCCACCCATGAAACCAGCCTTGCTCGCCGCGTTGGTCCTCACCCTCCACACCCCATGGCTCGCCGCCCAGACCCCCATCAAACCAACCCACCCCAACGTCCCCTACGGCCAACACCCCAGCCAGGTCCTTGACGTTTACCTCGCCACCTCGGACAAACCAACCCCTCTCCTCTTCTTCATCCACGGCGGCGGCTGGATGAACGGCGACAAAGCCAACCCCGACTTCCTCGACCGCTTCCTCAAAGACGGCATGTCCGTCGTCTCCATCAATTACCGTTTGATTCCCCAGGCTCAAGAGCAGGGCGTCAAACCTCCTGTCAAAGCCTGCCTCGAAGACTGCGCCCGCGCCCTCCAGTTCGTCCGCAGCAAGTCCACCGAATGGAACATCGACAAAACCCGCATCGCCGGATGCGGCGGTTCCGCCGGTGGTTACAACACTCTCTGGCTCGCGTTCCACGACGACATGGCCGACCCGAAGAGTGATGATCCCATCGCCCGTGAATCAACTCGTCTCGTTTGCGCCATGACCTTCGTCCCGCAAACCTCCCTAGACCCGACACAGATGCGTGACTGGATCCCCAATAACGACTACGGCCACCACGCCTTCCTCCTCCCCAGCTACCAGTCCTTTATCGACCAGCGCGAACAACTGATGGACGACATCCGCAAATACTCCCCTTACGAACTCGTCACCAGCGACGATCCACCCGTCTATCTCTTCTACGACACCCCACTCGCCATGGGCCAACCAGCAGCCGACCCACCCCACTCCGCCAACTTCGGCGGCGGCCTCGTCGAAAAACTCAAAGAGAAAAAAGTCCCCTACATCTTCAACTACAAAGGCGCCACCGACATCACCGAACCCGACCTCTTCCGCTACCTGACCACCTACCTGCAAGCAAAGCAGTAACGGTAACCCCCATAGCTCCCTTCTCCCCCCGGGAGAAGGTGCCCGAAGGGCGGATGAGGGAATCGCGCCAACAAGCGATCAATAAATTCACAAGACAACCGAGGGCACCTTGCAACCCCATTCCGAAGTCCCTACTTCCTTGATGTGGAAGCAAGGAGTTCGCTCACGCCGAAAAGGCGGGAGTGAACGAAGCGATGGTCCTTTCAGGAAAGGTGCCCAATCGCCGGATGAGAGTGGCGCCAGGCAAGCGTTCGCCTTCAATCTCTCACCAACAAAACCAACCAGCAAAATAACTCCCGCCTACCCCCGCACAGCCCCCATCACCACCCGATAAACCTCTTCCCCAATCTCCTCAATCGTCCGCAGCCTCGTCCCTTCACTGCACGTCACCACCGTCCACCCCGACTCCTCACCCGCCAGTCGCAGATACTCCAGCCGGACATGCCCCAAGTACCCCTGCGCGGCTTCATGCAGGTCAAGACTATGGGCTGTATACTCCCGGACGTCCTTCTTCAGAACGAGAGCCTGCGACGTCTCCGCATCGAGCTCGAGATAGATCGTCAGATCCGCTTTCGGCAGCGAGTAAATCTCATACTCCAACTGCTCAATCCACCCCTTCAACGTCACCCGTCGGGCAGGATCGACCTTCGCTAACTGATACGCCAGATTGGAAGACACATACCGATCACACAACACAATCTGATTCTCAGCCATCATTCTCGCAATCAGATCGCGCGATTCAAACCGATCCCCTGCATACAGCCCCGCGACCAGAAACGGATCGACGACATCGAGCGCGCCATAAGCACCATTAAGAAACTCCGCCACCCGCTTCCCGAACCCCGTCGCCTCGTACCTCGGAAACGCCAGACGCGCGACCGAAATCCCCTCCGCAGCCAGCCGCTCACACAGCAGCTTCGTCTGCGTCCCCTTCCCCGACCCGTCAATCCCTTCAATCGCAATCAGCATCGTCATTTTATCTTATGATAGTCCCTTCTCCCTTGAGGGGAGAAGGTGCCCGAAGGGCGGATGAGGGTGAGCGATAGGCAATGGTCAACTCTCATTGTCTGCACGACCACAGGCACGAAGGCTTGAATCACGTCTCCGAGTAACAACTCGCAAACTCCGTCCCCTTCTCCACGGTCGGAATCACATGAAAATAATTGAGCAGGTTACTCGCCCGAAAGATTGTCTCCAGATGCCCCTGCACGCCACACATCACCAGCACGCCCCCTTGAGACTTCAGCTTCTTATGCAGATGCACGAACTTCCCGATCAACGAACTCGTAATCAGATTGACCGCTTTGATATCGAGCACCATTCGATGGCAGTCGAAATCATCCGACAGGCTGTTGAGATCACGACCAATCTGCTCGATGACCTCTTCCTCATAGATCGAAGGCGTACACAGAACAATCTGCGCACACGCCCCTGTCTGCTTGAGCTTCAGATGCTTTGATTGAAAGCCAGTGAGGTTCGTCATATCCCGCTGCCTGCTGAAGTGCCGAACTAAAGACTCCTCAACCGATTCATCACCGGCTGTTCATCCTAGCATGCCGCCCACGTCCACCGAACAAACTCAACATCAGATCCCCTGGGAGGCGACATGAAAATGCACGTGGGCGCAGAAGGGCAGGGGAGTTGGCAAGACAGGCCATTGATCAACAACGGCCTGTCTGCTCCAGCCAAAACTCTCCGTTAACCTTCGTCCGAACGTCGACGTGGCCGACGTCGTCGAGACCGACCGCCTCGAGTACGCTTCTCGCCGCCATCTTTCGACTCAGTGTCACGGGCATCTTCGTCGACTGGATCTGGATCGATGCCAAAGTCGTCATCATGATCGTGATCGAAGTCATCGTCTTCATATCGAGACGCAACCGGCTCCGGCTCGCGTGGAGGCCCCTTCCGCGGCTCAGGACGCTGCGTCCGACCACGAGGTTCGACACTACGCGACTCGGTTCGAGGCTCCGCTCCGCGTTCACTACGACGTGATTCCCGAGGTTCACGTGGCTCATCACCCCCACGTCCTTCACTCGAGCGGCTTTCAGTCGAACGCCCTTCACCAGAACGTCCTTCACTCGGGCGCCCCGCAGGACGACCTTCGCTTGATCGACCTTCTTCACGACGTGGACCGCGATCACGACCGCGTGGCTCGCGTGATTCCCGAGGCTCCCGCGATTCTCTTGGCTCACGGCCTTCGCGTGGCTCGCGACTCTCTCGTGGTTCACGAGACTCGCGGCTTTCTGGCTTACGCGCTTCTGGCTTGCGAGGTTCAGGTTTGTGACCTTCGTCATCCCAGTCATCGGACTCGTCAGACGCAACTCCGCGATACTCTGGCACGCGTTGTTGAATCTCGATCACTTCTGAGTCGAAGTGATCGCGTCGTGAACGTCCGCCACGACCACGTCCTCGCGACCCGCCTTCACTGCGCCCTTCCGAGGATCGTTCCTCAGAACGCCCTTCCGGACGACTCTCAGAACGTTTGCTCTCGTCACGGCCTTCCGATCGGCTCTCACTGCGACCTTCTGATCGCCCTTCACTAGCACGCCCTTCACCGCCGCGACCTTCCGCAGGACGACGTTCCGGACGTCCTTCACTGCGGCTCTCGCCACGACCTTCGCTGCGTCGGCCTTCCGAGCTTCGGCCTTCACCACGGCTGCTTTCTCGTCGTCCTTCGCCGCGGCCTTCTGATCGACCTTCGCCACCGCCACGGCCTTCCGTGCGACCCTGGCTTCGAGGCTCGCCGCTGCGACTTTCACCGCCACGGCTCTCTCCACCACGGCTCTCTCCACCACGGCTTTCGCTGCGACCTTCGTCCGAACGTGATTCACCACCACGTTCGCGTCGTCCTTCACTCGAACGTCCTTCACTGGATTGAGACCGACCACGTCCCGAATCCGAGCCGCCGCGTCCCCGTCCCGAGCCAGAATGGCCAGTCGGAGCACTCCCGCGAGCCTGTCGCAGATGCTCAGGCAAAACGCAGTTCATAACGTCTGTCCAGGTCGGTACATCAGCGTACTCTGGATTGACTCGCGATGGGGTATCGCCTTCTTCCATATCCAGTTCATCAAAGTCCGCGCGTGGCCCGCTCGATCCAGTGTAACTGGATGAGGACCGTCCAGGTCGTCCGCCACGGCCTTCTTCGCTGCGTGGGCCGCGTCGGGATGGGGCTTCTGATACGACTTCATCGTCCAGATCCGCTTCCACCGGGCGTTCATCGCGATGCTTGTCGCGACTATCTGCTGCACGACTGTCTCGTGAGACACTATCACGAGATCCACCATCTCGAGAACCGCGACCACCTCGTCCACGTCCGCGTCCACCAGACGATGGTCGTCGTGACGTTGTTTCTTCAGCCGCTTCATGACCGAAGCTGTCTTCAATTTCCTCTTCGTGAACATCCACGATTTCCGGTTCTTCATACACCGGCTCAACGCGACGTTCCGGACGCGGACCGCGACCACGTCCACCATCATCACTACGGCCGCGTCCCCCGCGACCACCTCGATCGCCGCCACCACTGCGTTCGCCACCACGACGAGGACGTCCGCCTCGACCGCCACGATCGCTTCCCGAGTCGCTGCTACGCTCTTCGCGATCCCTGCTATCCCAGTTCCAGCTGTCGAGACCTGACCAGTATTCGTCGATTTCGTCTTCCGAAGCATCATCGTCACCCGCGTCAATCACACTGACGCTATCAACAGCTGATGCAATGACTTCGACTTCTTCTTCCTCGTCGTCATCATCATCTTCGTCGTCCTCATCGTCATCATCGTTGAACCCGGCGAAGAGGTCTGCTTCTTCGTCAGCGACGACTTCCTCATGCTCGTCGTCACCTTCCTCGTCTTCGTCTTCATCATCGTCGTCATCATCATCGAACCCGGACTCTTCATCGTCCGCATCGTAGATCGTATCGATGTTGCTCTCGTGGAACTCTTCCACCAGACCCAGACCGAAATCATCATCATCGTCGTCATTGGCCATCACAGCATGGCGCTTCACCGGACGACCAGCAGGCTTGCCTGATCCTGACTGTGACTGACGCGAGACCGCTGGTTTCTCGTCGATTTCTTCAACAACATCATCATGGTCTTCGTCAAACGAGACCACGGCGACATCATGATCAGCCTCAGCAGGCTTTTCAGACAGATTGGACTCGGCAGAAGTTTCTTTTTCGAGTTCCGACAGGAAGTCGAAATCCGGCAGCTCACCCTGAGCGCCAATGCCGAACAGATCGTCAGCAAGCGAGTCCCAGGATTGATTGTCATTTGGACGGAGTGGATCGAGCGGTGTGTTCATAACGTCTGGTGATTCGATTTCTGAAGAGTCAAAACTCTCGTGATGTGCCTTGTGGGAGATTGTATCGTGTGTTGGCGCTTGCAGTTGCGCCGGGACCATCTTATTTCGCTCGAACGAGACTTCTCATCCGACAGACGCACAAAAGGCGTGCTCGTGAGCGTAAGGACGGTCAAAGGCTGATAAACCGTTCATTGTACCGAATTTGTGCCATTTTGATACTGAACAGCAACTCTCAATGCGGTTTTTTGACTCCCCCGACCGACTCATCCCCCCATCCCCACCGCGCAACAAAAAAGAGCAAAGCGAACTTTGCTCTCTTTTCTTATTCTGACCCTTCTCCCCCGGGGAGAAGGTGGCGGCGCTTCGCCGACGGATGAGGGACCTCTGCGAATTGCACAACGCCCACAACTTCGTCCCTTCTCCCTTGAGGGGAGAAGGTGCCCGAAGGGCGGATGAGGGTGGGCGCTAGGCAACCATCGACTGACAACCCCGTAACCACCCATCAGGCAAAATCCGGCACTTACCGCCCCACAACCGACTGATTCTTCTTCGCTGCGTTCAACTCATCTTTCAGCTCATCCGACTTCTTAAACCCAATGATCTTCCCCAGCAAATCCGCTTGCGGACTCAACACAACCATCGTCGGCAACGTCTCGACTTCCAGAATCTTGGCGACTTCACGGTTCTTGTCGAAATCCAGGTGCACCGCCACGAAGTTCTCCGACACAAACTCAACCATCTTCGGCTCTGACAGCGTCGTCTCGTCCATTTTCTTGCAGAACGTACACCAGCTCGCCCCGAAGGTCACCAGCATCGGCTTACGTGTCTGAGACGAGACTTTCTGAGCCTCCTTCAGATCATGCAGCCAGGTAATGCTCTTTTCTTCGCCCCGGCCAAATTTCATCCAGCCAGGCAGACCAGCCGAACTGACGCTGGTCATTCCGACAACCAGCAGGCACAGCGTGGCGAATACAAAAAAATGTTCGCGTCTCATGGGGAAATCCTTTTCCAAAACGCCGTCAAACAGGCATCGAATGGCCCATTCGTGCGGGACGACGGCAGTGGTCATCCATGACTACCGCAGGAGTGTCGTGCTGATAAATGAAGGCCCTACATCATTATCTATCGGAACTCGACGTCTCAATCCTCAGAGTTGGAACGCCAAGAACAAATGTTTTACACGACAAGACCGTCTCAGTAACCCCAACTTACCCACTCTGACAATCGACTGCCCGCTCAACCCTCCCTCTCACGACCCTTCTCCCCCGGGGAGAAGGTGGCGGCGCTTCGCCGACGGATGAGGGACCTCTGGGAATATAATAAAGCCCCATTCCGCCCTTCTCCCTTAAGGCGAGAAGGTGCCCGAAGGGCGGATGAGGGTGGGCGCTAGGCAAGCGTTCGCCTCCAATGTCAATTCAAGCCACAGCCAGTCTGCAGATTGCTCACCAGACCGCTCAATCCCCTGTCGGTGCCGCTGTCCCCGCTGCAGCTGGTTCCCCAGCCGCAGGCTCACCCGTCGTGACCGGCGGAGTCACAGCCTCAGGCTTCTCTTCAGCTGGCATCGCCGCAGCAGGGGCAGCTGATGACTCACCCGCTGCAGCCGGCGCTTCCCCGTTCACGGGTGCTTCGGCCTCTTCTTTAATCGTCGGCAATTTCGCCTTCACCAGATCTGCTCGCTTGAGTGAGAACTCTTCAAAGCTGTCCCCCGAAATGACATAGTACCAGTCTGCAAACCGGGCATTCAGCTCCTTGGCCTTCTTTTTGGCTGCTTCGACCTTGGCATCATAAACCTTCAGCTCCGCTTCGTACTGCTTCTGCTTGGTTTCATACTCTTTCAGCGCGACTTCATACATTGCTTTCGGATCAGCCTTGATCTCACCAACCTTGTTCGAATCAGTAGGTTGTCCCTCTGCAGGTGACGCCGCCGTCGCAGGATCAGCAGCAGGTGTCGCCTCCTCTGCCTTCGGCTCTTCCGGCTTGACTGGAGCAACCGGCTTCTCGCCTAGAGCAGCAGGATCAAAGTTGACCGTCAAAAACAGATAACGGTTCTTTCCGATCGATGGTGTTTCCTCTTTGGCTTCTCCCTCTTTCTTCTCTTCATCCTTCTTCTTGGCAAACCCGACTTCAATCTCCTCATCATCACCCGCGACGATCGCACCGAAGTGCATCACGTAGGTCAGGCCGTCCTTCGTCATCACCGCCAGTTCGCCTTCATTCGAAACCAGCCGCATCTCACCGGCGCGATTCTGGCTGAAGTAGAACCCCTTACTCTGCAGGTTCATCGACGTCAGGATATCCTGGCTGACATCCTTGTTCGTCTTCAGATCTGCACTCAGCCCCTCTGGCTTACGACGAATCCCGACGATCCGTAAATCATCCAGCTGATCAATCAGCCCGTTGACTTTTGCAATCTGCATCTCTTCTTCCGGCTTGAGATCTTCGAGTTTGCAGTCCTCGGATCCTTCCGGCTTACTCAGCGTGTAAAAGCCCTGATCGACAATTCGCCCAGATCCTTCGTCGACACTGTAGCGGTGAATGACGATCTTCTCGAGATCCGTCTTCGCCAGGCTCAGCAGGTCATCTTCGATCCAATCGGTGAACTTCGTCGAAAGATCGATATCAATCGCAGCCACATACGTCTGATCCTCATCAGGACGACGCACGTAGTACATGTTCTCGCCCCCTTCTGCCTTCTTCCCGATGATCAGGTCCGTCAGGGGAGTTCCATCCTTGACCAGCGTAATCCGATTGCCACGTCCCTTGATCGCGGTCGATTCTTCATCGCCAGGATCGATGACCCCCAGACGCTCAAAGTCTGCCGACCGACGCCCCACCAGCGCCCCGCGTTCAATCCCGACCACCGACGCCGCCGTCTTCGCCAGCTGATCTTTCGCATCGGCTGGATAATCATAGTGAGAGGGAATGACCCACTTGCCGTTCTTGCTTTGAATCGAAAACCGATCCCCGGTCGCCGTGTCTTCATCGTAACGAACAAGGTTCAATCCGTTCGCATCATTGGGGTCCGTGAAGTCCGGATAAAACGGCTTCCCGACTTGCGCAAACTCCGCTTCATCGGCTCCCTGGCTCTTCATTCCAGACCAGGCAGCTGCCCCCACAAGGACAACAGCCAGCCCCACAAAGATCATCGTTTTCGACAGCTCATTCATATCAAAATCACCCAACAATTAACGGCGTGTTCTTGTTTGTTTTGCCCTTCTCCCCCCGGGAGAAGGTGGCCGAAGGCCGGATGAGGGAATCGCGCCAACAAGCCCACTTTAAATTCAACGTACACTCGAGGGCAGTATGCCACCCCATTCTCGTCCCTTCTCCCTTGAGGAGAGCGGCCTTGTGTCCCTTCTCCCTTGAGGGGAGAAGGTGCCCGAAGGGCGGATGAGGATGGGGCCTAGGCACTGATAGACTCCCAATGAATCATAAGGCGTCTGACAGAGTCTCCCTCTCTTACCCCTTAACCAACCGATCCCGACTCACCGCCTGATTCTCTTTGATCCGGCGCGTGATCCACACCCCTAATCCGAGCACAATCGCAGGAATCGGCGGGAACAGAATCGACAGGAATCGAATCCGCCCCTTGAGGGCCCGTATCTTACGCTCCGACTCGGATTTAATTTTCTCCACCTGCTCATCCGCTTCACGATCAATCTCGGCCTTCGCGACATCGAGACGACGTTGTTCGGTCTCCTGCAGGTTCAAGGTCATCTGCATCTTGGTCTGCTCATCCAGCGACTTGTCCTCTTCGATCTTCTTGCGTTTCTCATCAAAGATCTGCTGTCGCTTCTTGAGCTCTTCTTCAGCTTCTTCGAAGGACGTGGTCGCGCGTTCTTCGCGGTCTTTGAGATACTGATTCGACAACTGCTCAACCAGCGTCAACGTCCTCGCCTTCGAACGTCGCTTGCGCAACTTCAGGAAGTCCGTATTCCCCGCCAGTTCATCGACACAGTTCAAAGTGAAGATGATGTTATCGAGCTTCAGATCCGCCTGCTGCGTACTCGTCAGCTGGAAGACCGCATCGGAAATCATATCCATATCCGCGACATAAACCGCATTGATCTTCTTGGCTTTCTCATCCACGCCTTCTTTCGACTTCACACGCACGCCGATGATGTGAGCATACTTGTCCGTCTTGATCTTGCGACGATTCGGCGCCAGCTGTGGACCAAACATCCCATTGCTGGAAACCATGTCTTTAAAGTTCACCAGCCCCGAGTTCGCAGCTCCCGTGCGGAACAGCGTTGTGAACTCCAGCGTCTCACTTTGTCGCGGTCGAATGCTCCCCGACAAAGACAACAGCAACTCCTGCAGACCATCGGTGATTTCACTATTTGGATTAAACGGCCCATCTGCCTCGGCAGGCTGCTTGGCGATGAAGGTATACATCCCGGGAACCTGTCGAATGAAGTCCGTAAACTTCGGATGGTTATGCTCCAGGTCAAAAACGAGTTGGTCGTTCTTCCATTCAATCTCCAGGGCATTGACCAGTGACGTCGCTTCCCCCCCATCCGCTTTCGCTTCCGGCGGCGGACTCCCGCCACCAAACATCCCCCCCTGGTTCTGACTCGGCTTCGGCAGCGAAGCCGCATACTGAATCCCCAGCGTGAACGGCAGCGGGTCATCAAAGATGAGCACAGGATGCCC
Source organism: Lacunimicrobium album (assembly GCF_052161635.1). Taxonomy (GTDB): domain Bacteria; phylum Planctomycetota; class Planctomycetia; order Planctomycetales; family Planctomycetaceae; genus SXPC01. The sequence goes on from NZ_CP197413.1 coordinate 1,294,006, forward strand.
GGATCGCACATACTCAACGAAGTTGTCCATCTGTGGCTGCGTCAGACTCGAAGGCATGACCGCCATCACAACATCGTATTTCTTGTCCGGAATCGGCTCATCGGCCGAGACTTCTTCGACCGTATACTGCTTCTTCAGTTCCTTCACGATCTGCCACTCAGGCAGCGATCGGAATGAACTCATATCGAACCCGCCAATGACCTGCGCATCCGTTTTCAAAATCCCGACCTTCAGTCGAGACGTCCTCGACACTGTTCGGATCGAACGTGTCAGTTCATACTCCGGCGAGATCCCGAACTCGAAGAACGGAATGATGACTTCATCCAGCCCGCTCGTCACCACCGCTCCCATGAAGACATTCTCTCGCATGAATAAGCCATCGCGCTCAGACTGCACTTCCCTTGGCAGAATCCCAAAGTAACGTGCCTCATCCGCCGCCTCGCTGAACGGCTCGACATCCACAATCCGCACCTGCAGCTTGCTGCCCCCCAACTGGTCATACTGCTTGAGCAGCCCGCCCAGGTGCTTCCTCAGCGAAACATACTGCTGAGGAACTTCCGGCGACAGAAATGCCTGAATCGTTACCGGCTGCTTTGGATCGATCTCTTTGATCAATTTGCTCGTGATCGAAGACAGGCTGTAAACATGCTCCGACGTCAGGTCAATGCGTCGGTTCATCCCTGAAGCAATCATGTTGATCGAGAGAATAATCAGCACCAGCGCGACGGCGCGCGTCGTGTAATGCATTACCTTGCTGCCACTCTTCTCACCACCGGCCCAGTGACGTCGTCCAATGACAACCAGGTTCAGGTACAAAAAGAAGACCGTGATCATCAGGAAGTAAAAGACTCCCTCGAGAGGAATCATCCCCAGGTTGAAGTCCGACAGATACGCACCGATCGTCGCGTTCGACAGAAACCCCTGCTCCGACATCAGCCACTTCGTATCGACCGGCAGCCCCATCAGGTCCACCAGGTAAACCAGAATCCCCGCGAGGCTGAAAAAGATATCCGACAGAAAAATCGGCACCGCACAAATCGCAGCCCCCAGCACAAACGCCACCGTCGCATTCGATGTCAGCGACGAGGCAAACATCCCCGCTGCCAACAGACACGCCCCGGCCAGCCAGTAACCGGCATAAGTCGCCGCGACGACCCCAGGATCCGGATTCCCGATCGTAAACAACACCCACACGTGCGACAAAGAAAACAGCAGCGCGATCGTGTAAACCGCCAGCACGGCAAGATACTTGCCAATCAAAACCTGCAGATCGCTCCCCGGCAGCGTGAACAGCAACTCGTCCGTTCCCTGCTTATGCTCATCAGCCCACGTTCCCATCGTGATCGCAGGAATCAGGAACAGCAGCAGGTAAGGATACCAGTACGTCAGCTGATCAAAGTTCGCGAGGTTGTTCGCAAAAAACTGGGGCGAAAACGCAAAGAACGCCCCCGACACCACAAACACCACGATGAACAGATACCCGATCAGCCCCGAGAAATAACTTCTCAGGTTCCGCTGAAACACCGCCAGGACAAATCCACTCGATGACATCTCTCGTGTCCTCTATCGATCTATCAACAAGCCATTCGGCTTGGAATATATTTTATTCGTTGAAGATAACTCTGTATTCGCAGGGAGCAGGTGAGGCTCCGCGAACCGCACCCATTGGACTGACAATGCGAGAAAGGCCCTACGCCTTCGCCCCACCCGTCAGCTGTGAGAACTTCTGCTCGAGTTCCATGACCGAGCCACTCAGCGCGCTCACCGGTCCATCCAGAATCACTCGACCCGAGTTGATCATGATGACCCGACTGGCCACCGCCTGCACTTCATACAGAATGTGCGTCGACAGCAGAATCGTTTTCGTCTGCCCCAGCTTGCGAATCAACTCGCGCGCCTGCAGTGTCTGGTTCGGATCAAGACCACTCGAAGGCTCATCGAGAATCAGAACCTGTGGATCATGCAGAATCGCCTGCGCCATGCCGACCCGTTGACGATACCCCTTCGACAGCTTGCTGATCGCCTTCTCCCACACTCCCGTGAGGGCACACTGATCAGCCACATAAGCCATCCGGTCTTTCAGGCTGGAGGAATCCATCCCGCGAGCCGCCCCGCAATACGCCAGGAACGACCGAGGTGTCATCTCACCATACAGCGGTCCATTCTCCGGCAGATACCCCAGCAGTCGAGCCGCTTCCAGTCGGTTTGTCGACATATCAAAGCCGCCGATCATCGCCCGTCCGTGTGTCGGCGTCAGAAAGCCCGTGAGCATTTTCATCGTCGTCGACTTCCCCGCACCGTTGGGCCCGAGAAATGCGACGACTTCCCCCTTGGGAACCGTGAATGTGACATCCTTGGTCGCGACAAACTCGCCATAGAATTTCGAGAGATGATCTGCTTCGATCATCGCTGAGCCAGCTGTCCCGCCAGGACCAGACGATGCTGCCTTTGGACTCTCAGTCATCGTGCTCATCGTGGATCTGTTCTCCTTGAGATCTCGTCAGGTTGTCATTCCGCACTCACGACAGCCATTTGGCCACCGGAGCGCCAATGTGGTTCGATCACTCATCGATCGCATCTGTCAGGCCCATCCAGCATCCCGCTGAACAAACCCCGCACACATTCGCTGCACATGGTCTAACATCGTCCAGCCAACGATTCAAGCGATCATGTCCGATATACCAAGACATCATAGCTCCCTTCTCCCCCCGGGAGAAGGTGGCCGAAGGCCGGATGAGGGAATCGCGCCAGCAATCTCCCAATAAACAAACGGAACGATCGAGGGCAGCTCACCACCCCATTCCGACATCCCCTCCCAAAACAAGGCAACGCCCCATCTCGTCCCTTCTCCCTTGAGGGGAGCGGCATTCTGTCCCTTCTCCCTTGAGGGGAGAAGGTGCCCGAAGGGCGGATGAGGGTGGGGCCTAGGCACTCACCAACATCCCTACTCATCATTCGCATGAGGCAAGCTTCCCCATACCCGCACTACGCATCCGGATCACTATCGAGCGCCGGCTCCACAAACTGAACGTCATACTTCTTCAGCAGAAGATCCTTCCAGTCCGCATTCGCCTGCTGTTGATCATAGCTCATCAGCTCACGCGTCGGTGTTCCACCACCTCCGCCCGCACCACCAAACAACACAGACTTCGATCCCAGCAGATTCTCTCGAATGCTCGAATCAACGTCGCGGAAGACAACCTTCGTGACATAATAAATCGACTTATCCCGGTTCGGAGCCACGCCAGCTTCCCCGGCATTGATCTTCTCGAACACAACCTTCATGAAGTCCTCACCAGCACCGCCAGTGATCTCCGGCAGGTTGGTACGAGTCAGTGGCTGCTGAGATCCCATCAGGTCCGTCGGAGCAGCCGTTGATCGCGAGTACCACGAAAACGAACCCGTCCCCGTGACGACCAGCTGAGGCGTCTTGTCCGTTCCATCTTCCGTCTGACCGGCGATGACTTCCGTCAACGGCTGGTCCTTCTTCTCAGAGATCAGCTTGACGATCTCCTCGGCTCGCTTCTCAGCCAGCTTACGGGCTTCAAACGATTTCCAGGTCTTCGTCACGAGCTCTTTAATCCCAGCATCAGTAAAGGCCGGAACGTGGGTTTTCTTGTAAGCCGTCTTCCACAGGAGGAATCGATTCTGACTGTCTGGATCGACGGCATCATAAGGCTGGAAGAACTGCTCGTCACTGGAGAAGACCATCTCTGGCACGGTCTCGGCTTCGTAACGGGCCAGCGGATTATCAATCGGCTGAATCGCCTGTCCGATCGGATGATCTTCCGAAGTGCTCAGCTCCTGGAACGAAACCCAGCCCGTTTCTGCAAATCGCAGATTGTTCTTGGCAGCGTATTCCTTCACCTTCTTCGTGATCTGCTCAGGAGTCAGTCGATCAGGGTTCCCTTCTGACAGCAACTGGGTCCCGGCCAGATCAGACAGCACACCACGAGCAGCCGACGCAGCGGCCTGCATCTTCGCCAGCGTCCGCTCACGCAGCAATTGTGACTTGATGTCGGCCTTCAGGTCATCATCCAGCGGACGATATTCCGGCATCTTTTCGACAGGCTGATCACCTTCAGCTGGAGCTGCACCAGGCCCTTCTGGCATCGGCGGAGCCGCCGGAATCACAGGAGCAACTGGAGTCTGCTCGGTCGACGCAGCAGGGGCAGGCGTCGTTTCTGTCTTCAGTGCTTCCGTCGCTGGAGGCGTCTGCACAGGCGTCGCAGCGGGTTTCTCAGTCGTCGCAGCAGGAGCAGCTTGCTCTTCCTGGAAGCTGACCAGTTGAATCATCGTCGAAGGCTGACCAACACTCGATTGCGGCTGACCTTCTGGCTTCGTTTCCGTCGCAGGAGCTGGCTCAGTCGCAGGAGCAGGTTCAGTGACCGGTGAAGTCGCAGGAACGGCTGCAGGCTCAGTAACAGCCGCTGGCGTCGACGGAACAACACCACTCGCAGCAGGAACAGACAAAACATCCGAGCTCGTCAAAGGCTCACTCAGTGTGGCACTCGTCATCGGCTGACTCAGCGTGCTGCTGTTCAGCGGCGAGGTCGCATCATCCAGGCCCGGGAAGGTCATCTCATCGATCTTCAACTCTTCCGGGAAGACTTCGTTTTTGTATTTCTCTTTATTCGCTTCGTAATACTTAGTGACTTCCTCATCCGTCACTTCGCCAGCAAGCTTCTCGAAAGTCGCATAGTCGGCTTCCAGATAAGCCACGAATGCCCGGTCCGGCTGCTTGAAGCCAATGCTTCCCTCTGCTTTCTCGTTCGGATAGACCGTCTTGTGCTCTTCGAAGAACTTCTTCAGTTCCGCCTCACCAGGCGCCTTGACCTTGTCGACAAACGAAGACACCGCAATCGGAATCACATCCAGACTCTCGCGCAGTTCCGTCTTCGTATAAGAACTCCACATTTGCTCTGGAGTCGGATCAGCCTTGGGGCGGAAAATCATCAGCGCCTGTCGAGCCATCAGCTCTTCGCGAAGAATGTCGTACAACTGCAGATCGGTGACACGCAGCCCTCGCAGAATTTCCGCAAAGTCCTTACTCGATAGTGACTGACGAGTCACTTGATTGATGTAATCGGTGACCAGTTCATTGCTGACGATCATCCCGGCATCACGAGCTTCTTTACGCAGGACCTCTCCAAACACAACATCCTTCTCGATCGTCTCCAGGCCGAACCCGAAGCTCGAACTTCGGATCATCTGCATGATGAATCCCTGGAACATCGGATTGCTCGCCATCTGCATCATCTGCGGATTGGATTGCATGAACGCCTGCTGAATGAACGTGTTGGCAATCGTCCGACGGGTGATCATCCCTTGAACATCCTGGCCCGTCAGATCGCCACCCTTCATGATGACAATCGCTTCCCCGGCTTTGGCATCATCACTGAAGAATGATCCCACAAATGTTCCCAAGACTGCTCCCAGGATCGCAGCAGGCCATTGGTATTGGGACCCGCGAGTCGCCAGCCCCAAAAGAATCCCCCCCAACAGCAACCCCATGGCCATCGGGAAATACTTTAGCATCGTCTCGTTATTTCCCTGGTCAGCAATCGTGCCCAGAACAACGAATGAAAACATCGCCAAAATGGTCAACCAGACCATCATGACCTTCTGGTTCTGACGGAAAAACTCAAATGGAGACGACATGCATTCCTCGTGGTCGTATGAATGATTTTTCAGTCACTGGCTTGACAGCCGGGAGACCGATGGTTTATGGATTTCAAGCCGTTGGTCTTTTGGCTCTCACTTCTTATATGGCATCCGACCGCAACTCGGGAATGTCACATGGAGGTGTTTTTCAGGCCTTTTGATCAAAAATAACCTTTATCCGATTCCCGACGAAATGAAAAGCCCGACGCCAAGGCTTCTTACGTCCCAGGTCACTTCGCCCGGGACGCCGCCCCGTCCCATCTCGCGTCGAAAACTGCATCGCCAATCTGACATCTAAGCCGCGCAGGCCACTCTGACCTGCCACCTACGACCGAACGGAAACCCCCACTCGTGGCCGCTAAACTCAAAGCCCTCGTCATCGTCGAGTCTCCTGCCAAAGCCAAGAAAATTGGCGAATTCCTCGGCAAAGACTACGCCGTTCGTGCTTCCCTCGGCCACGTCCGTGACCTCCCCGCCAAAGCCGCCGAAGTCCCCGCTGCCTTCAAGAAAGAGTCCTGGTCCTCCCTGGGCGTCAACGTTAATCAGGACTTCGAACCCCTGTACGTCATCTCCCCCGAAAAGAAAAAGGTCATCACCGAACTCAAAGACCTTCTCAAGGACGCAGCCGAACTCATCGTCGCGACAGACGAAGACCGCGAAGGCGAATCCATCGGCTGGCACCTCGTCGACATCCTCAAACCCAAAGTCCCCATCAAGCGGATGGTCTTCTCCGAAATCACCAAGTCCGCCATCCTCGACGCCCTCAAAAACACCCGCACCATCGACGCCAACCTCGTCGAAGCCCAGGAAACACGACGCATCGTCGACCGCCTCTACGGCTACACCCTCTCCCCCCTCCTCTGGAAGAAAATCGCCCGCGGCCTCTCCGCAGGCCGAGTCCAGTCCGTCGCCGTCCGCGTCCTCGTCCAACGCGAACTCGAACGCATGGCCTTCCGCTCCGGCTCCTACTGGGACCTAAAAGCCGATCTCTCCCCTTCCACTCCGGGTGCCACTGGCTCCGCCAGTGCTTCTTCGCCGGGTGCCACTGGCTCCGCCAGTGTTCCCACGTTTTCAGCCACCATGGTCGCCCTCGACGGCAAACGACTCGCCTCCGGCAAAGACTTCGACGAATCCACCGGCCAACTCAAACCAAACTCCGACGTCATCCTCCTCAACGAAAAACAAGCCCGCGACCTCCACACCCGCCTCTTCCCTCAGGGTGCCACTGGCTCTGCCAGTGCCTCTTCTTCCGGCCAGTCCCCGGGTGCCACTGCCTCCCCCTCCGACCAGCGCCTAGCGCCTAACGCCCAGCGCCTATTCACCATCTCCGACATCGAAGAAAAAGAACAATTCCGCAAACCCCCCGCCCCCTTCATCACCTCGACCCTCCAACAGGAAGCCAACCGAAAATTCGGCCTCTCCTCCCGTCAAACCATGCAGGTCGCCCAACGCCTCTATGAAGATGGTTACATCACTTACATGCGTACCGACTCCGTCAACCTCTCGACCGAAGCCCTCAACGCCGCCCGCAAGAAAATCACCACTCTCTACGGCGATACCTACCTCCACGCCGGCGGCCCCCGTCAATACACCAGCAAAGCCAAGAACGCACAGGAAGCTCACGAAGCCATCCGCCCCGCCGGCACCGAGATGAAAACCGTCGAAGAACACGGCCTCTCCGGCGAACAGGCCCGCCTCTACGGCCTCATCTGGAAACGCACCATGGCCTCCCAGATGGCCGATGCGAAACTCCGCTTCCAGACCGTGACGATCAAAGCGGACAACGCTGACTTCCGCGCCACCGGCCGCCGCGTCGAATTCCCCGGCTTCTTCCGCGCCTACGTCGAAGGGGTCGATGATCCCGAAGCCGCCATCGAAGACCAGGACGAAAACCTCCCGCCACTGACCAACGGCCAGAAACTGACCTGCGTCACTCTCGAACCAATCGCCCACGAAACCAAGCCCCCCGCCCGCTACACCGAAGCCTCCCTCACCGGAAAACTCGAAGCCGAAGGCGTCGGCCGCCCATCGACCTACGCGAGCATCATCAGCACCATTCAGGACCGCGGCTACGTCCGTAAAGACAAAAACCAGCTCATCCCGACCTTCACCGCCCTCGCCGTCACCAAGCTCCTCGAGAAGAACTTCCCCCAACTCGTCGACCTCGCCTTCACCGCCGAGATGGAACAATCCCTCGACGACATCTCCACCGGCAACGCACAACGTCTCCCCTACCTGCGCCACTTCTACTCCGAACCAGAAGTCGGCCTCGAACCACAAGTCAAAGCCAAAGAAGAAGGCATCGACCCCCGAGAAGCCTGCACCCTGCAGCTCAACGGCATCACTCCCGCCGTCCGCGTCGGTAAGTTCGGCCCCTACCTCGAACGCATCGTCGAAGGCGAAACCCAAACCGCCTCCCTCCCCGATTCCATCTCCCCCGCCGACATCAACGACGTGATGGCCGAGGAGCTTTTTCAACTCAAGGCCCAGGGCCCCAAGGCGCTGGGGATGCACCCTGAAGACGGCGTCCCGATCTACGTCAAGACAGGCCCGTTCGGCCCATACCTCGAAGTCGGCCAGCAAAACCCCGACGACGCAGACGCCCCCAAACCCAAACGCGTCTCCGTCCCCAAAAACATCTCCCCCACCGAAATCACCCTCGACACCGCCCTCAAACTCCTCGAACTCCCTAAGCGCTTAGGCATGCACCCCGAAGACGGCAAAGTCGTCAACGCCGGCATCGGCCGCTTCGGACCCTACGTCCAACACTCCGGCAAATACGCCTCCCTGGGCAAAGAGGACGACATCCTCCAAATGACCATGGACCGCGCCGTCGAACTCCTCGCCGCCAAAAAAACCAAAGCCGCCCCCACCGCCCTCAAAGAACTCGGCGACCACCCCGAAGGCGGCAAAGTCGCCATCTTCGAAGGCCGGTATGGGCCTTACATCAAACACGGCAAAACCAACGCCACACTGCCCAAAGACACAGACCTGAATAGCGTCACCCTGCAGGATGCGATTCCGCTGCTGGCCGCGAGAGCGACGAAGGGGGGGAAGAAAGCCCCAGCCAAAAAAGCGACGAAGAAAGCAGCAAAAAAGTCGAAGTCATAATTAGTGATATGGAAATGCAGCGAGACTCTTAAAATGACTAAAGTGTTGACATTTAACACAAATTCCACTTCACTTTGTTTATATTGCAAATCCTTAACTGGTAAGCGGCAGCTTCAACTGTTTAGCTGATTCTCCATGCAATATTTCTGATTGTCTTCTAGCAAAAATTGAAACTAGAAACTCTACCGTTTCTGCGGGGAAGTCTGATGAGCGAGCAAAATATCGCACGACTAGCATACAGATCTTTAACATGAGAAGGTCGCCTGTTGTACTATCTGCAACAACCGGCCTGCCAAGCATCAAATCAAAAGCAGCGGAGCGAATAAGCAACGGAATACGGAAGGCGATCTTTGGATGCTCAAGTATCGACCGAACAAGATGTACGAAATCTGGCCAACGTGGTAAAGCTAGTCCATTTGAATCAAATTCAGCCTTTCCTTTAGCTTTGAGTAAATCTCCACGAAGGCGAGAAATGAATTCATACTGCTCATTTCCACCCCAGATTATCACCTTTAGAGCATTTTCTAATTCATTTTCAGTTTCGGGCTGAATATATTGATTGAAAATTCTTCCGGTACAAGCCGATAGTGCGACTGCAAAAACAGCAGCGCCTTCGAGAGCTAGCACCAAGTGCTCAATTTTTCGAGGATCAACCTCCTTTCCGATCGACTTACCATGTCCCAGTATTCCTCGTAAGATTAATGTGAACTCTCTTTGGTTCCATGCATCTCTGGAGACATACGAAACAAATCCTTGAAGTCTCGGATATCTCTTGGGTAATTCCATAAGACTGAGATATTCCGCGGCTCCAAACGGAAAAGTGGAACTTCCCGTAGGAAATACGAGTGCGGAGTCATATTTTTGGAATTCGCTTTCATCGAGCAAAATTATTCCTAAGCGACTTGCGAAAAGCTTGTGGTCTGCTTCGATCTCATTACCTTTGTTTCGTTGAAGCACGATGAAGCCAGCCGTCGCATTAAAATGATCCATTAGTCCTTTTAACCACAACACACGATTCGCAGGTGACTGCCCTTTTAGCGTCTTGCAATCGCCTAAGACAAATTCCCACTTCAGATCTACGCTTGGACGGATGGCTAATACGTCAACGTCTGTTATAAGCTTCCGATTGCCGTGTTGACCTTCGCCGCAGAATACTGGTACTTCGGGGACGGCAAAAGCTCCCTGCGAGGATAGATGCCGGAATAATAAGTCTTTTTGTAGAGCGTCTTTCACCGCGCACCTCGAAGTAAGAATTCATCAATTGCACTCAGGGTCTCCTCGTCTACAGAAATCGTTGTCGACTCGACCAGACGCTTTCGCCCAATCAGCGATTCAACATACGATTCTCCTTGACGCATAGCGAGAATAATATCTCCATCACCTTCTGGCGCCATTTGCTCACCGCTAACAATAGAAATCGCGAGATCCACTGCCTCTCGATTTTCCTCGTTGTCTATCAACTCAAAACGATACATGTTCCCGCTTTCACAAATTAAGCGGCCAACTCTAAGCGCAGTGAGTTGGCGATATTGCTCGACTGCTTCAGAATTTGCTCGTAGGTATTTCCGGTCTCTTAATGCTGCCAAGAGCCTTTGCGGAGAGCGAATGCGGTAAGCGTTAGGAAGCAACTGACCTTGACGAACTGCAGCGACAAGTGCCATTGCGGCTTCATAAAGGGGCCTTTTGAATACCGGCAACCTTGTCGGCCCTGGCCGTGGTCCGAACAGGAAATGTGTCATACCGGCGTGCGTGGTCTGTATAGCAGGGGGAGGACAGAATCCCTCTCCAGCCAAAATCTGGAGGATACGCAGGTCGTTATCATCAAGCGTGGTTTCGCCAATCCGTCGGTCACGAAGAATTAGCTCTAACGGCCAGCCTTGAAAGGTCTTGAGTAGATCCAACAGTCGTCGGACCTTTGTGGCTCCATTGCCAGCAACTAAATCCGCATATGCTTGGCTATTTTCAGAAAAGTATGTTGGAGAGAGAATAATGTCTCGCCCTCTTGCTCTCTTTATTGAGAGAAATGCGCTTTCTTGTCCGATCGTGAGAACGCGATCGATCAGGCGACGTTCCGCACCTGATTGGTAAACGGAGTCTTTGGAGACCGGCGATTGCGAGAGTTTACTTGCAAGATCAATCACCAACTGCTCATGTTCTGTGAAACTCGCAGTACCTGACACCTCTCCTAGCTGCTGGAAAAGCCGCCCATAAAATGGGATGTCGGGGATGACCGTCTTGATTGTATTACCTTCGGTTACCAATTGTACAAATTCAGCCTCTGCCAGCCGTTCAAGAACTGGTCGAACGGCTGGCGTCGGGAAATCCAAAAGATAGACGGCAACAGCTTTAACAATGTCATATGTAGCTGCAGGCACACCTCTCAGGTGAAGAGCAAGTCGGGCTGCCATACCCAAGAGCTGTATATTCTCAAATTCGACGACCGTATTTCTTTCCAAGCAAACAGCCAGATCATGTGCACGAACGGCCGTTTCCTGTGAGGATGTGCTAAGTGGTTCTGCCATTGATGCCCACCAGAAATATGGACGGTTCACTAGACGTCGCCACTAAATGTGACAATTATCTTACTGTGACTTAACTTTGACATTCTAGCACATGACGAAGTTCGTGGCGAATACCGCAATTTCTTAACGTTTAACGGAAATGAACTTTCTCAAAAAAACGCCGCTTAGCGTGATGGCCTGCTTCCAAATCCCATACTCAAGACTTTATGTGAGCATGCCTGAACCGCAATAACCTTTCGCCGCCTCACGCCCCCAGAACACGCTTTCTCAAAGCCGTCACCATTCCACGCCGCCACTCGAAAGTCCCCCATTCGACAAACCCGTCGACGACAACTACCCTTAACGGCCCGTAGATACCCAAACGCCCAAATCATCCCCCCGCTGGAACCCGTCAATGCGACACAGTTCGCTCATCGCAATCGCTTCCGCCGTCTTGCTCCTGCTGGTCGAAACCGTCAACCTTCACGCCGAAGATCTTGTCGTCAAACCAGCACCGGCACCGGGCCCAATCGACAATCCCCTCAAAGGATGGTGCCCCTACGTCAACGCCGGGGAGATTCGCCAGCCCTATTCGATGGTGTATCTGTATGTGCCCTGGAGCGAGCTTGAGCCGACGTCGGGCGAGTATCGCTTTGACGAATGGGAGAAGTCGTGGAACGTGGATGAGGCGCAGGGCAAGCACATCATCTTTCGGGTCTACATTGACTACCCATCACTGCCGTCCGGATTGCCTGATTGGCTGCGGAAAGAAGGTGTCAAGGAAACGCCCTACAAAGATCATGGCGGAGGACGTTCGCCCGACTACAACGATCCCAAAATGCTCGACGCAATGGAGCGGCTCATCGAAGCTCTCGGCAAACGATACAACCATCACCCGCGCATCGCCTTCATCCAACTGGGCCTACTCGGCTTTTGGGGCGAGTGGCATACCTGGCCACGCGAGGAGATGTATGCGACCGCTGAAACAGAACGACGCATCATCGACGCCTACCACACTGCATTTCCCGACAAATCCCTGATGGTTCGCTACGCGCGTGACCACGCCGGTCAACAGGCATGGATCGGATTTCACGATGACATGTTCCCCGAGGATACCGACAACGGCGAAGACTGGGGCTTCCTGTCAGGACTGCGATCAACCGGCCGAGTGAACAACTGGAAAACCAGTGTCGTCGGCGGTGAGATGGTCCCCGGCAAAGCCAGACAATGGCTCGGCAAGGACTACGACACCACACTCACCATGCTGGAGCGAGCCCATTTCACCTGGATCGGCCCCTACTGCCCAGCATTGGAACGATCAGGTAACGATCAGTTCCTGGAACGCAGCCAGGCCCTCGTCAGAAAAATGGGCTACGAATTTCAACTCACCGAACTGCGACATCCATCATCGTCAACAGCCAACGACTCCATCGAGATCTCCCTCAAAGGCCAAAACACCGGCGTCGCCCCTTTCTACTACCCCTGGTCCGTCGAATTCGCCTTACTCGACGAGACAGGCAAAGTCGTCACCACACACAAGACCAACTGGGACGTCCGAAACTGGCAACCCGGCGAGTTCAACGAATCCGCCACGCTGACATTCAACGTGAAACCCGGAACCTACCAACTGGCATTCGGCATCCGAGACCCGTGGCCGAACCGCCCTGCGATCAAGTTTGCGAATCAACTGACAGTAATTGAGGGTTGGTCCATCCTCTCAAACATAGAGATCACCCAATGATCCCAACGAAAGACAACATCCCACCCAAACATCATTAGCATCCCCGCCTCCCCTCTCTCCATCCTTCAATTCTCTTCTCCCACCCCCCGACTTAATAAACTGACTGTCTGCTTTCTCCCCAACATTTTCCCCTTGAACCCCCATTTCCCAAACAGCAAACTAAACCCCACAAACAAACCAGACGAGAAGTCGACCGTGCACAGTCGTCTTCTCCCTGTCTTTCCTAACGCCTAGCGCCTAATACCTAACGCCTATCCCCCCGGAGTCCCCATGCCCGTGACTCTCCATATTCAAGCCCAACCTGCGCATCAAACCCCAAGGCGACGCTGGACCCCGTAAGCATTCAGGAGGAAAAGCAACGGAAGGCATGGAAGTACAAGCCGAACCAAGCCCGAGCAGCAAGAACGCCAGTCGGAGGCTCCAGTAGGCATCACCTTTAACCAACTAACCTGCAAGCAGTCCAAACCAAGAAGATGACTCCGGGGATTTTTTCAATGCCAACAATGAAAACAAAAAAGGACACCTGAAATCACTCAGGCGTCCTCGGTTGAATATCACTCATCGAATCCGAATTCACTCTACTGCTGCATCCGTATCATCGGAACCCCGGTCGGCTCGCCGCGTTCCTTGATCGTGGCAATGCGTTGTTTCAGCATGTTCATCATGGCTTTATCGCGTGGTTGTGATTCCTCAGAATTGATGATCTCATCTGCGAGGGCGATCGCGTCGTCGTAACGCTTGATGTCCGATAGATAGCGAGCCTTGATGCTGACCACCAGACTTTTGCGAGTCGGGCGATCTTTGACTTCTTCTGCCAGCTGATCAAGAAACGCAAGGACATCCTCAGGGGCTTTCGCGTCACTGCGAGCCTGCATGTACTTGCGCCCGAAATCAGAGACGAATCGCTCGTCTTCGAGTTGAAGTTCGAGTTCCCCGAGACGCGAGGCCCACGCGGTTGAGACGTCATCATTGACACCTTTACTCTTTTCCACCAGTCGCTTGATCTGTTCCAGCCAGCCGAATTTCAATTGATCGGAGGGGACCGTATGCAGCAGCTCGTTGAGCTGTCCGACATCCTCAATCTCACACACGGACTTCCCATCTTTCACCACAGCAATCTCATCGCCTGCGGAGGTGACCTCATCGAATGTGGTCCAGAATGCATCCTTCTCGCGAAACCCCACAATTCGCCCGTAGGTCATCAGGTCAACATCAGCCACACAAATAGTCGGAAACCCGCCAATCCCCAGTGCCGATTTCAGTTTGTCGTTCTGAGCTTTGAGTTCCTCCGACATATCGGAGTTGCGAGGAAAATCCAGAACGACGGGGACGTAATGCTCGGCAATGCGATCAGCCGCGTCCGGCTGCAGGAGGACAGCTTTTTCCAGTTTGATGCAGTAGGTGCACCAGTCAGACCCAGTGAAAAACAGGAGAAGATCCTTCCCCGAATTTTTCGCCTCGAGTTGAGCAGCCGCCAGATCGCTGGTCCAGGCAACGTGCTTGACCTCCGGCGGGACCGGCTTGGCATCGTCAGGAGATTCGACCTTCGCTTCTGGCGGAACTTCCGTCTGAGCGGGCAAATAAGCAGGTGACACCGACATCGCGACGACCATCGCGATCGTGCAGCTACGCTTCAACAGGGTTGACACTATGGAAGCAGAAACGGGCAGAGAAATATTCTTCATGAAAAACTCTTGCTAAGGTAGGAAGGGAGACGTTTGAAAGTAGGAACGGGAGCAATCAAGCCGGAGGGTATCGATCGAGTTCATGACGTCCTGTCTCAGTCTGGCTTTTTGATGCGTTCAGCAGGCACTGAAAGCTGGACATCTTTGAGCTCGACTTTGGGAAGCTCGTTTTTGCCTCGTTTGATAGTCACCGTCATATAAGGATTCTCAGGATCTGCATACGCTTCGTTCAGACGATCGGGCATGTTGGTCAGCGGATTCATGGGCCAGCGAACGCTCCAGGCATACTCACCTTCAGGAGCACCGTCGCCCGGTTCGTAGGTCGTCATCACATACGAACCATCGGATTGAACCAGAGCCCAGCAGTCGGACTTCCGGGTATCGATCTGCTCACCAATCTTGATCAGTTTGACGATGGCATTTTCCGGGACTTTCCCATTGACGGTGATCTCGCCACGAGTCGGATAGGTCCTCGCCATCCAACCATTGCTACCGCATCCCACCGACATCAAGACGAGAAGGAACGACAGCACGATACGGTTTTCCATTTAAAACTCTCCCGTCAGGTCACCAGTGTCGGAGGTCACGATGCTGACAATGGTGGCATAGTCAACATTGTCACCAAGGAAACGAACGCCCCCGTCAGCAAGCGCCATTTGAATCCCGCCCTGGTGAAAGGAGTAAGGGGCACCGTGCATGTTGGTCGTGTTGAGAACGCCTCCAGTGTAGAGGGCAATGCCCGGCGGGATTCCTGTTGGATTCGCTGCATTGGGGATCAAGCTGTATCGCAGGAATTCTCCGAAGAGCGACTGCGACGCCGCGTCTGGACAGGTCCAGGCTTCTCCGCGAGTCCCCCAGACCGACCCCATCGCGGGCAGGGTGGTCGCCATTTCATTCTTATAGACACGCCAGCGACTTCGACCGGCACATTCGTAGAACAGCATCGTATTCGAGAGGCCATCTGTCACTTTGGCAAAGCTCTGCCACTCATGGGGGCGCGTTGTATTGTAAAACGCAGTCGATAAGAAGGGGCCAGGAGGAGCAGGACCTGTAGAATAGGGTTTCACGGCCGTTGTGAACGAGTAATCTGATGGCATGAAGCCGGTGTAAGTCGCATTGGTGCTGGTGATCGGATCACCGCCGTTGGGAGTCGATGGGCAGATAAGAACCCGTGGCATCTTATCCTTCATGACCGCGTTATTCGCGTGTGACCAGAATTGGTTCTGGTCATAGAGATCGTACGTGGCAGAGGCCTCGACGAAAGGCAGAAGCGAAACCATGGGCGAGGCATGTTTATAGGCAGCAATCGTCGATGCCCAGCCGCCAGAATGAGGGGTCTTGTTGTACGTGTCATGATAATTATGAACGGCCAGGGCGATCTGCTTGAGGTTGTTCTTGCACGTCGAACGCCTGGCTGCCTCTCGGGCTTGCTGAACCGCCGGAAGCAAGATCGCAACTAGCACTGCTATAATTGCGATCACAACTAATAGTTCGATCAATGTAAACCCGTTTCGACGCATGAGTGCTCCCACTAGTATTTTGAACAACAATTCAATCTGATCCCTCAGAACCGAATCACACACGCATTCACGATGATTCATTCCGTCAGCTGCCCAATGAGCAACAATGACGCATGAGGTCATGCTGACTGACAAATGGCAAAGAGGATGCCAGCCAGCGCCGGTCGTCTACCACGATCTCCCTGGATATTCCAGGCAAGGTAGCGCGCAAGCTGTGTGGGCAAAGCGAGTTACGACACAAGAAGAGATCGATTTACCGCGAGTCCTGAAGCAAACACGACTACGACGATGCAAAAAAAGAGAATAATCGGCGCCTGCGACTCTTGGAAACGCTCAGACGCCTGATGAATTCACGGGCAACCTGCACAGAATCTGGGGCATCCATCACATCGGACTTACGACGGTCGATACCGACGAAACGCCGCCGGCGTGATCCCATAGACCTGACGAAATTCGCGAGCCAGGTGGGACTGATCACAAAACCCGCACTGCTGGGCAATCTCCAGGACAGTGAGGTCTTTTGATTCGATAGCCAGCAAATCTTTTGCCCGCTGAAGTCTAAGTTTCATCAGATACTGTTTGGGAGATTCTCCCGTCGTTTGTCGAAAACGACGTACAAAATAACTTCGGCTCACCGATGCCTGCTGAGCCAATTCATCCAGGCTTAAGTCTTCGGTGAAGCGGGCATTCATCAACTCAATCACACGAGACAAGCTCAGACGAGACAATCGATCCTCTTCAGCAGCCTGCGGCGTCTGCTGCTGAGCAATCTCCGACAGGCGGTGCAGGATACGATCCTGAAGATGTTCTTTGATCATCCGCTGTCCGGTGCGGACCGGCTGGCGGAAATGATAGATCAACTGCTTCATCAGAATCTGCAGCGTCTCGTCTCGAAACGACTTTGAAAGCAGCGGTTCCGGTGAGGCTGAATGTGATGGACTGGCCGATCGAAAGTAGTCATAGACAACGTCTTTTCGGACGTAAATCATGCTCGAATGATAAGGCCCAATGCCTTTACAGGTCCGAACAGACTCTTCATCCCCAAAGACAAAGCTCCCCGGCTCGCTCGGGCGAAGATACTTACCCGCGCCAAAATCGGCTTCCAGGAAATAGCGTGTATCGCAGTCATCTAACAGAGACAAAAAGAAATAGTCTCGGCGTCCTCCGTCGTGAAAAGCCTCTGACAGAAGGATCTCGGCGTATTCCCAGGGGCTATGAGGATCGACATGATACTCGACGGCGAGCACTCGATCGCGATGCCATCCGGGCGACTCTCGAAATATCTTACACGACTCGATCCGCGATGTCAGTGATTGACGAAGTCGCAGAAATTTGGCCAGGTTGTCCATGCAAAGCCCCTTCAAACCAAGACTATCCGACGATTTCCGATTCTACAATCCCCTTCTTCGAGATTGCTGGTTTCCCACGGCATTGTCGTGCCACAGCGATCAAATAAGGCGAGACCGTCTTCACCTATTTCTGCAGCAGCTGGTCACTCTTCAGGCGCTTTTCGAAGATTCGCTTCTCCCCCGCCACCCAGCGTCGATATCCGTCAGGATCGACCCACGCTCGGGCTCCTGCTTTCTTCGCACGGGCGAGTCGTTCGCGGAATCCATGCAATTCGTTGGTGTAGTGCAGCCAGATGTCTGGCGTTTGTTTCTCCAGGATCTCGAATGTGCGTCGATAGTCCTCCGTGATTCCTTCATACGATGGCTGCGACACCAGCTGAACGCCCGGGTTGATGGTTGTCCCGTTGGGGAAGAGGACGCGATACGTCTTCCCGCTATCAGTCACGGTCATGGCGTAGGTCGTCGCGCCGTGAGTGTGGCCGCCAGTGCGTAAGACTTGCACAGACAGATCCCCCAGGGTAATGACTTCTTCGTCCTCAAGCACGCGATCAACGTCCGACGCGTCGAATCGAAATTCTTTAATTCCGCCGTAGAGAAAGTCTTTCGAGCCGCCTGATTCGAACAACTCCTGTTCTTCTTTCACGAACGCAATCTTCGCCCCTGTCAGCTTCTTCAGGTACGCATGCCCGCCGACATGACTGCTATGCGCATGCCCCGCGAGCAGCACTTTTAACTGACCCGGATCAAACCCCAGCTTGCGTATCGAAGCCTCAAGCATCGGCCCCGACCCTGGCATCCCCGTATTGATCAGCATGTCCCCGTCGGTCCCATGCAACAGAAACGCCCCGAGCCCCCTGGTCCCGACAAAGTAAATCGGCCCAACAATATGAAACGGCTCCGCTGCTTCGTCCCAGTGATAAACCGTCCTCGCCCGCTTGAGCATCTCAATGGCCTGGGCAGGATTCACAGGTGGCGCAGCCAAGCATGCGTCCATCGCGAGTGAGTAAATGATCGCCAGGATGAGAGTGAATACTTGTTTCAACATGACACAAGGTTTAGCTCATCGCGATTAGATCCGTCCATCGCGATTTACTTAGACGCAGTCTTCTAATTCCTTGTAGGGTGCTGGTGAGGCTTTGCGAACCGCACCAATTGTGCGAATGAATGTCGTTCTGGTGCGGTTCGAAGACTCACCAGCACCCTACATTTCGCGCAAAACATCAATTAGAAGACTCGCTCTTAGACTGCCATGGAGCTACGCATGACAGGGCATGTCAGTGCAGCAAAAATCAACACGCGTCATTGATCACGACAGGTCGCTGCTGTTGACTCAGCCATATCAATCAGCAGTCGCAGCCATCGCGTCTAATTGACTCGGGCTGATCCCCATGAAGCCAACCATGATTCCGTGCTTGCGAAAGCGTTTGATGGCGAGATAATTCAAAGCGAACAGAATCCCGAGGGTTAAAATGGGTATAAAAGATACAAATACACAGAGGATGGCAGCGAGTGTTGGTAGCAAGACATTAGCGAGCAAAAATGTGGCAGTAAAAAACCAGAATAAGCTGGCACCAAAGACGATGATGGTCGCAATCATGCCCGTGAGAAGAACAGCAGTCATCGGATTCTCTCGCGGCATTCTGATAAAGGCAGGGATGATAAAGTTCATCAATATCAAGGAAGATGCGCAAAGCAAAAATGAGAACAACATTTGTCGCTGGCGGCTTGCCAATCTCTTTAAGTCAGGCGATGCGTTCTTGCCGCCCGACTCGAAGCTTTGTTCTTCCGGAAGTTCGAGTGGCTTATAGGGATTGTCGTGCATGGGTGATATTCTCAACTGCGTCGCGAGAACGAAAAGGATTCATGATCATGGGATTATTTAAGCGCTGTGTCTATCAATAAAAAAGGCTGGCAGGACGCCAGCCTCGCTTCATTCCCAAGATACAGTTTCCTTACTTCGATGGCAGCTCTTTAATTCGCAAGTTGCGGAACTCAACCTTATCGCCGTGTCCTAAAAATCCGATGTGACCAGTCACTCGATCAAGTCCCGGATGTTTCTGGCCGTCCATGGAGGGTTTGTTGCGAAGTTCCTCCAGGTCAACATTCAGAATTTCGGTGCCATTCAGGACAACCTTGATCATGTTGCCATCGACCGTGACTTCCTCTTCGTTCCATTCGCCGACCGGTTTGAGAAAACCACGCTTGGCCGGGGCAAGACCATACAGCGAGCCGTGGCTTTGGTAAGGCTTGATGTCCTTGTACATTTCGTGAGTGTCATCAAGGATCTGAAGTTCAAAACCTTCGTAGGCGGCATTTCCCGTGGAGGGGGCGCGAATACCCAGACCATTGTTGGCGCCGGGAGGGAGTTTGAATTCAAACCTGAGAACGAAGTTCGGATATTCCTTTTCGGTGAAGAGGTTGCCGCCACCCGCATTAGGATCGCAGACGATGCTTCCGCTCTCCACTTTGTAGCCTTTGGTGTTTCCGATCCAACCGGTCAGATCCTGGCCGTTGAAGATCGAGACGAACCCTGCCTCCGGCTCAGCAGCGGCAGCGAGTGTATTCAGCCCGACGAACATCAAGCCGAGAATCAGCGAGGCGAATGATGATTTCATAGAAAGTTCTCCTGTAGCAAAAGATGGATGTCGGGCGATTGTTCCGCGTACCGACCCGCGTCGATTTCAGCCCACTATTTTAGAGGATCATGGAAGCCCTGTTGATGTGACTTTGAAGCGGAAACACGAA
The DNA here is from genome assembly GCF_052161635.1 of Lacunimicrobium album. Classification (GTDB taxonomy): domain Bacteria; phylum Planctomycetota; class Planctomycetia; order Planctomycetales; family Planctomycetaceae; genus SXPC01. Next base: position 1,314,322 of record NZ_CP197413.1, read on the forward strand.
CCAACCCACGATTATTCTCTAGACGAAAGCCAATGATTTCACGAGATGATATTCTCATTGCGCCGGGAAACGATGTGCGACTTGTGCGACGTCTGATCTTAGTCTTCCACGTCTCAATTGCGGTAGAAATCGATCCACTGCAATTGAAGCTCCGATTCGTCGGGTTTCAGTAAGGGGGCAGGGAGGACGATTTCAAAGTAGGACTCCTGAGAAAGCGGGATGGTTGCTTTCTTCGGGATGATGGTGATCGGCGAGTAAAGTTCATGGTCTGGCTTGAGCGCTGTTTCTTTCGAATCTTCCAGTAACGTGACCATCGATTCCTGTTGCCCGTGACTGGAGACGGACCATGACAGACGGGTTGAGGGTGTGGTGATTTTGAATGACTCCAGCCCGGAGAGATGAATTCTCAACGTGATCTGGCTGGGCCATTTTTCGCCGAGGCGCTTGAGGACGGCTTTTCCAATCCCGCGTTCACTGTGGAGGGTGACGAGGACGCGGTCCTGTTCTTTGGTGATGACGATTTTGCCATCGTCGGGGGAGAGGATCGCATCAAGCTCGCGGGGTTCTTCCGCGCAGGAGATGTTCGCGCTACAGACGAAGAGGAAGATGATGGCGAGGATTCGGGACATGTGCTTTGGCCTGATTCAGAAGGAGAATATCGAACAGCCTCTATTCTTTTCAGACGCGCGATTTGGGGAAAGATCACTTGTTTCGACTTGGCGTCGAATTTTCAAACAGACAGAATGAGTGTGACAAGTCGGTAAGTTCATTTCGGGATGTTCATTGATCACCTGCTGGATTTCGTGAAGCGATCTGTCTACTGTGGTGGAATGCTCACGATGGGTTTCTATTTCTAAGAGGACTGACAAGATGATCGAGCGATTGACCAGTTCGGATGACCGTGTTCTGGCGTTTAAGCTATCAGGCAAACTGCATGACGAAGATTACAAGACCTTCGTCCCGCTGATCGATGAGTCGATTGCAGCACATGGCAAAACCCGTGTTCTGGCGGTCTTTCATGAGTTCAGCGGCTGGGACGTCGCGGCGTTGTGGGATGATATCAAGTTCTCGACGACACATTGTACGAAGATCGAGCGGCTGGCGCTGGTTGGCGAGTCGACCTGGGAGAAGTACATGGCGTCGGTCTGCAAGCCATTCACGATGGCGACGATCAAGTACTTCGATGTGTCGGAACTGGACGCTGCCTGGGCGTGGGTGACTTCGGACGCTTAATGTCTGGAAAAGGGAGCGAGAGTATGTCGGTCGAGGTGATCAGTCGCCTGCATCAGCATCGGATGTGGGTGATGGGGAATCTGCTCCAGGCGTGTGAACTGCTGACTGAGGAGCAGTTGAAGCAGCCGTTTGAAATCGGGCAGGGGACTGTGTGGAAATCGCTGACCCACATGCACGGTGCAGAGTATGTCTGGCTGGAAGCTTTGAGCGGGAATCCGAAAGGGTTGTGTCCTGGAGACCTCGCAGGAAAGTTGACCGGCAATCAGGAAGGCGAGAATCCGATTCGTTCGATCGGTGAACTCCGTGAGCGGTGTTCGGCGCTGGATGAAGAATGGACGCGCTATCTGGAGACATTGACGGAGGAGAAGCTGTTGGAGACGATCCATCGTCAATCGATACAGGGGTTGATGGGAACCACTGCCAGAGATGTCCTGCTGCATGTCTGCACGCACGCCCATTTCACGTCGGCCCAGGCCATTAATATGCTTCGACAGCTGGGAGTCTCGCCATTGCCAGACTCGATGCTCATCACGATGGCACGGCAGGGATTATGAGCGAAGAGCAAGTCAAGAAAAAACGACGCATCCATGAGATAGCCATCAAGTACTTTGTTGTGCTGCTGGTCGTCTATTTCGTGATCGCGTATTGGACGCTGCCGCTGATCTGGGAAGGGTATGCGCATTATCATCCGGACTTCACGAATCATCCTCGGGTGACATCGACTCATGATGGCCATCCCGGAGACCCGTTGAATGTCGCGTTGATCGGTGAGGATCAACTGCTCGTGACGACCATGCAGAAAGCGGGTTGGTATGTGGCGAATCGACTGGGGATTCGAGCGGACCTCCGGATCGCTGCGGATACGGTCCTGGACCGTCCGTATGATGCGGCGCCGGTCAGTGATCTTTTTCTTTATGGCCGGAAGCAGGACATTGCGTTTGAAATGCCAGTGGGGTCGAGTCCCAGACAGCGGCATCACGTCAGGTTCTGGAAGATGGATCAGGCAGATCCAGACCATGGGCCGGTATGGATCGGGTCAGCGACGTTTGATACGCATGTCGGGCTCAGTCACACGACCGGACAGATCACGCATCATATTGGCGAAGATATCGATACAGAACGAGATCATGTGATCGAGTCACTGAAGGCGATCAATGCGGTGTCGTTCTTTGATGTCGTGACCGGGTTTCAATCGGAACGGACCGGCAAGAACGGCGGGGGTGATCCCTGGAAGACGGATGGCGATCTCGATCTGGCGGTGCTCGCGTCGCCGTGATGTTGGAAGGTGAGCGACTGATATTTCACCGTTTTGGAAGATACGAAAATGGGCGTGCAAAGTCTCTCCGAATGAGCCGACTGTCGGGTATACTGAAACAATCCTGCTCGCTGCTTTTGATATGGAACATGGAGTCTGAATATGAGCGAACTGTCTCGACGTCACTTTCTTTCCGCGACGGCTGTTGGTCTGGGTGGATTGGCTGCGGCTGCTTCTGGTGCATCGAGTGTGAACGCCAGCCAGGCTGACGCAACAGTGACAAAACGCAGACAACGCTTCGCGGTTTCGACGTATTCGTTCTGGCAGTTTCAGCATGAAGATTATCGCGATATCGAGAAGTGCATCGACATTGCGGGCGAGCTGGGATTCGATGGGGTCGAGATTCTCCATCGTCAGATGACGAGTGAAGACAACGGGTACCTGCAGCAGTTGAAGAAGCGAGCCTTTATCAATGGGCTGGATCTGTGTGGCTTCTCAACTCACCAGGGCTTTTTGAATCCGGACCCAGCGGTCAGGCAGAAGAATGTCGATCATACGATTCACTGCATTGAAATGGCCTACGCACTGGGGATTCCGACGCTTCGCGTGAATACCGGAACATGGGGGACGAGCAAGGATTTCGATGACCTGATGGCGAATAAGGGGATTGAACCTGTTCGCGAAGGTTGCACCGAAGAGCAGGGCTTTCAGTGGGTCAACGAGGGGCTGTCTGCCTGTCTGCCGACCGCGGAGAAATGTGGCGTGCTATTGGGGCTGGAGAATCACTGGGGCTTGGGGCGGACTTCGGCTGGGGTCATGAAGGTCGTCAATGAGATCAAGTCCCCCTGGTTGCGAGTGACGATGGATACCGGGAACTTCCTGGAGAATTCAATTCCTCAACTCGAAGAACTGGCACCGCATGCGGTCCTGGTGCAGGCGAAGACGTACTTCGGCGGCGGACGATGGTATACGCTTGAGATTGATTATCCGAAGGTCGCGCAGATTCTTGCCGCGAATCATTACAAGGGGTATGTGTCGCTGGAGTTTGAAGGGAATGCGGAGCCCAGAGAGGGCGTCGAGAAGTCGCTGGCGATGTTGAAAGAGGCGTTCAAGGCGTAGTGCGGAGAGTACCAAGAACGGTCCGCACAGCGGACCCTACGGGGGGTTGGGCTTTGATTGTCCTCTGGTTTT